>JAFXDO010000025.1 GCA_017563195.1 Clostridia bacterium | reverse complement strand
CGTTGTTGTTGTCGTTGTTGTCGTCACCGACGTCGCTGTCTTCGCTGCCTTCGCTGTCATCGCTGACGCTGCCGCTGTCGTCGCTTGCATTGCTTTCGGCGTCGGAATCGTTTTTGCTTGCGTCGTTCTTGTCGGCAGTAGATGCGGTACTGCTTTCGATTGCGGACGATTCGCCTCCCTCACCGCCGCACGCGGCAAGGATAACGGTACAGATCATAAGCAGGGCAACCGCCAATAAAAGTGTTTTTTTCATAATATCCTCCAAAAATTATTTAAGCTTTCCAAGATGGCCGGTGGTGATGATGTTTTCAACGTTGAAGACCACCAGCACGGCGTCCGCCTCGTACACCTCGGCAAACGTTGAAATAAACGTGCTGCTCGAGAGGTTCAGGGCAACTATGTCGAACTCTCTTGCGAGGAAGGGGATGAGCGAGTTCGCAAACGAGTCCTTTGCAATAAGAAGGGTCTCGCGGTCGGCGTCCGGCAGGGTTATCGTCGTCACCGCCTTGGTTCCGCCGAAGAACACCGAGTATTTATCGCTCTTGTCGAGGAACTCGCGCTCGTAAAATTCGTTTTCGTCGACTCCGTCGGAGTTGATGAGATATTCGTTATCGTCGGGCAGGTGCCACAGCTCGAGAGTATCCTTGGCGTATATCGGGAAGCTTGCCTTGCCGGCGGTGGTTCCCGAAAAGTCGAGGACGTATTCTATTTCGAATTCGTCCTTGGGGATTATCGAATCCGCCTTGCCGAGCTGAGTCATTATTTCACAGTAAACGTAATATGCACCGAGCGTCGTCCAATGGTGGTCGGTCTTGTAGTAAACGTATTCGCCCGATTCGTATTTGGGGCGAAGAAGACCGAGCACGTCGATATATCCCGCCTTTTCGGTAAGCACCTCGTCGAAAATATCGAACACGGCGTCGCCGTCGGGTCGGTCGTACGAAAATACGCTGTCGGCAATGTCGATAGTGCGAGGGGGAAGCACCGTAACAAGCGGAACGTCAAGGGTTTGACCCAAGCGCTCGACCGCCTCGGTCTGTGCCCGTACCGAGTCGAGATAGATGCGGTCGGTCTCGATCGGAGCCTGTGCTATCGAGCGGTATGCCATAAAGTCCTTTACGGCAAGCTGATCCTTGGAATAGAGCACGCCGTTGTTTTCGCCCTTAAGAAAGGCAAGCTCGCTTCCGCTCTTGATCCTGACAAACAGATCGCGCAGCGGAAACTGATCGGCGAAATAAACGTTGATATCCTTTGCAAACTGACCCGAGAAGAAGCTGTCCTTCGTAAGCTCGGGAGACTGCTGAAGATTGCGGTTTTCCTGCTCGGAAAAGGCTCTGTCGGGCATTACGAGGAAGGCGACCGATAAAAGCGCGAGAAGTGAGCAGAAGAGGATAACGGTAAGCTTTTCAAATCTGTTTTTCATATCCGTACCCCCTTAGAATATGTAGTAAAGGAACGGCGAGAAGGTGTTATCCACCATATACGCCACACAAAGCAGGAACAAAAGCATCGAAAGTATCGGCTTTGCCGCGGACATAAAGGCAAACCGCTCGTTCATTCTGTCCCAGAGCCTTTTCGGCAGCGGAGTGCAGGCGATAAGGCATATCGCAAGGAAGGGGATCAGACGCAAAAGCTCGTATCCGACCGAAGCGGTTGCAAATACCGTGCCGATGCCGACAAGCTGCTTTGCGCTTGCGAGGATCGCCGAAAGATCGGTGTGGAAGAATATCATCCAGCCGAAGCCGACGATTACGAGAGTGTACAGGCGCCCGAGGATAGGAAGCTTGCTCAAAAGCTTGCCGAGGAACGCCTTTTCGATAACGAGGAACAGCCAGAAGTAGACGCCCCATATGACATAGTTCCAATCGGCACCGTGCCAGAATCCGGTGAGAAACCAGACCGTCGCAAGGTTCAGAAAGCCGCGAAGCTTGCCTACTCGGTTGCCGCCGAGAGGGATGTAGATATATTCGCGGAACCAGGTGGAGAGGGTGATGTGCCATCTCCTCCAGAAATCGGTGATGCTTTTTGCGATATAAGGATAATTGAAGTTTTCAACGAATTCAAAGCCGAGCATCCTGCCCAGACCTATCGCCATATCGGAATAGCCCGAAAAGTCGAAATAGATGTGGAAGGTGTAGCAGATCATAACCAGCCAGGTGCCTACAACCGTCGGTTGGAAGGTCGCCGACGACTCAAGCAGCTCTGCCACAGCCGCGGCGGAGTCGCCCAAGATCAGCTTTTTTGAAAGACCGGTCACAAAGCGGTGAACGCCCGAGGCGAACTTCGAGAAGGTCTCCTTGCGACCCTCAAGCTGGTCGCAAACATCCTTGTATCTTACTATCGGACCTGCGATGAGCTGAGGAAACAGCGTGACGTAGGTGCCGAAGGGCACGAATTTTTTCGCCAACGGGACCTCGCCGCGGTAAAGGTCTATCGAGTAGGACATTATCTGGAAGGTATAGAAGGAAATACCCACGGGAAGCGTCAGGCTCGATATTTCTGCAAAGCCGATGTTAACTGCGAAGAAATTGTAATACTTGAAGAACAGCAGGAAGGAAAGATTTCCGAGCAGTGATACCGTCAGAAACAGCTTTGCGAGCCTTTTGTTCGTTTTACGGTATTTTTCGATAAAGAAGCCGAAAACGTATGCGATAAGTATCGATATCAGCATCAATACGATGTACTTCGGCTCCCCCCAGCCGTAAAAGGCAAGCGAGACGATGAACAGTACCGTGTTGCGCCATTTAAGCGGAGAAATATAGTAAAGCGCCAACGTTACAGTAAGGTATGCAAATATGAAAATGAGGGAAGAAAATACCATTCCACCGCTCCTTTCGAAAGTCAACAACTAAATATAACACACATTTGTAAAAAAATAAAGAGCTTTTTCGGATTATATACGGTAAATGTTATAGATTTATTTTAAAAGGTAAAAAGTATTAAAATGCTTGTCGGGTCATTGACAGAGAGGAAAAAATAGTTTAGAATGCTAAGTGTAATAATGTATTAAAGGAGAAACAACATGAAACGCGCATTTCTTATTCTTGCGGCGATATTGCTCGCATTTTCGCTCTGTGCCTGCGACAGCGTCAGCGGCGAAAGCGGTGCCGAGGGTGAAAGCGGAGAGGCAAAGGCGGTAACGCTCGATATCGAGACCGAAGCAGGCTCGATCATCGAAAAATATTCGCTTTCGGGCGGCAAGCGTTATTCCTCGAAGTCTACCGTCGCAGGCGAATACCTCGACGAGGACCTTATCCGCTCCTACTACGGCGACGCGGCTGAGATGCCCGACTTCTCGCAGGTTGCCGCATACGCGGTGTATATCGACGAATCCAAGCCCATAAACCCTTGCGAATTCGGCATTTTCGAAATGAAGGACGGTGCCGACGCCGAAAAGTTTATGCTCTTCCTCAAGGCGCGTATCAATCTTAAAATAGAAAACGCGAAGGCATATCCCACGATGGATACCGAACCCCTCAAGACCGCGGTGTTCACCGCAAAGGGTAAATATATCTGGTATGCCGTCGTCAAGGGCGGTAACGCGGATATCGACAACACTCTGAAAGGAAGATTCGAATAATGGTAAAGCATATTGTAATGTTCAAGTTCCTTCCCGAGGCTAAGGGCAGGACCAAAAAGGAAAACGTCCGTGCGACCGAGCTTATGCTCAACGACCTCCGCGGTAAGGTCCCCACGCTTGTAAGCACGTCGGTTCGCGTTAATTCCGAAAACGCCGATCCGACCAACTACGACCTCGTGCTCGTATGCGATTTCAACGACTGGGACGGACTCAGGGAGTATATCGAGCATCCGCTTCACAAGGCTGTCGTCGAATTCATAAAGGACAGGCGCGAAAGCAGAAGCTGTGTGGATTATGAGTACTGATGCACTTTGCGAAAGCTGTGAATTTGCACGCATCGACGAAGAAACGGGCGACCTGATATGTGACGCTCTTCTTGATGAGGACGAAATGGTCGAGTTCTACCGCTCGTCGGGCGGATGCAGGTATTACCGCTTCTACGACGAATATAAAATGGTTCGAAAGCAGAACTGAAGGAGTAATTTTATGAAGAAGATAACGAGTACGCTTCTCACTATTCTGGTGCTTTGCACTACGCTGTCCGCGTTCGGTATGAGCGCGCTCGGCGCAGACGATAAGCAGATCATTACGTTCACCAATCCCGTTATTACCGCAGACGTGGGCGAAGCCGTCGCTTTGTCGGACTACCTCGTGCAGTTTGAATCGGGTGCCGATGCCGAGGAGGTCGAATGGCTTGACGCCGACGGTGCTTCGGTGACCGAGGCGAAATCCGATATAAAGGGCGTGACCCGCTATACCGCAAAAAGCGGCGATAAGGAGGCAAACGTCTATTTCGTGACCAAGGAAAAGGACGAGACCGAGCATATCCTTTTCGAGGTAGACTTTTCGAAGTATTCGAGCATTGCCGAGCTTAAGGCGGAGGGCTACGTCACCAACGCTGCTGACAGCTTCTATACCTTTGCGGACGGCGCGCTCGTTATGGGTAACCTGAATAACGATTACGTAAGACTTATGCTTCCCGAATGGCTCGGCGATTTCGGCGATTATTCTATCAGCACCGAGATCAAGATGCTTGAAACGGCGAACAGCTCGCGCTGGTTCGGTCTTGTATACCGTATCCAGAATGCAAACAACAATTATTATCCCTATTACCATATGTGCGTCCGCGAAAACACCACCGCAGGCAGCGGTATCGAATTCGCAGAGCGTACCGTAAACAACGACTGGAACGTCACCGTAAAGACCGACGGTGAGATCGCGTCGCTCAAAACCAAGTACAACGTTTTGAACGTTTCGGCGTTCGGCAAGACTGTTCAGTACAATATCAACGGCACTGAAGAGGTATTTGCGGGCAGCCGTATTATCGGCGGTCTTGCAAAGCTTTACGAAAAGGGTATGATCGGCATCACGATGAACTGCGGTACCGTTTCGGTTAAGAGTATCAAGGTTGCCGTTCAGAAGAGCGAGCCCACACGTCCCGAAAGAGTATTGACTCTCATCAACAACGCGCACGACGAGCTCAACCTCGTCAACCCCATCGCAAACGTACAAAGGGCCGATTCCTCCGCGCTCGATGCGCTTCTGGATGCAGAAACCGTATCGCCCGGAATCATCACCGTTAAGACCTCGGATTTCGAGGACCTTGTTCCCGTAATCGAAAAATGCGTTGCCAAGCAGGTGATCCCGACCTTTATCATCGACACGATGGACGACGTAAAGAAGGTCAACAGCTCGATGAACAAAACGCTTCTCAAGGACGCGACGGTCATTTCGTCCGACCCTGCGATGCTCAAGAATATGAGGACGAATAAGCCCTTCGTAAGAACCGGTCTTATCCTCGACCTTCCCGAGGGCGACCTCAGCTCCGATGCCGCGGACGAAATTCGCCGCAGCGTGCGCTCTGCTCCCGCGACCTTCTGCGTTATCAAGAGCGAGGACGCAAGACGTCAGGCAGTTGCCGAGCTTCAGGAGCTTGCGGTTGCGGTTTGGGTGGAAATCGAAGCCGACGCAGGCAGCGAGAGCTATGATATTGAGGTGCTCAGAGCCGTCACCTCGGGTGCAAACGGTATTATTTCCGGCGACTCCAAGGCTCTTGCAGAAACCGTCAATAAGTATTTCACCGCAAATTCGATGACCCGCACACCCGTTATGATCGGTCACCGCGGTAACCCGTCGCAGGCACCCGAAAACACGATTTCGAGCTTTATCAAGGCATACGAAAACGGTGCAGACGTCTTTGAGGTCGACGTAGAGATCACCAAGGACGGCGAGATCATCATAATGCACGACGCAACTCTTAACCGCACCACGACCTACACCGGCACCAAGACCGTCAACCAGATGACGCTTGAGGAGGTCAAGGCGGAATTCATTCTCGCAAAGAGCAACGATAAGTCGAGCGCGACCGACGAAAAGGTCCCCACGCTCCGCGAGGTATTCGATGAATTCAAGGATAAGGATATCCGCATTTTCGTCGAATTCAAGGGCAGTAACGTCAATAATATCAAGGCGACCTGCGATATCATCAAGGAATACGGCATGGAGGACAGGGTAGACGTCATCTCCTTCAGCAACAACTTCCTTAAGGCGACCCAGACCGAGATCCCCGGTATGTCAACCGGCTATCTCCACAGCGCGAAGGGAAGCGCCACCACCCCCGAGGATGCGCTTGATTCTCTCTGGGCATCGCTCCAGCAGGCACAGAACTTCAACAGCTCCATCAACCCCGCAAACGCTATCGCAACCAACTATTACACTCAGGCTGTAACCGACAGAGGTATGACGGTTTGGCCTTGGACCTACACGGCGACAAGCAATAACCTTGCGTTCTTCTCGGGCTGCGACGGTATCACGACCGACGATATGCAGTGGGTCAAGAATATGGTAAAGAGCCTTAACGCAAGCGATATTTCGATCGTTGAGGGCGAAAGCGCCGACGTCGGCGTAAGCTACCTCACCTACGGCGGCGAGGAAATTGCGGTAACCGACGGTCTCTCCGTAACCGTTCTTGAGGGCGGCGAATTCGTCACTATCGAAAACGGCAGGATAAACGCAAACAAGCTCGGCGATGCGACCGTAATGTATAGCTACAAGACCAAGACGACCGACGGAAGCGAATACGTCGTATACAGCCAGCCGGTAAAGATCTCGGTGGTCACTCCCGAGGCTGATGCTGTCGCTAAGGGCGGCATCAATGCAAACACGATAATCATTATCGTCTGCGCGGCGGTAGTGCTCGGCGGTGCGGCTGTGTTGGCGGTTGTTTTCGGCAAAAAGAAAAAGGCTTGATCAGTAGGAGTATATTATGAAAAAATGTAATCATTGCCAAAAGACGCTTGCCGACGATATGTACGTCTGCGACGTCTGCGGCGGAACCGATTTTGAGCCCATAGCAGAGCAGTCAAGCTTCAATCCCTACAATTACGTGCCCTATCAGGGCGAGATCAAGGCGAAGATGAAGCCGGGTCAGATCGCGCTTATCGTGCTCGGCTGTGTGGCGATAATCCTTACCGCGGTCCTCGCGATAGGCGGTATATTCAATATGTCGGGCTACACCGAGGGCGAGCTCGTCGACGGCGTTTATTACAACGAGTGGGCTGAATTCAAGCTTGAAATACCCGAAAATTGGCCCAATCAGCCCGAAAGCGAGTATGCCGATTACGAGGACAGCCGTAACGACTGCGGACTCTGCGTCGGTAATGTTGAGGACGCCAGAAATCTCGTCGTGCTGTTTGAGAATATCAGCGGCGCGGGCATCGGCGACGAGGATGAATATCTTCAGATAGTCATCGACGATATGAGGATGGATATCGACTTTATGGTCGAGCTCAACATCACTATCGACGATATTACCGACATAAAGATCGCAGATAAGGACTTCCGTACCGTAAGGATCGAATCGAAGGACTATTACGTCCAGTATCTCTGCGTACGCAAGCAGGATGGCCGTATGATCGCCGTCAGTGTTCTTGCGAACAACGACAAGGAGGCGCTCGATATCCTTTCGAGGTTTGAGCACTATTCCGAGGATTAACAAGCATCAATGATCAAAAAAGCTCGAGAGCTTGCGCTCCCGAGCTTTTTGGTTAGATAATCGATTTCGTCCTTAGGATTGTATCTTGCGAGCAATTTTCAAGGAAAATTCAACAAGCGCCGACCCAAACAGAAAAGACACCATTTGGTGTCTTTATAAATTTCAGTATTTTTTGTAAAAGTAAGGTCCTATTTGCATTTCCTCTTCGTGAGTTTTTGAATATGTCCATGAAAAGTCAAATGCTGTGACGGTATAATCGGAGTACTTGTCGATTCCTCTGAGCGCAGACGACGTCAGCTTGTGCGCATTTTTGAGTTCGAACGCATAAACATTCAAATCGTTTGTCATAAAGACACAGCTTTCTTTGTTGATGTCGTCAAATGCAGAGTCTGCAGCATCGTGTTCGGAATATCCCGTGACGCGATCAAAACTGAAAATATGCCAAAGTCTGACGTTACAAAGCAATTCGAGCTCGTCAATCGCTTCATTTTCACTTGCATATTGTGAAATCCAAGAGCTTCTGTAAGCGTCGATTTCATCCGCTCTGAGCTCTCTGTATTGCGCACCGATATCCGAAAACAGGGCTTTGTATTTCTCCTTGGTTCTGTTGGTATTTTCGGCAATTTTTTTGCGCGTTTCAGTGATATAATGCCCATAATCATATAAAGGTTTTTCGTTAAGCATCCATTTTGTGTTGGCGGTGAAACGGAGACAGATGAAACCTGCCGGTATATCATAAGGATATAGGTTAGAAAGCAGTTTGTCGCCGAGGAAGCAGAAGCTGAAATCACCAACGTAAAACATGGGATTTAACATTCTTTCTATGTGTGTTTCGGGTGTTTCGTCTGAAACTTCAATGAACTCGCCGCAAATCAAATAAAAACCACTTACAAGCAAAATGCCATTCTCTATCCAAAACGGCTCGACGTTACAGCACTCGGGAATAATACCGAGCGAAGAGAAAAATTCGATTTCCTCGGGTCCTAAGTTTTTGCAATATTCGCGGAAATTGCGATTTGCCTGATTATTGTTTGGGTTGAATTCGTGATAGTATTTATTTGTTTGTTCTGTGTCGATTGCTATTTCAAATTTTCCGCATTTTACAGTTTTCATATTGTCACCTCCGAGTAATCGCTTTCAAATATTATATGATAGCGACTTGGAATTGTCAAGAATCGTCGTTTTAAAAACAGAAAAGACACCGAAAAAGTGACTTTTTTCGTGGTGCAGCTGATGGGACTTTTTGCTCGCTATCGCCGCTTGCCGCATTATTCCATAATGCTCGCGCGGCTTCACTCGCAAACCCGTGGCGAACAAAACGTGTCCCTGACACGTTTTGTTATCGCCCTTCAAGTCCCCTCAATAACAAAACCAAAAAGCACCCTGATGGGTGCTTTTCGCTTTTGGTGCAGCTGATGGGACTTTTTGCTCGCTGTCGCCGCTTGCCGCATTATTCCATAATGCTCACGCGGCTTCGCTCGCAAACCCGTGGCGAACAAAACGTGTCCCCGACACGTTTTGTTATCGCCCTTCAAGTCCCCTCGATAACAAAACCAAAAAGCACCCTGATGGGTGCTTTTCGCTTTTGGTGCAGCTGATGGGACTTGAACCCATACGGTTGCCCACACGCCCCTCAAACGTGCGCGTCTGCCAGTTCCGCCACAGCTGCATATTATTTTGTTGCGTTCGTTGTAAGAGGGTCTTGCCGAACGCGCAAGAGTTATTATACACGAATATTCGTATTTGTCAAGCCTTTTTTGGAAAAATGTCAAAAAAATTATACTCGGACGCTTTTTGACAAAATGCTGCTTTATATATCGAAAAATACCGTGTCGTCCTCGGGAAGCTTACGCGGCATCGGGGTGAGCTTCAAAAGGTCGAGCGAGAATTTCTTACAGCTGTCCTGCTGCTTTACCGCACCGACAAGCTTACATATGCAAATGTCGGATTCTCTTATTATCACGGCGTTTTCGCAGTAGGCGCAGATATGCTCCACGTCGTCGTGCTTCTTCATTGCATTGCCCCCTTTTGTCGATTTATAAGTAATATACCCCATTTTTGACGGTTTGTCAACTTAAAATCGTCAAAAGCATCATTACTCCGCAGGAAATCAGCTTGCCCGACAAATAGGGCTTTATCGAAAGCCTGCCCGCGACGACGCTTTTTACCTGCATCGCTACCGACAAGCCGCCGCAGCCTATCGCGAGCGAGGTTACGGCGTACGCGTTCGACGTAAGCCTTGAAGCGGCGGCACAGCCTGACGAGAACTCAAGCAACGATCGCATCACGGAGTCGCCGATCGGGTCAAGCGGAAGCAGGCTCGACAGGGCGCCGCCGATAACGATAAAGAACACGGCGCAGGCACAGATATTGATCATCGTTGCCGCTCCGTCCGCGATCGATTCGCGAAGCCCGACCCGCTCGCCGGAGTCGTATTTGAATTTCGGAAGAAGCCCTTTAGGATAAATTACGAATCGCATAACCGTAGCCGCGACAAGTGCGGAGATCATCTGGATCAGAAGCAGCCTTATCCCGACTGCGACGCTTCCGAACAGCTCTGCTCCGACAAATCCCACCAGAAACGACGCGCTCGCGTTGTTACAGAAGGAAACGAGGTATTCTGCGTAGCGTCTGTCGATACGTCCGCTTTCGTAAAGCGAAACGGCAAGCTTCGCTCCGATCGGTGCACCGCAAAGCAGACCGATAGTAAACACCACGCTTCCGACTCCGAGCCGACTTGCTATCCTGTCGGTTATCGGCAGGGTAACGACGCATTTCGCAAGCACCATGCAGGCAAAAAGCGAAGGGATGAGCGAGCCTGCACAGAACGAAAGCGCCTCTCGCGTGAACTCTGTTGTCTTTTCGGGGATGACAAGCAGATAAACGAACAAAAAAATCAATGCGATATCGAGCAAGCGCGAGAATAAGCGCCTCGGTCTCATAAAATCACTCCCAAACGAGTATATTTAAGCGGTGAGTTGTTTTATGAACTGGATAAAGGATTTGTTCAAAAGCGTGTCCCCGACCTATATCGAGCTTCGCGGCCGTGAGCTGCTGCTTGCCGAGGGGTACTGCAGAATAGAGGATTATTCCGACGGAAGAATAGTGCTTTCCAACGACGAATATCGCTTTTCGGTCGAGGGAAGCGGTCTTCGGCTCAGGCATCTGAGCGACGGGATAATGGCTGTTGACGGGAGGATAGATCGGGTTGAATTTATATAGTATATTGCATTTTTTGTTCGGCGAATGTATTTTCGAGACCGACCGACGCGATTTTTCTCGATTTGCGACCCTGCTTGCAAAAAATAAAATTGCCGTTTGGGGAAACAAGGTAAGCGGAGAATGCGTTACACTTCGCTGCTCGATTTTTTCGGCTGACGGGGTCGTCGACCTCGCGAGGGAATCGTCGGTGCGGCTTGAATGCCTCCAAAAGCGCGGGCTACCCTTCGTTTTTGCGCGGTATCGCAGACGCTACGGGCTGTTTTTGGGGCTTGCGGTCGGGATGCTCATTATGTTTTTTTCACAGCTTTTCGTTTGGAAGATAACGGTAAGCGGCAATGCCGACGTGACGCAGACCGAGATAGAGCAGGCGCTTGCCGAATGCGGGATAAGCGTAGGGAGCTACATCCCGAGCATCGACGTTTCCTATGAATCGAACAGGTTGCTGATGTCCTTCAAGCCGCTATCCTCCGCGGCGATAAGCATCAACGGCACGCATCTTCACGTCTCGGTGCTCGAGAGGAAGGAGCTTCCCGACGTTATCGACAGAAGCGGATTTTACAACGTCGTCGCCTCTCGTGACGGCATCGTGCTCGACGTCGATACCGTCAACGGCACACCCGAGGTGAGCGAGGGCGACGCCGTTTTTGAGGGTGAGCTGCTTATCAACTCCTTCATCGAGGGCAGGAACGGGAGCTACCGCCCGACTCACGCGAGCGGGGTGGTATACGCCGCCGTGAACGAGCATTTCAAAGCCGAGATCCCGCTGACCCGCGTGACGAAATCCTACACCGGCAGAAGCGAGACCAAGCGGGTTCTTTCGGTGCTCGGCAGGGAAATACCGCCGATTTCGGGCTTTGAAAGCGATTACGAGTACTTCGATTCGGTCTCGGGCGAGCGGACGGTGTATCTTTTCGGGTTCATCGAGCTTCCCGTTAAGGAAACCTACGTCACCTATACCGAATACCGTCCGATCGAGCTTGAAATATCGCATCCCGTTGCCGAGTCGATCGCCTATGAAGCGTTCTCCGACCGCCTGTACGAGCTTGGGCTCGAGGTTCTTTCGTCGGAAAGCGAGGTGTATTTCGACGAAGAAAAGGGCGTCTGCATTATAGAAGCAGACGCCGTGTTAAAGCAAAATATTGCAAAGGAGATTCCCTACGAGCTTATAAATTACAAAATACCCGCAAGGTTGGACAATGCGCGTGAATAGATCTCCATTCCGCCGAAGAATTCCTTTTCGGAAATGTATTCGTCACGCTGGTGAGGACCGCCGCGCTCGTCGCCGAGATAGTGACGCTCGCTTTCGATAGCCGAGCCGAACGCGACCGTGTTGGGCAGCCAGCGTGCATAGGTGCCGCCGCCCATCGTGTAGGGCTTGCATTCGATGCCGAGCACGCTTTCGCACGCCTCGGTAAGCGCCTTTATCTTATCGTCGTCGGCAGAAACGAAGTATCCGTCCGACTGTGAGGTGACGGTGACCTTGCCGCCGCAGGGTGCGACCGCACGCTCAATGGCAGAGACGATTTCCTGATAAGGAGTTTCGGGGAGATAACGGATGTTGTAGCACTGAACCGTCTTACCGGGATCGCCCTTGATGACGCTTCCCACGCAGGTAAGGTATCCGAAATCGTCGTTTTCGGCGTTGATGCCGAGCGTTTTGCCGAGATATTCGCCGGTGGATGCCGAGATTATCGGAACGATGCCGCTGTTTTCGACAATGCCGTTTCCGACGAGATATTCGCAAAGCAGGTTGATGGCGTTTACACCCGATTCGGGCATAGCCGCGTGCGCAGCCTTGCCGGTCGCCTCGATGCGGTATCCCGCCTCGACCTTGTGAACCGTGATGCTTTCGGTATTTTCGAGTTCCTTATCGGCTTTTACGATCGCAAACGCCTTGCCGGGAACCGCATTCGATACGGTACCGCCGCGAAGCGCGTCAACGCCCTCGGGCAGGGACGGGAATTCGACCTCGACCGTGAGAATGCCCTTTTCGCCGATGCAAACGGGGAATTCCGAGTCGGGCGTGAACGAGAACATCGGGGGCTTGCGGACTGTTACGAAATACTCGAGATCGGAGCTTCCGACCTCCTCGTCGCTGCCGAGGATAAGCCTTATGGTATAGGGAAGCTTTATGCCGCTTTCCTTGAAAAAGCGCATGGTGTAAAGGCTCTGGATAAAGGGACCCTTGTCGTCGTGAGTTCCTCTGCCCATAAGAAGATTTTCGTTTACGGTAAGCGCATAGGGCTCGACGCTCCAATCGTCGCCCGCGGGGACTACGTCGAGATGGCAGACCATGCCGATCTCGGTCTCGCTGTCGCCGTAAAGCACGCTCATGCAATGGTAATCGTGGTTTTCAACGGTAAAGCCGTATTTTGTCGCAAGCTCTGCAGCCTTGTCGAGCGCCTGCGCGCAGACCCTTCCGTAGGGGTAGATGCCGTCGCGCTCGCCCGCAACCGAGGGGATGGCAATTATTTCGGCAAGATCGTTTATCGCGGACTGTCTTACGTCCTCGCGTTCAAAATAAGCCTTTGCGGCTTCGTTTATATTCATACGTTGTCTCCTATATCCTCGCGAAGCTTTGAAAGCGCCGAGGCAAATCTGTTTTCGGTTTCGGCGATAGAGCGGTTCATTTCGTTCTGGCGCTCGCGGAACTCCTCAGCCGCCTTCGAGATACCGTCGCACTTTTCGCGAGTCTCTTCGATTATACGTGCGGCGTCCTCCTCGGCGCGTGTGCGGATGGCTCTCGCCTCGTTTTCGCTGCTCTGCTTGGCTTGTGTAACTATCAAGCTCGCCTCCTTTTCGGCGTTCTTGATTATTTCTGCGGCGCGCTTGTCGGCAACCACCATTTTTTCGCCGATCTCGGCACAAAGCGCCTCATATTCGAGATGCTTTTTCCGTAGCTCTTCCTCGTGCTCACGCGCGGTGGTCTCGGCAAAATCGCGCAGACGCGTTATTTCGCCCCTGAGCTTTTCGTTGTCCGCCTCAAGCGTGCGGATCATTTCGTTAAGCTCGTTTTCGTTTCTTTCGTAGGTGTCGCTGAGATTGATGATGAATTCATCGACCTGAGCCGTATCATAGCCCTTAAAGGATTTCTTAAAGCAGGTTTCCGCCACAGCCGTCACCGATTCCTTTCAAATTGAAATACACGTTAAATATATCACATAACGCTTTAAAAGTCAATATTGGCATAAAGCCACGGTCAAGCCTATATATTGTACAAAGCATTGATCGATCGGGGTTGATTCGTTGTATCTGATAAAGCAGATAGTTTGGGGACTGCCGACGGTTTTCCTTATAGCCGCGTTCGGCGTTTATTTTACCTTAAGGAGCGGCTTTTATCGACCGAGGGCCGTTGCGTCCACGGTCCGCGACACGCTGGGGAGCCTGCTTTCACATAGGGGGGACGGCATTTCTCCGCTCGCCGCCGTCGCGACGGCATTGGGCGGAACAGTCGGTATTGGCAGTATAGTCGGAGTCGGGTATGCGATAAGCGAGGGCGGGGCAGGCAGCATTTTCTGGATGTGGGTCTGCTCGTTTTTCGGTATGGGTCTTAAGTACGCCGAGGTAAGGATCGCGCTTAACGGCAGAAAAAAGAGCGAAAGGGGCTTTCTCGGCGGCGCGCCGTATCGTCTCGGACAGCTCGGGTACGGAGGGCTTGCCGTTGCATTTTGCATTATATGCCTGCTCGCATCGTTCGGTACCGGAAATCTCACGCAGATAAACAGCGTTTCGGGTCTGCTCGAGGGCATGGGGCTGCCGACGTTTGTGTGCGCGCTTGTCTGCGTCGGTGTTGTGGCGGCTGCTGTGCTCGGCGCCAGAAAACGGATATCGCGAATCAACCTTTTCCTTGTTCCGACCGCGTCTGCCGTGTATCTGCTCATATGCGTTGCCGTCATTGCGTCTAACGCGGGTGCGATCCCGTCTGTGCTCGGGAAGATTGTAAAAGAGGCGTTCGGGATATCGGCGATAGGACACGGGGTGTCGGGCGCGATGCTCGCACACGTCGTCCGTGAGGGCTTTGCAAGGAGTATGTTTTCGAACGAGGCGGGTATGGGCTCGTCTCCGCTTGCCCACGCGACCTCGTCGGAAACGGACCCCGACGTTCAGGCAAAGTGGGGGATATTCGAGATATTTTTCGACACCTTCGTCGTGTCGACACTTACCGCGCTTGCCCTGCTTACGAGCGGGAACGACGGTGCGCGCGAGGTGTTTTCTGCGTTGGCGGGAGGGGCAGGCGTTCTGCTGTTTTCGGTGCTGTCCGCCGTGTTCGCCTTTGCGTCGGTGATAAGCTGGTGTTACTACGCCGAATGCTGTATCGATTATCTTTTTCCCGAAAACGGCGTTGCGCTTTGGGTATACAGGATCGCTTTCTCGCTTGCCGCCGCGCTCGGGGTGCTCGCGTCGGGCGGTGTGCTGTGGGCGCTGTCGGACGTGCTTAACGCCTTGATGACGCTCCCGAATTTGTTTTTACTTTATAAATGCAGAAAAGAGATAGAAAGGATAGGATAAACGATGTGGTACGGTGAGGATTTAAAGACGCTCTATTCGATTCTTGACTCGGGCGGAGAGGGGCTCAGCACCGCTCAGGTATTGAAAAATACCGAAAAATACGGCAAAAACGAGTTGAGGCACGAGAAGAAAAAGGGCTTTTTGCGGAAATTTTTCGAGTCGCTTTGTGACAGAATGACGGTCGTTTTGCTCATTGCGTCTGCAATATCGTTCGCGACGTCGTATATTTCGGGAGAGGGGTTCGCCGACCCGATAATAATATTGCTGATCGTTGTGATAAACGGCATCATCTCCGTGGTTCAGGAAAACCGTGCGGAAAGGGCGCTTGAGGCGCTTAAGAGGATGACTGCGCCCGAAACGAGCGTCGTAAGGGACGGTCGAGCGCAGAGGATACCGAGCGCCGACGTCGTGCCGGGCGACCTGATATTGCTCGAAAAGGGTGACATAGTCCCCTGCGACGCGCGGCTAATCGACTCGAACGAGCTTCTGCTTGACGAATCGGCGCTTACCGGTGAATCGACAGGCGTTATGAAGGACCACCGCGCAAGCGTGGGTCGGGATTGTGCAATGAGCGACGCGGTCAACTCGGTATTTACCTCTTCGCACGTTATTTCGGGAAGAGGAAGGGCGATCGCCGTCAGGACCGGCATGCGCACCTGTGTCGGCGAGATAGCTGAGATGATAACTGCGTCGGGCGAAAAAACACCGCTGCAAAAGCGGCTTGCAAGGCTCAGCGTGCTGCTCGGCAACCTTACGATAGGAATATGCGTCGTTATCTTCGTGTTTTCGCTTATCAAGGGCATGGACGTCGGCGAAATGTTTATGACCTCGGTATCGCTTTCGGTGGCGGCAATTCCCGAGGGGCTTCCAGCAATAGTGACGGTTGTGCTTTCTGCAGGCGTGCAGACCATGGCTCGCCGCAGGGCGGTCGTGAAGAAGCTGCCCGCGGTCGAGACGCTCGGCTGTGCACAGATAATCTGCTCGGATAAGACAGGGACGCTCACCTGCAACAAAATGACGGTTTCGGCGACCTACGGCGACGAGTCGTTGCTTAAGCTCGCCTTCGCGCTGTGCAATAACGATTCCTCGCCGACCGAGCTTGCACTTACCGCGTGCGTCGAGTCGCCCGATTCGATCCGTGCGAGATATCCGCGGCTTGATGAGATTCCATTCGATTCGGTAAAAAAATATATGCTCACCGTGCATCGCGACAGCGACGGATACGCCGTTTACATCAAGGGCGCACCCGACGTTATAGCCGAGCTTTGTCCCGCTTACCGCCGCGAGATATCCGAGCAGACGGCGAAAATGACGGCGGACGCCCTTCGCGTGATCTGCTTTGCCTATTACAAATGCGCGACGCGACCCGTTGAGCCGCTGAAGGGAGGCTTCCGCCTCATCGGGCTCTGCGGCATATACGATCCGCCCCGCCCCGAGGCGTTCGAATCGGTAAGGCTTTGCAAAAAAGCGGGTATCCGCCCGATAATGATAACCGGCGACCATCCCGACACTGCTCTGGCGATAGCAAGGAAGATCGGCATAGTCGGGCGCGACGGGACGGTCGTGACCGAGCGCGACGTAAGAGACCTCAGCGATCGCGAGTTTCTGAGGACGGTCGAAAAATGCAACGTATTTGCGCGAGTAACGCCGAGCTTCAAGCTGAGGATCGTGTCGGCGCTGAAGTCTAAGGGCTACGTTGTGGCGATGACGGGCGACGGGGTCAACGACGCGCCCGCGCTCAAGCGTGCGGATATCGGCTGTGCAATGGGCATAAGCGGTACCGAGGTCGCAAAGGAATCGGCGGATATGATACTCACCGACGATAATTTTTCGACGGTCGTCGAGGCGGTCAAGGAGGGCAGGGGTATCTATGAAAACATCCGCCGAGCCGTGCATTTCCTGCTTTCCTGCAATATAGGCGAGCTGTTCTGCGTCTTCTTTGCGATTCTCGCCTCGCTTCCGTCGCCGCTTACTGCGATACAGCTTTTGTGGGTCAATCTCACGACCGACTCGCTTCCCGCGATAGCCTTGGGGCTCGAGCGTGCGCCCGACAGCGTTATGGAGCGCCCGCCAGTAAAGCCCGATTCTCCGCTGTTTCCGCTCGAGCGGACGCTGAGAATAATATTCGAGGGTATCCTCATCGGAACTCTCGCAATAACCGCCTTCGTTATCGGCAAAGCCTTCGGCGGCTTCGGCGTCGGGCGGACGATGTGCTTCCTCGTGCTCGGTGTGTCACAGCTTTTCCATTCGTTTAATCTGCGAAGCGAAAAAAGCATCTTCTCGGGCGATGCCAAAAGAAACCCATTTGTGCTCGCTGCGTTTTTCTTCTGCCTTGCGCTTCAGTCGTCGGTAATTCTCATCCCTCGCGCGGCAAGCCTTTTCGGAATGACAGCGCTGACTCCTGCGCAATGGGCGGTCTCGATTTTGCTTTCGGTATGTCCGCTTGTGTTCTGTGAAGTTTACAAATGCTTAAAACATTAACAGATAAATGTTCACAAATATGGGTTATCATCCTTACATAAATCATTGCAAGGATGAGAATCATGAAAAACAGTCTTTTTGCGGTTGGCGAGCCGATTAAACTCGCAGGTAACGAAATGATAAGGATCCGCGGCAGACACACCGAGCTTGATTCGATGCTCGCGTTTGACTGGACGAACAGCGGATTTGCATTTAATTTTACGGGAACCGGCTTTATCATCTCTCTCGGTGCATATTCCGCCGACGCGCCCGCTTACGTAAAGATCATTATCGACGGCAAGGACAGCCGCAGAGTCGCTGTCGTGAACGGAAGCGAAAAGCTTATCGTCGAGGGGCTGAGCAACAAGCGTCACCGCGTTGAGGTGCTTAAGGTTACCGAGGGCGAGCCCAAGCTTTGCTTCGATACCGTTACCCTTCTTGGTCCCGGCGCATCGCTTCGCAAGCCTCCCCTCAACAGCCCGCGCAAGATCGAATTTATCGGCGACTCCATCACCTGCGGCTACGGCGTGCTCGGTCTTCCCACCGACCCGACCTATCTCACCTACCAGCAGGACGGCACCAACGGCTATGCGTATATGACCGCCGACAGACTCGGCGCCGACGCGCGTTATATCGCGATTTCGGGCAAGGGCATCGTATGCAACTGCAACGGTGACAGAGAGGACGTCAAGGCAGGCGAATATTGCAGCTATATCTCCCGCACCGGCGGCGAATGCAACGACGGCTGGACGGCAGACGTCGTGGTCATCAATATCGGTACCAACGACTGCGGCGGTCCCGCTCCCGACGATGAATTCGCATCGGCGGCAAAGGCTCTCATTGCAAAGGTCCGCGCACGTTATCCCGAGGCGCAGATCGTCTGGATGTACGGTATGATGAGTCAGCTTTACAAGGACGTGCTCCGCAAGACCGTCCGCGAAATAGCAAAGACCGATCCCAAGGTCCACTTCCTCTTTGTTGACACCGTGTTCGGCAACGAATCCGAAACCGGTGCAAACGGCCATCCCAACGTCCGTGCAAGCGTTCGTGCAAGCGGTCTGCTTTACAAAAAGATCCGTTCGGTGACCGGCTGGCGCGGTGCCGCCGTTATCCCCGACGAGGAATAAAGGGTGACCGATATGGCAAAGAAAAAGACGGTAAACCCCATTCCGCTTTGGCTTGCGATCGTTCTCGCGTTCATTCTCGTGCTCGCCATCGGCGTGTTTATGACCTATCTGTTCACCTCCTTCGGCTCGGGCGAGGGTGAAAGCGAGGTTTCGCTTACCCAGTCCTTCGGCGATGAAAGCAGCGATGCTCCTTCGCAGATCATCGTCGTCAAGGAAAAGATGTCCGACGCAGAGGTGGGCGACGCGGTCGTTTTCGGAAGCTACGAGCAGAACGGCAGCACCGAGGACGGTGCCGAAACGTTGGAATGGATAGTACTCGAAAAGCAGGACGATAAGCTGTTGCTTATCTCACGCTACTGCATCGACACGCTTCCCTATAATAACGAAAGAGCTTCCGCCGACTGGGCGACGAGCTCGCTTAACGCATTTCTCAACGGCGAGTTTTATGATAACGCCTTCAGCGAAGACGAAAAGGCATCGGTCAAGGAGGGCGAAAACGGACTCGTCACCATTCTTTCTGCCGAGGAAGCCGCAAGGTATTACGAATACGACTCTTGGCGCGCGGGCGCGGCGACCGAATACGCGGTCTCCAAGGGCGCGCGTGTCGAGGAGGAAAGCTGCTGGTGGTGGCTCCGCGATGCGGGCAGTGTCGATTCGAGTGCGGCATACGTTCATTTTAACGGCAGCGTGCAGACAAAGGGCTTCGCGGTCGACTATGATGCGGTTGCGGTTCGCCCTGTCATCTGGGTAAGCGCAGATGCCGAAACCGAGACCGAGCACACGAGCTCGCTTGTCCCCGACGCTTCCGACGTTGAATCGGGCAGCGACTCGAGCGAGGACGTAAGCTCGGAAGCAAGCAATTAAACAGGTAATAAAAAAGCTGTCGCGGGAGATAACCTGCGACGGCTTTTTTGCTGCGGGAAATATCGCGTTATTCCCGCGTGTTGAGCTTATCTATGGCGCGAAGTGCGATCTCTTCGGCGGTCTCGCTGTCAGCCGCCTCGGCAATGATCCTGAATCTGCCTGCCGCGCTCGCGTATACGTTTACTCTGCCCTCGCCGAAATCGAAGCCGGCACAGCGCGACGTTCCGCCCTCGCGCAGGCTTGAAATGACGGCGCACATTCTGTCGCGGTCTGCGTAGACCGAGCGCGTCACTATCGAAAACGGAGGAAGCGTATCGGCAAGCTCGGCAACCGTCTTTTTGGTGCGTTCGGATATTTCGGCAGCGGTAAGCGCAAGCAGAGTACCGTCGCGGTGTAGGCTGTCGGATTCGGCGAGCGTGCGTACGTCCGACTCGTTGTCGCCGTAAAACGCCACGTCAACCGAATGACGCCTCAGTATACGCTCGACCGAATCGGGGGTGTCGTTCGGGAGAATGATACCGCGGCGCTTCCCGAATATACAGCATATGGCTATAAGCTGCCAATAGGAGATTTTTCTGCCGTCGGGTGTGACGGCGTACGCCTTACTGCCGTCATCGTAAAGACAGAAGCTGACCCCGTTTTTGTCCCGCTCGATCGAAAGCTCCTCTGCACATTCGCGCAAAAACGCACTTTCCGACGAGTCGGATACCGAGATTTTCGACGGCAGTCGGATATTGTCGCGGAGATAGCGAAGATATCGCTTTATCAGCGCTCCGTGCGGAAGCAGGTAGACCGAACCCGCCCGCTCGACGGGCTCGGGGACCTTTGCCGACAGCGCGCGAAGCTCCTCACGCGAATAGGGCATCCCGCGCGACGAAAACAGCCTTATTTCGGTGCAATCACCGCTTTTGAAGATATACGCCGTCTTACAGCCGTACTCCTGCGCCGCGAATGCCGCAACCGATGCGTTCCCGCCCGAAACGACGGTACAGCCGCTACCCGATTCCGATACGCCGCAGGCGAGCATGCACGCCCTCGGCAGGGTCACACCGCTCCCCTCGGCAAACGCGATAACGTCGCCGTCGCCGCCGAGCATTCTGCCCAAGCGGACGAAATATCCGTCGTCGCACTCGTTCGCGAGCACCGAGTCGTCGCCGAGCTCGAGACAGCATTTCGGCTTGGGAAAGCAATCGACGTAGGCATCACCGACGACCGTTTCGCCGGTTTGGATTATGCTTCCCGGTGCAAGCGCGCTCCCGTCGCGAAGCTCGGCACCGGGACCGATGACACAGCCGCGCGGAACAACGCAGTCGTTACCGATTACCGCGCCCTCGCCGACGATACAGCCGCTCAGCACGCTGTTTCCGACGGTGCAGCCGTTCATAACGACGCTGTGATCGATCCTCGCGCTCGGGTGGACCGACACCTGACGGCCGATACAGCTTTCTCCGCCCGACATCCACATATTGCATTGATGATAATCGCCGAAGGAGCCCACGTCGAACCAATGACCCATTGGCTCGATGCCCGCAATGGGGATCTCGCGCTTCAGCAGCTCGGGGAAGAGGTCGTGTGCAAAGTCGTACTGCCTGCCGTCGGGGATGCGGTCGACGATGCTCTTTTTGATAAAATAAATACCCGTGCTGATAAGGTCGGAAAGCGTGTCTCTTACCGACGGCTTTTCGCAAAAGCCGACTATACGGCCGTCTCTTACGCAGACCGAGCCGTATTCTCCCGAATCCTTCGTGCGGCAAAGCACCATTGCCGCCTCACAGCCGCTTTTCAAAAAGTCTGCTTTTGCCCTTTTCAGGTCGAAATCGCACACGGCGTCGCCCGAAAGTATCAGCAGACAATCGTCGGTCCTCCCCTTGAGCCTTGCGACGGCACCCGCGCTTCCCAAGGGGACGTCCTCACGGAAGTACTCGATGCCCTCGTCCCTTATGCGTTCTATCCTTTCAGGAAGATACATCGTCGTTACGGCGGTCGTTAAAAAGCCGTTCTTGCGCAAAAGCGCCACATTTCGCTCGAATGCGCTTGTACCGCAGATGGGAAGCATAGGTTTCGGGAGACTGTCGGTCAGCGGTGCGAGCCGCTTGCCGAAGCCGCCTGCGAGTATAACCGAATCGAATTTTTTGTTTTCTTGATCCATACCTGACACCGTCCTTGTTTATTCGGAAAATATTATTTGCACAAGTTGTAAAAATATACCTTTCGAAGTTGACAAAGAGGAAGAAAACGGGTATTATATTAACGTTATGAAAGAATTTCTTAAAACCGAAGTAAAAAAGATATGTCTGCGCGAGCGGGCTGAGGATACCTGCGGCTGTGCCATTGCCGTCGGCGGCTTCGACGGAGTGCATCTCGGGCACCGTGCGATGATAACCCGACTCGTTTCGGAATCGAGGGAGCGCGGGCTTGCTTCCGCCGTTTTCACCTTTGACACCGACGACAGTCCCAAATCGGGATCAAAGCTGCTTGCACAGCAGGAAAAGAAATACGAAATATTGGCGTCTCTTGGCGTGGATACGGTCTATTCGGTCGCTTTCAGCAGGCTCAAGGACGTAAGCGCGTCGGATTTCGCGCGCGGCCTGCTGTATGAGGCGCTTGGCGCGAGGGTCATCGTATGCGGATACGATTTCCGCTTCGGCAGGGACCGTCTTGGTGACGTTTCGCTTATAAAATCGCTGCTTTGCGATAAGGGTGTGACGGTCGTCACGCCGGAGGCGGAGCTTTGCAACGGCGAGCCGATAAGCTCTACCAAGATACGCCGCCTTATTTCCGACGGCGAGGTTGCGTCGGCAAACGCCTTGTTGGGACGCGAGTTTTCCTTTTCCGCCGAGGTCGTGCGTGGCAAACAGCTCGGCAGAACCCTCGGCTTTCCCACGGTCAACCAAAAATATCCCGATACACTTGCTTCTCTCAGATACGGTGTTTACGCCGTGGTCTGCGTTATCGACGGGATCGAATACGGAGGAGTCGCAAACGTGGGGGTAAAGCCTACGGTCGGCGAAGAGGCATCGCCGCTTTGCGAGACCCATATCTTCGGTTATTCGGGCGACTGCTATCGAAAAAGCATCGAGACCCGATTCATAGGATTCATAAGGGACGAAAAGCGCTTTTCGTCGCTTGACGAGCTTAAAGCTCAGGTGGAAAGCGATAAGAAAGATGCTGTCAACCTTCTTAATGCAAGGAGAAACTGTATATGAAATTTACCCGCAAAGCCGCTCTGCTGCTTGCTTTAATAATGATGTTTACCGCGCTTCTGCCGACGCTGTCGCTTGCAGAGGACTCGTCCGACGCGTCGGACACGGTTACGGATAACCCCGGTATCACCTCGGGCAACGCCGTGGTTGCATACTGTATCGACGACGATCAGTTCCTGTATGCCGACCGTATCGACGAAAGCGTCGCACCCACGGTTGCGACCAAGCTTGTGGCGTGTATGGTCGTCAGAATATACTTAAGGAACGCAACCTCAAGTCCGACGAGGTGAACGTTACGGTCACACAGACCGCGATCGATAACTCGGGCGATATTGCCGACGTACGCGTGCCCATGATGGCACTTAAGGTCGGAAGCATCTACTCGGCGAAGGACCTGCTCAGCGCAACGCTCGTCGCGTGTGCCAACGACGCCGTTTCGGCGCTTGCCTGCCATTTCGGTGAAATATACTTAGACGGCGGAATTACCGCATTTGTAGACAGGATGAACGCGAAGGCCGAGTCGTTAGGTCTTACCAATACTCATTTCGTCAACCCGACGGGGCTTGACGCTCCCAATCAGACCTCCACCCCGCGTGAGGTGGCGCTTATCGCGGCGGCGTTCTACCGCTACGACGAGCTCGTGAAGCTGTCCGACGTCGAATCCTTCTTCTTCAACGGCAGTGCCACGGTAAGAAACAAGAACTACCTTAAGAGCAATTACACCATCGACGGATTCTTGAATAAATCCGCGATCGGCCTTATTGCAGGTCAGCTCAACAAGAGCGGAAACTACTGCCTTCTCACCGCGACTCAGAAGGAGGGCAGGACCTATATCTACGTCGTAATGTGCGCGACGGGTATGATCGTGACCCGCGACGAAAACGACAACTATCACTACTCCTTCGGCGAGGGCAACGCCTACGTCGATATGAATAAGCTTATCGAGTGGACGCAGAAGTCCTTCAGCTTCCTTTCG
>JAFXDO010000024.1 GCA_017563195.1 Clostridia bacterium | reverse complement strand
TGGAATCCGTCGATGAAGAATTTTGCGACGAGCAGACAGATGCCCAAGCCGAAGATGCCCTGAAGCAGATAGGTCGCAACGGTTGTCACGCCGGTGTTGAACACCTCGCTCGCACGCTGCTTGCTCAGCTTTCCGCCCGAGCTCTTCAGCGCGCTTGCGATGAATCCGAGTGCGAGTGCGTGATAGGTGATGACCTCGAGCGTTGCGGTGCCGCTGCCGTTGAACGCCGCCGTGTCAAACATAACGTTGCCGGTGATCGCCTTGTAAACAGCCGCGATGATGATAAGCACACAGCCGCCGATGACCGACGTGGGGATGAGCGAATTACGAAGAAAGGGGATGCCCTTCTTCATTATATTTCCTACCAGCAGACTGCCGAGAAGCACGGAGAATAAGAGCATCGTGCCCCAGACCTTAAAGTCCCAAAAATTTTCCATTTTCGTCTCCTTTGGTTATGTTTTTGTGACGGTAATAGATATTGACATATTTAAGCGCGTTGAAGGATTTGCTTCCCTTGAACTGGTATACGCGGTTTTCAAAGTAAACGTTGAGCTTGTTCCTGCCGAGCACCGATACTGCGGTGACGGTATCGAACGGGAAAATCTTTGCGTTTTCGGTACCCTCGTTTATAGCGATCCTGTCGCCGTAAAGCTTCATTTCACAGCCCTTCATCAGGTCCTTCTTGTTCTTGTAAACGATAACCTCGGACATATCCGCACTGTCGACGAAGAGGGGAGACACGCAATGCTCGCGCGTGTCGAGCGCATTCACGAAGTCCTTCTGGTATTCGTACCAGTCGTTCACGAACTTAAACGGGAATTCAAAGCCCTCGCCGCTGATGGTTTTGTCCTCACCGTAAATAACCGTGCGTCCGCATTTTTTGCAATGGCATTTTTCGTTTTTGCTTTCAAACTCCGAAAGCCCGCAGTAGGGGCATACGTAAACGGCACGCTCTAAGTATTCCGCGCGCTTTTTGTGACGGAAGGTCGCGTCGGCAACCGCCTCGTTGACGAAAAGCCCGCTTTCTATTTCCTTAAAAAGCTCGTCCTCCGACATAGCCGCCATAGCTTCCGGCTCGATGACCTTGGAAACGTACGCACGGACCTTGCCCTTGCGG
Organism: Clostridia bacterium; assembly: GCA_017563195.1. Lineage (GTDB taxonomy): Bacteria > Bacillota > Clostridia > Oscillospirales > CAG-382 > Coliplasma. The sequence continues at coordinate 10,928 of JAFXDO010000024.1, read as the reverse complement.
ACAACGTCGCTCCATCGCGGCTGTGCACCGTAGCCGCCTTCGATGCGGTATATCGCGACCGGAAGCTTGAGCCGCTTCGCAAGCGACGCGATGGTGGGGGACATATATTCGGTCTTGCCGCTGTAGGAGCGGTTTCCCTCGGGTGCGATGCAGATCGTGCCGCCCTCACGGGCAACTCGCAGACAGTTCAGCACCGCCGCAATGTCGGTCGTCTGCTTCTTTATGGGGATCGGCGCGACGAGATATCGGATCAGCGTCGAAACAAAGCCCTTCGAGAAGATGTCCTCGGTCGCAAGATAATATATCGGACCCTTAAACGACATACCGACGAAGAACTGGTCGAACGGAGTCGTGTGGTTGAGCACGATGAGATACTGCCTGTCACCCTGCTCCTTGAATTTTTCGGTCTTCAAGCCGTATTTGATTCGGGTGTACGGGGTAAGGAGTGCGCAGGCAAGGTTCCTAACGACCCTGTGACGGAACTTCAGCCATTTCTCCTTTTTCTTCGTTGCCAACTGCAAGCACCTCCGATTCATAGCATAATCCGATTATATTTAACACAAAAAGGTTAAAAAAAGGTTAAAAATCCGAAACATTTGCTTCATTATACTAAATCTGTCGAAAAAATGCAAGAAAAAAGGGCTACTTTTAGGTAGCCCTTAATTACGTTTGATTCTAAATCAATTATTCAGCGTCAGCAACGGTGATCTTGGTGATGTGGGGGTTAGCGCCCTGATACCAGTAAAGGAAGCCTTCTACGTCAACAACGTCGCCTTCCTTAAGCTCGCCAACAGTCTTGTAAACGTCGCTGTCGGTGCCGGTGAGGTAAACCTCTACGCAGAAGTTGTATTCAGCATCACCCTTGGTGAAGGTAACGTAGATGTCGTCGCCGGGCTCGCCGTTCTTGTATTCAAGAGACTTGAAGGTAAGGCCCTTGAAGGAAGCAAGCTTGTTCATGTCGTTGATGAGCTCCTCGGTGCCGAGCTTGTCGGTAAGATCAATAGGCTCTGCAACGTAGGTGTCAGCACCCTCAACGAGCTCGAAGGTAGCGTCCATGATTTCAACCTCACCGTCGAACTCAGCCTTGGAGCCGGTTACGCGGATCTTGGTACCTGCAACGAGGGTAGCAGCCTGCTCTTCGGTGCAAGCGAGGTTGTAGATGAAGGTAGCGCCGTAGGGGCTCTGGCAGTAAAGAACGATGGAGTCGTTCCACCAGCTCTGGTTAGCCTGAACGTAGGTTTCAACGGTAACCTCGGTGCCAACCTCTGCAGCAAGGTATTCTTCAAAGGTCATAACGCCTTCGGGAACAACCTCTACGTCAGCAGAGGAATCGTCGGAAGCTTCAGAGGAATCGTCGGAAGCTTCGGAGGAAGCCTCGGAGGATGCATCGCTCGACTCAACGGCAGAGGAATCTGCAGCGGAGGAGTCGGCAGCAGAGGAATTGTCGTCGCCGCCGGCGCAAGCAACGAATACGAGTGCCATGGTAAGAACCAAAAGCATAGCGATAAGCTTTTTCATGTCAATATTTCTCCTTTTTTTATTTTGCATATGCAAAAATTTAATTTAATTATATCGTTTTTTTCGTACAAATCAATGTAATTCTTAGAGATTTTTTGTTACTTTTTCTTCTTGATTTTGTTTACAACGACATAAATACCTATCAAAACCCAGGAAATCGCGAGAACGCAAATCAGAGCGATCGCTCCGTCGGGCAGACGACCGAAGGTTATCTTGCCGTTTCCTGCGCTGATCTGGTCGAGCCTGTAAAGCGATTCGACGCTTTCAAAAAGCTCGTCGATGCGCGCACGGTCAACCGTCTTTTTCGCGCGGATGTCCTTGTTGACCGACTCGATCAACGCGCCCGCCGCATTGCGAAGCGACGCAGAGCCGTTGAAGACGGGAGTGACGAAGGTGTTTTCGGTGTTTTCTATAAGCAGCTTGACCGCGTCGAGCTTGATCTTGTAATAAAGCTCGTTGTCCTCACCCGAGCGTGAGAGATAATCGACGTATTCGTCGCTTTCCTGCGCCTTGGTGGTGACGGGGACGTAGCCCTCGGTCTGCGAATAGCTTATCTGTACCTCGTTGGTCAGCATAAACTGCATAAACAGCCACGATGCGAGCACCTCCTGCGGATCCTCCTTGTTGAAGATACACATCGAGGGCCCCTGCGAGATCATCACGGGGTTTTCGGGGTCGTACTGCGGTACCGTCATAACCACCGTCTCGAACTCGACCATATTTTCCTCGGCAACGTCGATAAGCGGTGCGTCACAGCCCATCCAGGTCGCACCCGCCGTCGAGTCGATGGCGAAGATGCACTGACCCATATTGAGCTTGTTTGCGGGATATCCCGTGTACTTAAAGGTGTCGAAGGACTTGAGCTCGCAATGCTTTGCGACCTCCTCGAGTATCTCCGCCGTGGTCTCGTTGAAGATCTGTATCTCGCCGAAGACGGTCGAATAGGGAGCGTCCTTCTGCTTGAGCATCTGTATCATCATGTTGTCGGTCGACTTGTAGATAAAGGGGAACATCGCGGTCTGACCGTTGACGATATATTTGCCGCTTTCGTCCTTCTTCATCGCCGCGTCGCTGACCTCCCATACGAAATCCCAGGTGAGGGTCTCGGGCAGGGTGTAGCCAAGCCTTTCGACGAAGGTCTTGTTGACGTAGCACGCCTCGGTCGAGCGCATATAGGGCACGGCGTAGTAATATCCGTTGAACTCGCACTCGTCGAGGAACTGCGGCACGATCTCCGACTGCTTGGGGGCATCGAAGCGCACCTCGCTTCCGCCCAAGCCGTATTTCTTGTCTGCAAACAGACCGTTGAGCGGAACCACGGTGTCCTCGCCCGTCAGGTATGTAGCGATGTGGTCGGGGTAGGTGATGCAGACGTTCGGCGTCGTGTCGGTCTGAATGTTCGTGATGACGTCGTTATAGATCCTGCCGTAGTCGGTGTAAAGCTTTAAATTGACGGTGATGTTCGGGTAAAGCTCCTGAAAATCGGCAATGGCTTGCTTGTAAATGGCGACCTGAGTAAGGTTCGAGTCGTTCTTCGCCCAGAACGATATCTCGTAATTGCGCGAGGTGTCGAAATTGTCGGGAATGACGAACTCCTTCTTGTCCTCGCTGCCGTGGCAGGCGGTAAGGGGTATAAAGAAGCAGAGGATAAGCAAAAACGAAAGAAATCTTTTCATCCCTTGATGCCTCCTCTCGAAACGCCCTCCATTATCTTGTTGCGGAAGATGAGGAACAGCACGATGAGCGGCACCGAAATGACGACGACAGCCGCCATCATCGCAGGTACGTTTTCGCGTCCGAAGCCGCTTTCCCTTATCTCCTGAATACCGTTGGAAACAAGGAAGTAGGCGCGGTCGTCGGTGACCAGCCTCGGCCATACGTAGGAGTTCCAGCACTCGATGACCTTGAGGATGGTGATGGTCACGATGGTCGGCTTGCAGATCGGCATCATCACCTTGAAAAGGTACTTGATGTCGCTCGTGCCGTCGACCTTCGCGGCATAGTAAAGCTCATCGGGCACCTGCGCGAAGTTTTCCTTCAGCAGATAGATGTAAAATACCGAGGTGACCGAGGGAAGTATAAGACCGGCAAAGGTGTTTCGCAGGTCAAGCTCGGTGACCGTCACGTAGTTGGTGATAACGACAAGCTCGGTCGGTATCATCATCAGCGCAAGAAACAGCGTGAATACAAGGTCCTTGCCCTTGAATTCGAGCCGTGCAAAGGCGTAAGCCGCAAGGACCGTGACGAACAGCATGATCGCCGTCGTCGCAAGCGTGAATATCAGCGTGTTCGCGAAATATCCGCCGAGCGGCACCGCCGAAAACGCCGTTTTGTAGTTTTCAAGCGTAGGACTTGACGGGATGACGCTCATCCAGTCGCTGTCGTACGAGCCGTAGCTCTTGACCGAGGTCAAAAGCATCCAGTAAAAGGGGAAAAGCACTATCAGCGCCCATATCGCGAGGAAGATGTAGATCACCGTCTTTAAAGCGATATCCCGCCTCGCAGAGGCTTTTTTGATCTTTTCGTAATCCATATAAGCCTCCTAATAATGAACGTTCTTCTTGCTTACAAGAAGGTTGATAACGGTGATGGTAAGCACGACGATAAAGAGAATGACTGCCGCCGCCGACGCGTAGGACGGGAATCCGCCCGAGTCGCCGTAAAGCATATCGTAGATGTAACCGACGATCGTGTTCATTTCGTTGGCATTCAGGTTCGTGCCGAACAGCGCGACAGCGTCGGAATAAGCCTTGAACGCACCGATGAAGCCGGTGATGATGAGATAGAACAGCGTCGGAGATATCATCGGAAGCGTGATTTTGGTGAAGACACGCCATCTCGGGGTACCGTCGACCTTCGCGGCGTTGTAATATATCTCGTCGACCGATGCGAGCGAGCTCGTAAGAATAAGTATCTTGAAGGGCATTACTATCCATACCGTGTAAAGCGAAAGCACCAGCATCTTCGCCCAGTATGGGCCGTTGATGAAGTCGATCGGGTCGACACCGACGTAGGATAACAGCGTGTTGATAAGCCCTATCGAGTCCTGCGAGCGCTGATCGAAGAGTATCATGAAAACGAGACCCACCGCCAGCGTGTTGGTAACGTAGGGAAGGAAGTAAAGCGTCTGGAACCAGCTCCGAAGCCTCTTTATCGAGCTTAACGCCACTGATATGACGAGCGAAAGCGCCGTCGAGAGGGGAACGGTTATCAGCACGAGAATAAACGTGTTCTTGAGCGCCTGCAGAAAATACGGGTCGTTCAGCACGTATTGATAATTGTATCCGCCGACCCCGAAATAGGTCTGCGATGCCGAGTTGTAGCCCTCCTCGAACGAGTAGATTATAACGTCGACGAGGGGATAGAGCATAAATACGCCCAGAAACAGCACCGCGGGCAGGAGATACAGCCATGCCTTTAGATTTTTGAATTTCATATACCCACCGTATCAGAAGCGGATGCGTTCTCCGCTTTCCTTTTCAAAAATGAATAGCTTGTGCGGCTTGAGCCCGAAAACGACCTTGTCGCCGTTGAGATTCTTGAGATTGTCGGAATCGATTATCGCGCGGATGAGCGGGCTCTTGCATTTTTCGTGCATCGCAACGACGCTCATATCGCGTCCCATAACCTCGACGCGGCTCAGCTCGCAGGTGAATACCTGCTTTTCGTCGCCGTCGAGCGAAAATCCCTCGGGTCGAATGGCTACGATGACCTCTCTGTCGGAAACGCCCGCGCAGTCCATGATCGCTTCGTCGCCTATGCTGATCTTGCCGTCCTTGACGCAGCCGTCGAAGCAGTTGATGGGGGGAGTGCCCAAAAAGGTCGCCACAAAGTAGTTGATGGGATCGTCGTAGACCTCCTGCGGCGCGCCCGTCTGGTGCACGACGCCGTCCTTCATTACGACTATCTTGTCGGAGATGGACATCGCCTCCTCCTGGTCGTGGGTGACGAATACCGTCGTGATGCCCGTCGACCTCTGAATGCGGCGAAGCTCCTCTCGCGTCTGAAGCCTCAGCCTTGCGTCGAGGTTGGATAACGGCTCGTCGAGAAGCAGGATGCGTGGCTTCTTGACAAGCGCTCTCGCGATGGCGACACGCTGCTGCTGACCGCCCGAAAGCTCGCTCGGCTTTCTGTCAAGCAGACCGTCTATCTGCACGAGACGCGCAACCTCTGTCGCCATTTCGACCATCTGCTCCTTGGAAAGCTTGTCCTTGCCCTTGCGGTTTTCGAGAGGGAAGGTGATGTTCTGCAGAACCGTAAGATGGGGGTAAAGCGCGTAATTCTGGAAAACCAAGCCGACCCCGCGGCTTTCGGCAGGGAGCATCGTAACGTCGTCGTCGCCGAAGAAAATACTGCCGCTCGTCGGCTCGAGAAGCCCCGAAAGCAGATTCAGCGTCGTCGATTTGCCGCAGCCCGAGGGACCCAAAAGCCCGATGAGCTCGCCGTCCTCGATGACGTAATCGAAGTTGTTTACCGCGATTACCTCGCTCTTTGTTTTTTTGTTGGGGAATATCTTTGTCAGATTTTTTAACGTAACCTTCATTCGTTAATTTTCCTTCCGAAATATATACACATTCATTATATACCTTTTTTCGTCACTTTGCAATGCCTCGGCGATAAAAAAAGGAGAGAGCTTGCGCCTCTCTCCCGTATTTTTCGGTGTTATTCTGCTATAAGCCCCAGCTCGTATTTCCATTGAAGCACTCTTGCGGCGGCAGAGGTGATAAGAGACTCGTCGATACGTCCGCTGTTGACGGCGTCGAGTATGGCTTGATAGCGCGTCTCGATGCTTCCGCAGCAGAGCAGATCGTTGCCCGCAAGCACGGCAAGCACCGCCGCCTCGCCCTCGCCGTACAGGTCGGTTATAGCCTGCATCGAAAGGTCGTCGGTCACGATAACGCCGTCAAAGCCCATCTCGTTCCTCAAATATTCGTGCACCCCGACAGAAAGCGTCGCGGGGTAGTCGGGGTCGAGACAGTTGATAAAGGTGTGGCTCACGAGGATCGCGCCGCAGCCCGAATCGATCCCCGCCTGAAAGGGGATAAGGTCGCGACCTGCGAGCTCGTCAAGGCTCCTTTCGTCAATAGCTATTCCCACGTGCGTGTCGGCGTTGTTGCCGTATCCGGGGAAGTGCTTCAGAACACAGCCTACGCGAGCGTTTTTGTTCGCGTCGAGCACCGTTCTTACAAATTCCGAGGTCGTCTCGGCGTCCTGCCCCAACGACCGCTTGTACATAAACGCGCTTTTGTCGGTCGTGACGTCGCATACGGGCGCCATATTTACGTTTATCCCGAGCGACGACAGAAGCGCCGCCTTTTCGCGCTCCTCCGCTTCGATAGCCTCGAGTCCGCCCTTTTCAAACAGACTGCGCGGCGATAAAAAACGACTCTCGCGGAACTGCGTGTAGGCGCTGACACGGCATACCGTGCCGCCCTCCTCGTCGACCGCGAAGAGCATCGGTATCCCCGACGCCGACTGTATCGACGCAATATTGCTTGTTATTTCCTCAGGCGTGCTGTTTTTGAATTCGCGCCCGAACATGATGTAACCGCCGAGATGATACCTCTGCGCCGTTTCGGCAGCGTTCACGTCGGGGTACGCCGCAAGCAGCATCTGCCCGATCCTTTCCTCGAGCGAAAGCGATTCGGCAAGCATTTCGCCCTTGCTCAAAATCGGCGCTTCTTCACTCGTCACGTCACTCGTCACGTCACTTACTTCGTCGCCGACGGCCGAGTCCTCGCCCGCGCTGACGACGGAATCAAGACTCGCTCCGCCCAAAACGCCGTCCGACGTGTCGCTCGACGTCTGCCCGCCGCATGAGACGAGCAAAAGCGCTGCAATAACTAAAAATATCAGCCTTTTCATAAAATACCCCCCAAGGTCGTTGCCGACATTATATCATAGTGTTACGGAAATGTAAACAGTAGTGCGATTTATTGACAAAAATAAGCGACCGTGATATAATACTGCGAATTATGTAACGGAGGTACGCGATGTCCGATAAGGCTAAAAAGCAGCTCCGCTGGGTCCGTCTGGACAACGCGGCGAAAATATATCCCGCGGCAAGACGCAGAAATTGGTCGAGCGTCTTCCGTCAGTCGGTCACGCTTACCGAAAATATCGATGAGGACGTGCTGAAAAGCGCGCTCGGCGTCACGGTAAAGCGCTTTCCGTCGATAGCCGCACGGTTAAGACGCGGCGCCTTCTGGTACTATCTCGAGCAGGTCGAATCTCCGCCCGAGATCAAGCGCGAGCAAAGCTGTCCGCTTGCCTTTATGAGCCGCGACGAAATACGCGAATGCGCCTTCCGCGTAATCGCCTACCGCAACCGGATCGCCGTCGAATACTTCCATTCGCTCACCGACGGCAGCGGCGCGCTCGTCTTTCTGAAGTCGCTCACCGCCGAGTATCTCGAGCAAAAATACGGCATCAGCATCCCCTGTGAGCAGGGCGTGCTCGACCGCAGGGAGCCCCCGCGCCAATCCGAGCTTGAGGACAGCTTCCCGAAATACGCAAGCAAGGTCCCCGCGAGCCGTAAGGACACCAACTCCTGGCAGCTTTCGGGTACACCCGAGGAAAACGGCTTCTTAAACCTTACCTGCTTCAAAATATCGGTCGGGGATATCCGCGCACTCGCGCATAAATACGGCGTCACCGTAACCGTGCTTGTAAGCGCCGCCGTTATGCAGGCGCTTTTGAACCTGCAGAAGGAAAAGGTCCAAAACGAAAAGAAGCGCAAAAGAATTAAAATACTCATCCCCATAAACCTCAGAAGCCTGTTTCCGAGCACCACGCTTCGCAACTTCGCGATGTATACCGTGCCCGAGCTCGACCCGCGGCTGGGCGAGTACGACTTTGAGGAGATATGCAACGTAATAAAGCATAAAATGGGAACCGAGTTTACCGCAAAATATATGAGCCGCGTTATCGCCACCAACGTAAACGACGAAAAGAATCCGCTGGTGCGCCTGATTCCGCTTCCGCTCAAAAACCTTGTAATGAAGGCGATATTCGATAACGTCGGCATCAAAAAATCCTGCCTTGACGTATCAAACCTCGGACTCGTGAGACTTCCCGAGATAATGCAAAAATACGTCACCCGCGTCGATTTTATCCTCGGCGCAAAGGCGGCGTCGCCCTATAACTGCGGCGTCATTTCCTACGGCGACACGATGTACGTCAACTTCGTCCGAAACACCGTCGAGCCCGAGCTTGAGCGACATTTCTTCAACGTGCTTCACGAAATGGGACTCGAGCTTGAGGTCGAAAGCAATAAAAGCACAAGAGAGGAGATGCTTTGAAGTGTATTGCGTAAAATGCGGCGTCAAGCTGAGTGATACCGAAAAATCCTGCCCGCTTTGCGGCACGAGCGTCTACCACCCCGATATCGAGCGTCCGACTCTGCCTCCTCTTTATCCCGCAGGCAGGTCTCCCAAGCTGAAGCCCAACTCCAAGGCGGTCAGCGGCGCGCTTCTTATCCTGTTTATCATCCCGATAATTATAAGCTATATCGCAGATATCAAGACCGACGGCAGACTCGGCTTCTTCGGCTACGTCGCCGGTGCGGTTCTGCTCGGCTATATAACCTTTGCGCTTCCGCTCTGGTTCAAAAAGCCAAATCCGATAGTTTTCACCCCCTGCGTTTTCGCGGGTACTGCGGTCTATCTCTGGTATATTTCCTTCGCAACGGGAGGGAAGTGGTTCTTCAGCCTCGCACTCCCCGTGACGCTCGGCATCGCCGCGATAGTCTGCACCGTCGTCACCCTGCTTCGCTGCCTGAAATCGGGAAGACTCTACGTCTGGGGCGGCGCGCTCGTCGCGCTCGGCTGCTTTGTCCCGATCATCGAGCTTCTGATCTGTAATACCTTCTCGATATCCTATCTCGGCTGGTCGTTTTATCCGCTTGCCGCCCTCGCGCTTCTCGGCGGTATGCTGCTCTTCCTCGCGATCAATAAAAGCGCCCGCGAGGCAATGGAACGAAAGCTCTTTTTCTAAAACAAAAAGGACTCGCTTGAGTCCTTTTCATTTTATTCGACTAACCATTCGATGCTTTCCTCAATGATCCTGTCAAGCTCTCCCTTGCGCTTGAAGCGGTGATCGGAATGTATTATCCCGAATTCGGCTTTTCCGCCGCCTGTAAGACATGCGTCAAGCCCGCACTCGTTTGCTATCGTTAGGTTCATAAGCGGATTCCTTTATAGGTAACGGCAATTATATACTTTAAAGTTCGAAATTTTAAATACTTATTAGAATAGGCTTGTCTTGCCGAAATAGTTTTCGCCGGGGAAGTTAGCTTCGCGCCACTTTGGGTCATACAAGTCGTTATATTTTGAAAAACTCCAAGCTTTTACGTAATGAGCCCCCTTGCTCATGTGAAACCGATTTGCAAAACGAAAGTTTGAATAATAAAGCACAAAAAACGAAAGCGTATCGACAAATCGGTCGTACTCGTCTGTTACATATAGCTTGTGAATGTATTTATAGTCGTTCGTGCTTAATTGCGTTTCTATTAAAGCAATCTGTTTATCGCCATCATAAATTGAAACATAATCAAACGATCCCGATGAACGGAAATAACAATGAAAAATCTCCCCGCTGTCAAAAGTAATTACGTAACAGCTTTTCATAAAGCCGTGCTTTGAAAAAGCAATATTTCCGTATATGCTTTCGTTTTTGAATAAACGAAAAGCTCTTGTAATATTCGCCTTGCCGAAAAGCCATCTGAAGGGTATGTAGTTGAACCATTTTGAAAGCTTGAAAATGCCCTTGATCGTAACTTCGTCATTTGAAAGCATTATGCGTTGAAAACGAAGTATGCTGCCTGATTTTCCGAAATAATAAAGACCATTGCTCGCAATATCATACTCCTGTTTAATATTTGAAGCAGTTTGAGAAATTTTGACTATCATCATATCACCGCCCTTGATTTGTTGATTATATCATAATTTGGCAATCAAATCAAGGCGTTTGCTTTGGATATCATCTGTAACTTGTTGCGGATTATCGTTGAGCTACAGAAAGATACTTGCGTATGACTTCGAATTCTTGCGGTTATAGTGAAATCGTTCGCTTACGCTCACGGTGAAATAATTTACTCCGTAAATTGTGAAATTTGATGCTATCGCATCAAGTGAAATGAAATAAATCCACTCACGCCCGCAGGCATTTCATACGCCGCAGGCGTATTTCACATTGCAAAGCAATATTTCACCCACCCGCAAGGGTGGATTTAGTTGAAAAAAGCACCGTTCGTTTTTAGTGAAATCGTTCGCTTGCGCTCACGGTGAAATAATTTACTCCGTAAATTGTGAAATTTGATGCTAACGCATCAAGTGAAATTAAATCCACCCATTCGCCGTCGAGGCGAATTTCACACGCCGCAGGCGTATTTCACATTGCAAAGCAATATT
>JAFXDO010000023.1 GCA_017563195.1 Clostridia bacterium | reverse complement strand
CCATGGTGCCCAAAAGTCCAGAAGGACTTTCTTTTCGGAATTTAAAACTTCATTTTGAAAATTGTTTTTGTTGATATTGATAGCAGACATATTTACGTCCTCCTTTTTTCTTTGTGGCTTCATTATATCACAGCTTTTGTTGCTGTTCTGTGATAACATCACATTTCTGCTTTTACTTCAATGTAGCCAATATCACAAGTCAATATGCACTTTCGAGAATTTTGCGTATTTCTACACTTTGCAAAATTGCTACCGTGTTTTGCCTGCTGTCTACGTACAGGTTGCGATGAAAAAACATTTCTTCTTTGTCTACTGCGGATCAATCTTTGATATAGAAAGAAAAAACAACCACCGATGTTGAGAAAATTCAACTCTATTGAATATCCGTTACGAATACAGACGGAACACCGCGTCCCGACAGTTCCTGCTTCTGCTTCTTGCTTAACGGAATTACGAACCTTTTTCCGTTGGAGCGATATTTTTCGTCATCTATATCTTTATACAAGCTGCCAACGAAATCCAGCCAGTTTGATGCATAATAATCAGCTTCGACAACATTGAAAAAATCATATCCGCCTGCGGAATAAAATACGTTCAGAGCATCCGCCAAATCGCTGTTTTCGGTAAGCACGTATTCGCTTGGCAGCACGAAATCAGCCTCGTCCCATTCGTAAAATCTGCATTTCCCTGTATCGCTCATAACATTACGTTTCTTTATCTTGAAGAGTCTCGAAATCAAGCCCATAATATAACGTCCTTTGCGTTTGATTTTTTTGTTAAAAATAATCTGCACGATACTGCAGTTACAGAATTCAAAGTGTCTGCAGAAAACTCAAAATACATCTATTCTTCAAAAGCCTTGCGGTAGTTCATATAGTCCATATACAGAATCTCTGCATCGGGGTGACCGAGCGGTGAAATAGTTCCGGGCTTACTCATAAGCGCAGGGTATTCGTAGCAGAAAACCTTTTCAACGTACGGTGAAACCGACTCAAGCTGTTTTTGGATACGCTCAAACGGTGCGGGAAGCAGTGCGGATTGATACACCTCCCCTTCGAATCGGAACAGTTCTATATTTGCCCATAGCTTCGCTCGGCTCGCTTTATCGTGCGCGAGCTTCAGCGATTCGAAATACTTTTCCGTTTGGTCGGGATAATAGTTATAATTCCTTCCAAAGTCATATCTTCATCTGTTCTTCAGCACCTGCTTTATTGCCCAAAGCTGCATTCTCTTCGGCAGCAGATTCAGCAGCAAAAGCAGAGGATTGCGATTGATGCAATATGCGAAGCAAGTGGATCGCTTTTGCAGAATGCGACAGACCTTATCTGCAAGCCTTGCCGGCTCGATGCTTCTTGCCTCTACCCTGTCGACGATGCTTTTGAAGCGCTCGGCATTACAGGTGTAAAGCTCGGTTTTATTGCAAAAGCGATCGAGCGCATCGGTCGACACACCGAGCATACCCGTCGAAACCGCACCCGCACGAAGAACGCTGACGTGTATCCCCTTCAGCTGAAGCTCCATTCGCAGAGAATAAGCATATTTATCGAGCGCGCCCTTTGTAACCGCATAAATGCCCGTAAACGGAAGCGGATCGAGCGGTGCCAGCTCGCTGGTGGTGATGATAACGCGCGAGCCCTTTTTCATCATCGGAAGAAAGTGCTTATTGACAAGAAAAGCCCCTCCGAGGTTGATTCTGAATATCCTTTCAAAGTCATTGCTTTCCATTTCGACAAGAGAATCAAGCATATAGATGCCGGCAAAATGAATTATGGCAAACAGCTGGTCGGTCATCCCACTTATAAGCTCAAACGCGTGCAATATGCTGCTTTCGTCGGTGACGTCTGCCTCTATCGGGATGATACCCTGCTCGGGCGCACCGACAGTCTTGTCAAGTGCAAAAACGCGGTAGCCCCGCTCAACAAGCAGCCTCGCGGTGGCCCTGCCCATACCGCCGTATGCGCCGGTTATTAAAACGTTCCTTTTCATTGTCTGTCCTTTTACCAAATAAACGGAATAAGCCTGTATTTTACCTTCTTTTTGTAATCGGTATACCCGTCAAGTCCCGATTCGAGCACCTTTTCCTCGTTGATTATCCGTACGGCAATTACCGCGACGTAGGGTAAAAAGCAAAGTAACGACCACCACGATCCGAGCGTTATAGGTATCGACAGAAACAGCAAAACGGTCACAGCGTACATAGGATGACGAACTATACCGTAAAGACCCGTGTCTACGACCTTTTGGTTTTCCTGAACCTCGATAGTCCTTGAAAGATAAGCGTTTTCGCGCATTACCTCGGCATAAAGTGCGTATGACACAAGAAGTATTACCGATGCGGTGATTACAACCCAAGTCGGCATTTCCGACCAGTTGAAGCGGTAATCAAGCCCCGCAGTTACAAAGCCCAGCACGAACAAAAGTCCCGATACGGCAACAACACCCTTTTGCGCATTCTCTTTTTCCTTTGCGTTAAGGCGTTTTTCCAAAAGAGATGGTGCACTGATAAGCATAACTATACCAAGCAACAGCATAGGTATAAACAGCAGCCCGATAAACAGCCAGCCGTTTACGTAGTCAAAGGCCCCCGCAGGAAGGAACAAAAGCGTCCCCACGAGCAAAAGCCCCAGTATGAATTTGGTCAATGCGTTAATCAACAGCTTCATATTATTCTCACGTGATAACACTTATATTTTAATGATTTTCAGGATGTCGCTTTCGGAAACGTCGGAAAGAAGCGCTTGGAGATGGGAAACGATTCTATGCTTGGATTCCTCGGGGGCGGTTTTATAGGCAGAGGCGATGTAATCGTATCCGAAGAAGTACTCGGGCGTCGTGTATTCCGCCACGCCCCAGCCGTAGGGGTTGCCGTGCTTATCACGCATATAAACAAAGTCAGCCACGCAAACATAGCCCTGCATTTGAAGCCGTGTGATAACGGTATCGAAGCTCTTATTTCCACCCTTGACGTAGTTGCCGAGTGCTTTTAATTCCTTCGAGAGGATCACTTCGTGCTCGGCTATGGTTTCGTAGAGGTCTTTGTCCTTATAATAGACCAAGCCGTCGTCGCATCGAGCGTCGAAATCATAACCGTCGCGGCGGAAGTTTACAAAGTCGGGAATCCATTTTTTGCTTACGTACCCTGCCTTGCCACCGAAAAACTTACCGTAAATGCAACGGCCGCTTTTTGCGGCGGGACCCTTCCATTCCCAAGGTCCGTCGAGGTCGGTAAACCAAAGCTCACTCGGGCACATTTCCTCAATTGAAAATCCCTTTATTGAATTTTTGAAAAACGGCAGAAAACCGTAATGCTCTACTGCGTAAAGCAGATCGTTGGCGTTTTGAATCATTTGTTTTTCACCTATAAAACCAACTGCATTACACACGCAACAACAGCGGCGATAATCGGATTGAGAAGGATCGTGCTTAACCACTTGACGATCAACGGCTTTGCGGGGATATAGGGCTTAAGGTCCTCTGTACCGGGAATTTCCCACGCCTTTGTTTTTCCGACCCAATACCAATCGATAAATATGCGGTCGAACACGCCCTGAATCCAAAGAATTATCGACATTTGCCAAAACGCATCCCAAAAGTCGGTTGCGCCGTTGATTCCATAAACCATAAGCGGAGGCAACACAAAAAGCGGAATGAACATTGCGATACTGCAGATAATAAAGTTATTTTTGATTCTTTCCTTGGTGGTCAGCCCGAGCTCCACCACACGCTCCTGCACGTCCTTTTCATACAGCAGAACCAAGCCGACGGGGCCGTTGGCGATTCCTATAACGCACACTATTAAAAGAACAAAGCACATTACTGCGCCCTCGATAAGAAGCAGCATAATGCGAGGAGAATCGAACACAAAACGGTTTTGAAAAGCCTATTTTCGCCAATACTTCATCAAATTTCACGGATATACGTTAGTATTATCCGCAAAATTTTCTTCGCCTTGACAAAAATATTCATTTTCAAAACTGATAAATCACCTCACGGCGAGGGATTTTTGAGGAGATTTGTGCCGTGATGACGAAGTAATACCCACGTATTTCAAGGAAGAACGGCGCAAAGATACCGAAAATAACCGCCGTGGGCGTTTCGGGTTCGACTCTCCTCGCATTAAGGCAATCTCCTTTGATTTAAGTCTTCGTTACAGACATTATATCACTTATTTCGCTATTTCTCAATCCTTTTTTTATACGCGTATGCCAACAGCAGAAGTGCAACAATGAAGCTTCGTAATACCTATCTTCAATCTTGACGGAATTAGATTTGAGGTGTATAATATCAAGGCAACAAAACGCAGGGAGCAAAAAACACATTATGACACAGCTTGAGTCAGCGACAAGGATCGATTTTCGACCGATATCAATTGAAGACAAGGCGCTTTACGACCGTCTGCTTTTTGACGGCGAGACGCGCGGATGCGAGTTTGCGTTTGCGAATCTGTTTTCGTGGGGACGGACGCTTATCGCCGAGATCGACGGACAAGCGGTTATACAAACAAGATTCGGGAGCAGATGCTACTATCCCTTCCCGCTTGGCAACGGCGACAAGCGAAGCGCCATAGATGCGATCCTGAGCGATTCCAAGGCAAGAAATATTCCCTGCTATATCATAGGGCTGAGCGAGAGCGAAAAGGAAACGCTTGAAGGGCTTTACCCGAACCGCTTCAGCTTCAAATACGACGAGGGGCTTTACGATTACGTCTATTTGATCGACGACCTTGCAGATCTTAAGGGCAAGAAATACGACGGCAAGCGCAACCATCTCAAGCGCTTTTACGAGTCGTACCCCGACTTCACGGCTCGCCCGCTTGACGAATGCGATATATCGCAGCTTCAAAGTATGGTGAGCGACTGGTACAAATCAAGGCTTGAAGCCGACTCTGAAGCGGATTTCACGAACGAGATCGCGGCAATCGAAAGAGCCTTCAAATATCGCAAGGAGCTGTCGATAGACGGGCTTGCGCTTTACGATAGAGACAGAGTGCTCGCGGTAACGCTCGGCAGTCTTTTGTCCGACGACACCTTCGACGTTCATTTTGAAAAGGCGCGCCCCGACGTCGTCGGCGGTTATGCCGCCATAAACCGTGAATTTGCCTGCTATATCCGCGACAAATACCCGAGCGTCAGATTCATCGACCGCGAGGAGGATATGTCGATCGAGGGCTTGAGGAGGGCGAAAAGGAGCTATCACCCTCACCATATGACGAAAAAATGCCGCGCCCTGGCGGAGGACCGACATGACCTTTGATTCACCGAAAAACGATCGTATACACGAGCTCAGACAGCTGTTCAAGGAAGCGTTCGGTGACAGCGATGACTTTTTGGACGTATTTTTCGGCAAGGCGTTTTCGCACGATCGTTGCCGCTGTGCGACCGAAAACGGAAGGATCGTTGCTGCATTGTATTGGTTCGATTGCGTCTGCAACGGACGCAAGGCGGCGTATCTTTATGCAGTTGCGACGTCTGAAGCGTACCGCAGAAGAGGCATAGGCAAGGCATTGCTCGACAATACGCACGATTTCCTCGCGTCGCAGGGATATTCGCTTGCATTGCTTGTGCCGGGAAGCGAATCGCTGTTCGGCTATTACGAACGTGCAGGATACGCAATATGCGGCTACGTGAGCGAATTTATATGTAACGCCTCGTCCGAGCGCATCGACCTGCGCAGGATAGGCGCAGGCGAATACGCCGCACTCAGGCGCAAGCTGCTCCCTGAGAACAGCGTAATACAGGAGGGAGTATCGCTTGAATTCCTGAGCGAGCTTGCCGAGCTGTACGCCGGCGACGGATTTGTGCTTGCCTGCGTAAGAAACGGCGAGGCCGCAAGCGGAATCGAGCTTTTGGGCGATAAAAGCCTTGCACCGTCGATCCTGAATACCTTGGGTCTAAAGTCAGGAAGATTCCGCATTCACAACGGCAAAAAGCCGTTCGCGATGTTCCGTCCTCTTGAAGAAAGCGTCACGCCACCTGCATACCTCGGCTTGGCGTTTGACTGAAAGGAATCAAAATGACAGCGTACGAGCTTAAAAACCATATAATCGACAATTACTCCGCTTGGGCGATGCGCCACAGTGAGAAAACGGTTTTGCGCTACCGATTTGCCCTGTAACTTAGTCAAAAAACCTTGAAATACGTTGGTATTCCTTCGTTTTTTCGCCGTCGTTACAGAACAAATCGCATACGCGCAAAACTGCT
>JAFXDO010000022.1 GCA_017563195.1 Clostridia bacterium | reverse complement strand
CGCGGCACCTGCTTGAGAAAGAACTTCGGCGCAGTCATCGTAAAGGACGACGTTATCGTTTCGACCGGCTACAACGGAGCACCGAGAGGACGCGCAAACTGCTGTGACCTTCGGTTCTGTCTGCGCGACAAGATGAACATACCGCGAGGCGAAAGGTACGAGCTTTGCCGCTCGGTTCACGCCGAAGCGAACGCGATAATCTCCGCCGCACGCGAAAGAATGCTCGGCGCCGACCTTTATATGTGCTGTATGGACGGCAAGACCGGTGAGCTTGTTCCCGGCACGACGAGCTGTCAGATGTGCAAGCGTCTCGTTATCAACGCGGGCATCAGCCGCGTCATCGTGCGCGAGACCGAAACCGAATACACGATCTACAACGTTCAGGACTGGATCGACAACGACGACAGCCTCGGTCAGATCGGATATTGAGAAGCCCAACGGAGACATTATGAAAAGAATTTCTGCATTTATACTCGCCCTTTGTATGCTTTTGCTTGTCGGCTGTGCCAAGAAGGGCAAGCTCACCGACGAAGGATATCTCGACCCGAGAAGCGGGATCGAATACGTCGAGGTCACCACGATGGGGCTTTATCCCGTCGACCCCGGTGAGGAGTTCATAACCATCACCAAGGACAAGGAAAAGATCGTATTCAACGAGGTGCTTTACGAGGATCCCTCGCGCTTTCTCTGCTACTCGGTCGAGGGCAACTACTTCCTCGTTCGCGCCACGACCGTGAAGGAGCCCACCCTGTCCGAGTTCAACCCGATAGCGGCGGCGATATGCGGCGCGAGCAATACCATGCCGTTCGACCATTTCTTCGCCGATCCCGAATACCTACCCGAGGACCGTCGGGACGAGCTCACCGTCGGTGAGACCGCTCTTTGCAAGCAGGTTGCCGACGCGATAGAAAACGGCGAGGCGGTCGACGTCAACGCGCAGTACGAAGATTTCGGAACCCTGTATTATTTCCACTTTTACTCCTCGGATTACCCCGGGCTTTATTACATCATTGCATTTTTTGAATACAACGGAAGATACTTCCTCCGCGACGGCGCCATCGGCAAGACCGTCTACTGTCCCTACGACGTTATCGTGCGTCTTACGGTGGGCTGATGCTTGTACGCAGACTTGAATCGTTTGACGAGGCGGTAGCCGCGGCGGATATCGAGCGCAGATCGCTCACCACCGCGTGGAGTGCCGAGCAGATTTCCTCACTTCCAGAATACGCGCTGTATCTCGGCGCGTTTGACGGCGAGCTTTGCGGAATCGCGTCGATGTATATCCTCGCAAGCGAGGGGCAGATTATGAACCTCGCCGTAAGTGCGGCGCATCGCCGAAGAGGCGTCGCATCGCTTCTGATGCAGTCGCTTATCGACGAGGCGGTATCTCGTCAGTGCGAGGTCATCACGCTTGAGGTCGAGGACGGAAACGACTCGGCTATAGGGCTTTATACAAAATACGGCTTTTCGGTTGCAGGGCGCAGGAAGGGCTTTTACAACGGCAGAGACGCCCTGATTATGGAGAAAACACTATGAAAATTCTTGGAATAGAATCCTCCTGCGACGAAACCGCGGCTTCTGTTGTCGAGGACGGCAGAAAAATGCTTTCAAACGTCGTTGCGTCGCAGATCGACATACACGCGGTCTACGGCGGTGTCGTGCCCGAGATCGCGTCCCGCGCGCACACCGAGGCGATCTGGGGAGTTGTCGAAAACGCACTGCTTCAGGCAGAATGCGGCATGGACGACATCGACGCCATCGCTGTCACCAACGCGCCCGGACTTATCGGCGCGCTTCTCACCGGGCTTTCGTTTGCAAAGGGCTTGGCTTTCGCCACCGGAAAGCCGCTTGTCCCCGTGCACCACATACGCGGCCACGTCGCGGCGAATTATCTTGTTCACGAGGAGCTTAAGCCCCCCTTTGTCGCGCTTGTCGTTTCGGGCGGTCACACCTCGCTTATGCGGGTCGACGATTACACCGAATACAGCCTTATCGGACACGCACGCGACGACGCGGCGGGCGAGGCGTTCGACAAATGCGCCCGCGTGCTCGGGCTTCCCTATCCCGGCGGCGCGGCGATGGACAGACTCGCGGCACTCGGTGACAAAAACAAATACAAATTCACGGCGGGCTCGGTCGACGGTGCCGAATACGACTTCACCTTCTCGGGCCTCAAGACCTCGGTCATCAACCTTGTGCATCAGGAGACCACACAGCGCGGCAGGGTGATGGACGACGAATTCCGTGCGGACGTCGCCGCATCCTTTACAAGCGCGCTTATCAAGACCATCAACACGCGACTCGAGCTTCTGCTCTCGCGCGAGGGCGGGCTGAACGTCGTCCTTGCGGGCGGTGTGGCTGCAAACTCGCACCTCAGAGCCGCGGTTGCGGCAACCGCCGAAAAATACGGCGCAAAGCTTTACCTCCCCCCTCTGAAGCTCTGCGGTGACAACGCCGCGATGATCGCTTCGCAGGGTTATTTCGAGTATTTAAAGGGCACCCGAGGCGGCACCGACCTAAACGCGTTCGCAACCAAGGGAGTCTGACCCGAATTTGATTTTTCACCGCCGTATCGGAGCTGAAAATCGACCTGTTTGTCCGCTTTTTGGGACAGCAAAATTTCGTAATTTACAGTAATGTATATGACATAATGTTTGTCCGCACCTGTGGAAAACTCGGTGGAAATTGTGGATTACTTCGAGACGGATAACCGAAAATCAAGCAATTTTCGCCTTTGGGTTGTGGAAAACTCGGTGGAAAGCGTGGAAAACCCCCTTTCATAACGCAAAAATGCGTACGAATTATGTCAACCGTACACAATGTATAAAAACCGGTTTTATACAAAAAAAGAAGGGTGCGATACCCTTCTTTGCGTATTCAAACGTCTTGCTGTGAGGTAATGTCGGAAAACGCTTTGGATCAAGCGAAAATCGGCGTCAAATCACCTTGAACCGAGGCTCGAGTCGCCGCAGAGGTATTTTATCGAGCGCTCGACCGAATCCTTCGATTCTCCCCAAGGGAGGTCGTCGAAGCGGTAGTCGAATTTCTTGCAGAAAAGCGACACGTCGTCCTTCAGGCTGTCGAGATAAGCGGTGACCTTGCCGTTTGCGGCACGGACAAGCTCTGCATAGGAATCCTTATCGAGCACGCGCTTCGCCGCGAGCATATATTCGCGGTAATGCGGCAGGCAGAAGTAGCGGACCGACTCAAACGACGCCTTGAATTCCTTTTCCTCGTCGAAAAGATAGCAGGCGGTCGTGAACATCTTCGATATCTTGTCCTCGATGCGGCTGCAGACGTAGCAGGTCGATTCGAGCTTTTCGATACGCTCGACGCTTTTGTTCGCGATATCGCGCGAGAAGATATTGCCGGTCTTAAGCTCCTTCTTGAGCGACTCGAGATGGCTTTCGAGCATCAGCGCAAGTCCAAGGCGGTTTTTCATACCGAACATCTTCTTGAAATGATCGTCGCAAAAGCCCAATCGGTTGGTTTCCGAGCGTACGTCGGGCTCCATCATCGAGGCGCCGAGGATTATATCGAGCTCGTCGTGCTCGAGCTTTTCAAGCAACGCGCAGAACGGACATCTGTCCTTGTGCGTGGCAAACGCCTCCGTGACGGGAATAGTATATATATGCTCCTTCATATGCAGGCTCCTTTTACCGTTTCTTCAGATCCATTGTACATTAATTCACATCAAAATACAAGAGCAATAAAATGAAATTTACAAATATCGACGGCGGACTGCTTTTGACCGAATGCAAAAACTTCGACCCATTCGTATCCTGCGAGTGCGGGCAATGCTTCCGTTTTGAAAAAATCAGCGACAGCGAATACGAGCTCTTCGCCTGCGGGCGCAGGCTGAGCATCAGGTCGGCAGAAAACGGCTGGTACTTTTCCGACATCGACGAGCGCGAGTTCCGCGCCTCGTTTCTTCCCTATTTCGACCTCGACCGCGACTACGGCGAGATCATCGACTCGTTTTCGGGGGATGCGGCGATATCTAAAGCGGCTGTCTCGGGCGGCGGGATCCGCATTTTCCGTCAGGACCCGTGGGAGACCATCGTGTCGTTCATCATTTCGGCAAACAACAACATCCCGCGCATAAAAAAGATAATCAATTCGCTTTGCAGACTCTTGGGCGAGGAAAGCAACGGCTTTTATTCCTTCCCGACTCCCGAGGCGATTTTGAACGCGGGGCTCGACGGGCTTGCGCCGATAAAGGCGGGCTTCCGCACCAAATACATAATCGACGCCGCAAGCAGGGTCGTCTCGGGCGAGGTCGATCTTGACCGTATCGCCGTATGCGGCTACGACGCGGCGCTTGCCGAGCTCAAGAGGATAAAGGGTATCGGCGACAAGGTGGCAAACTGCGTGCTTCTGTTCGGTTTCGGCTACTACGAGGCGTTCCCTGTCGACGTATGGGTCAAGCGGGTCATCGGAAAATATTACGACGATTCCTTCGATCCGAGATCGTTGGGAAAATACGCGGGCATCGCACAACAGTATCTTTTCTATTACGAGCGAAGCATACTCGGCTCTGACGGCGAATAGCGCCGACACGATAATATAAAACAGCAAGGGCTCCCGCATTGCGCGAAAGCCCTTGTGTTTTTTAGCTTTTCTTAACCGCAGCAGCAGCAAAGGATGATAACCGCGATCAGAATGATGATCCAGCAATTGTTGTTGCCGAAGAACGAATCAAAGCAGCCCATTGCAAAGCCTCCCTTCACTACTTAAAGATTATGAGGGGAGGCTTTATTGTGTGAATATTCAGTCTGCCTTAGCGATGAGCTTGAGGTAATCCGAGTCCGCCATGGGGGAAAGAACGGTGTAGCGCGGAATGAGATAGATATCGTCGCCCGGCTTTGCGTTACGCTCGACCGTGCTGAATGCCGCGTCGAAGCCTGCCGCCTTAACCGCGCTTACCGCGGTGTCGTTGTAATCGCCGTAGGGGAACGCGAAGTAATCGCACGCGTAAACGCTCTGCGCGATCATAAGGTCGTTATAGATCTGATCGTAGCTCTGCTCGGGAAGGTGGTTGTGGTTTGCGTAGGTGTGGCACTGCTGGTCGATAACGTCGAGGTTGGGGGTAAGGTCGTTGGGAGTGATCTTCTGAAGCGCATCGCGCTCGTACTCCTCCTGATACTCGCCCTCATATCCGCAGATTATTGCAAATACGGTTGCCTTAAAGCCGAATTCGCGCAGTATGGGGGCTGCGTAGTAGGTGTTCGATCTGTATCCGTCGTCGAAGCAGAGCATAATGCTCTTGTCGGGGAGAAGTATCTCGCCGCGAACGTATGCGACGACCTCGTCGGCGGTGACCACGTTGTAGCCGCCGTCGGTGAGCATCTGCATATGACGTCTGAACTCGCTTGTAGAGATGGTTATGTTGTTGTTTCTCCAGACGTCGGTATCCTTATCCTCGTCGGGAAGGATGTGGTGGTAAAGGAGCACGGGGACGCCGTCGGAGTTTGTCGGCTTTTCGATTTCGAAGGTGTCGAAATAAATACGCTTGGAAAGTATATAATCGTATTGGTCTACGACGCCGTCGGAGTTGATATCGGCTGTAAAGGTTTCCATTTCACAGAAGTCGTAGGTCCCCATATAATTGCGCTTGATGAGGATGCAGGAATAGACGCTGTGTCCTCCGTCGCACGCAACGTCGCCAAGCACCCACGCTTGATAGCTTCCGTTGTCGGTCACGACAATGTCGCCGGTCGCGATAAACGCGTCGTCATCGAGCGGATCGCAGCCCGGATGCTTGATGTCCTTGATCGCGGGGGAAAGCGCCTTCGCCTCGCCAACCGTCATTCCCGCAACGAACCAGCTTATTTCAGAGGCAGGCTCGTCGTTCGCACTTGCGCTCTGCGCGGGAAAGACCGCGACGATTGAAAAAATCATCAAAAAGGTAAGCAGCAAAGTCAAAAGTCTTTTCATTTTTTACTCCTCGATAGTAAAGGTGCCGAAGAATTCGGGACGGTGGAAGTCGGGCTTTTCGCTTTCGATGGGGGACCACATACCGAAGTGAGGTATTTCGGTCTCGTCGCCGCACTTGTAGAAGTTGCCCTTAAAGCTTTCGCCTCTCGTAAAGCAGAACTTGCCGAAGGTCTTGCCGATGAAGTCGTTCGAGAAGAATACCTCGACGCTCCAGCCCTCTTCGTTCTTTTCCGCCTTTACCTTGGGAAGCGGCGCAAGCATATGGATGGGGGTCTTGTTCGCACGCTCGGTGCGGACAGCCGAAAGGAACGCGCCGTTCGAGTTCATTTCGAAGTTGATATACTTGGGGCTCTTATCGTTGAAGCTTGCGAAAAACTCCATACAGCTGTCCTTGTAAACGGGATCGTTGTAATTTTGATACTCTGCCTTGGGAGAGGTCTCCTTGCAGGTCATTCTGAGCGCAAAGCCCCTGCCCTCAACGTACATAAGCTGTGCGTACGCCTCGGGTGCATAGCCCTCGGTCCACTTGTAGGTGGAGATATATGCCTTTTCGGCACGCGAAAAATCGATTTCCTTTGCTACTGTTACGATGTAGTTCATTTTGTTGCTCCTTTTTATCCTATAACGAAGGTGCCGAAATAATGGCGTTTGATGAGAATATAGTCGTACTGGTTGACTTCACCGTCGATATTGACGTCTGCGGGCTGCATTTCCTCCTCGGCAAGCAATCTGGTACCGAAGTAGTGGCGCTTTACGAGGATGTAGTCGTATTGGTTGATAGCTCCGTCGAAATTGACGTCGCCGAGAACACAGTCGGGCTTCCCGTTTTCAACCACGTAGAGGAAGTGTCCGCAGATGCCGCAAACCACGTCGCTGAAGCCGTTGCCTCGGTCCTGAAGCTCGGGCTCGTGCTCTCCCTTGTTTTCAATCATGCCGCAAGCGCATTCGTCCCAGTGGTGGGTTTCGTCATGCCCGTCCGACATATTATGTGCGTGCGTATCGTGTGAAAGTCCGATGATCGTGGGATAATCGTAATTGGCATATCTGCCGATCTCCCAGACGTCCTCAAAATCAAATCCTACAAAGGACGCGGATTCGGTCATCTCCGCATCCGTAAGTCCCTTCGAGTCGTCGCTCAGCTTGCTTGCGCTGCCGTATGCAGCCTCAAGCGATTCATCGATGGAATAATAGCAGTCGACAACGTTGATCTGACAGTCGGAATAGCCCAAAAGTCTGCCGCAGCCGCTGCCCGATGCAACGACGTCGCCCACGTTGTAGGAGGTCTTGATGTTGAGAGGTCTGCCTATGCCCGACGAACGCTCTACCAAGCCGACCAAGCCGCCCGATTTTTCGGTGGTGTTGATCCTGCCGGAGTTGTAGCAGCTTTCGATGGTCAGGTCGATCATAGGATCGGTCTCACCGTACAGCTCACGAGATGCGCTATAGCCCAGAATGCCTCCGACGCCTTTTTCACCCGTCAAAGCCGCGCTGTTGTAGCACTGCTCGATTTTCGCGCCGCGACTCCAGCCATAAAGGTTGCCGACGATGCCGCCGATATTGCTTCTTGCATTGATCTCGTTCTGATTTATGCAACGGCTTACAGTAGTAAATCCGTTACTTGACGAAATGCTGCCGATTATACCGCCGACAACGGTGCCCGCGGTAATATAGCCCTTGTTTGCGCAGGTCGTGACGTCCGTCTCGCCTCTTCCGAGAACGCTGCCGATTATACCGCCGATCATATTTTCGCCGGTAACCGAACTGAAGTTTTGGCAGTCCTCTACCAAGCCGGCATTATAGGTGTTCATCGCGCCGAGAATGCCGCCGACGTCCGACGTACCCGAAACGGGGCCGTAGTTAGTACATTCGGTTATCGTGAAGGGTGCGTCCATCGCGTCGGTACAGCCGACGATACCGCCGAGGTATTCGAGACCGTCAACGACACCTCTGTTTGTGCAGTCGTTCACAAGCCCGCCAAAGAGACCACCCACGATGCCGCCCGTATTATACTGTCCTCCGCGAACGTAGCCCTTGTTTTCGCAATATTCGACGCTCGCTTTAATGTTTTTACCGACGACGCCGCCGGTTGCGCTGTAATCGCCCTGATAAATTACGGTGCCCTCGTTATCGCAGTAAGTGATATAATTATCCTCGCTGTTCGCTTGGTTAAAGCCGACGATGCCGCCTACGTTGCCGGTACCGAAAACGTATCCGCGATTAATACATTCGCTGAAATCGCAGTTAACCGCTTCGGCAACGATACCGCCGTTGCCTATAACGATTCCGCAGAAATCCAAATTGTTGAAGATGCTGTCTTCGGCGTATCCGGCAAAGCCTGCCGCGGCAGAACCGAAGAAAAGTGAGCTTTCAATGCTTATATTTTTCACGGTAGCTCCGATCACGTCGAAGAAAAGACCGTTATGATCGGCATAAGCAGAGTTGCCCTCGTCGTAACTGAAAACACCCGAAATCACGTGGTTTTCGCCGTCGATTACTCCCTTGAACGCCTTTCTGTCGTTTGCATACGCCGAATGCGAGAAATAAAGCTCGCCGCCGTAAACGGTATCGCGATCGTAATGATGAACTTTATCGGTGCTTTCATCCGACGCGTACCAATAATCGGCTTTCGACGCAGTTTCGTCAAACAAATCGTTGTCGCCGCTTGCGTCGCCCTTGATGCCGGTACCGATAAACGCTACGTTCGTACCGTCGGTCACCTTGACAAGTCCGGTATCGGGAATGAATTTGCAGGTTTCGTTGTTCAGATAAATATCATGTGTCATTCTGAAATAAACACCCGCGTAGTCCGAGACACCCATATCCAAATTATAAAGAAGAAGCGCAAAATCGCCAGCCGTAGAGATCTTGTAGGGGTCTTCCTTGGTGCCGCTGCCACCCGAAAAGGCGGAGGAAGCCGTGCCGTCCCAGCCCGCCGCAACGCTGCCGAGGGGGCAGACGGCGAGAAGCATAAGTGCGGAGATGAAAATCGCAAGTATTCTTTTGCTCATCGTCATTACCTCTTATTATTTATTACTTATATAATATACTATAGCGCTGACGATGTCAAGTGAAGAAATATTTACAATATCCTCCTTTTTGCGCTATTGATTTTAAATCTGCTTTGGTGTATAATTACTGTTTGAAAAGTAAAGGAGGTGCCGTATGACGAATATGAATCTGCCCGAGCCGATAGTGACCTTTGCGGGCTACAAGGGCTCGATACAGAACTGCTCACCTCTCACAGTAAGCGAATACGTGAACGATATTGTGCTGTTTTTCAGATATATCATCGTATCGCGCCGCGGCGACAAGCCCGAAAAGACCGAAATGAAGGAGGTCTCCATCGATTCGCTCGATTACGAGCTTGCAGGCTCTGTCAGGACCGAGGAGATCTATGCGTATATGCTATACCTCTCGTCAGCGCGCGGCAACGGCGTGCGGATACGCGCGAGAAGGCTTTCGGCGATAAAGGCGTTTTACAAATACCACACCACCAAGTCGCACAGGCTTCCTTCAAACCCCGCGCACGACGTCGACAGCCCGACCGTCAAGCCCGCGCTTCCGAAGTATCTTTCGCTCGAGGAAAGCATAAGGCTTTTGGAAAGCGTTCCGAAGGACTGCGACACCTACGAGCGCGACTACTGCATCCTCACGCTGTTTCTGAACTGCGGAATGCGATTGTCCGAGCTTGTCGGGATCGATCTTGCGCACATCGAGGACGATCTTTCGAAGCTCGTCGTGACCGGTAAGGGCAGCAAGATGCGCGTTGTTTATCTCAACACCGCCTGCCGACACGCGCTGAGCAGGTATTTAAGCGTTCGCCAGAGCAAGGCTACGCAGTACGGTCAGCCGATAATCGACAAGCAGGCGCTTTTTCTTTCCTCGCGCCGCAAGAGGATCTCCAACCAGATGGTTCAGACGCTCGTATATAAATATTTGGACCTTGCGGGGCTCGGAGGAAGAGGTCTTTCGGTGCATAAGCTCCGCCACACCGCGGCAACCCTTATGTATAACGAGGGCGACGTCGACGTGCTCACGCTGAAGGACATTCTCGGCCACGAGCAGCTCACCACAACACAGATATACACCCACCTTTCCAACAAGAAATTAGAGGAGGCGGCGGAAATGAATCCGCTGTCAAAGATAAAATGATAGAAACGAAAATGACCGTCGCAAGCTTCGACGTATACCCCAACAGCACAATGAAGCCCTCGGCGCTTCAGCGTCATATGCAGCAGCTCGCCCGCGAGGACTGCGACGCGATGGGCTGTACCTACAACAATATGCGCGACGTAAATATGGTCTTCGTTATGACCAAGCTCGGCATCTCTGTCAGCAAGCCTGTGTTTGCATACGACGAGCTTACCGTGCGCACCTTCAACAACCGCGTTTCGGGCATCACCTTCGAGCGCGAGTTTGAATTCTTCAGAAACGGCGAAAAGGTCATCCACGCGACGACGCAGTGGGTCATCGTCAAGTACGACGACCGAAGCATCGTCCGTCCCCGCTCCTTCCCCTTCGAGATTTCCTCTTACGACCTTGACTGCGGAAGCATTCCTCTTCCCCGCAGCATCACTCCCGACGGCGAGCCCTGCGATGCGGGACTCCGCAGAGTCGCGCTTTCGGATCTCGACGAAAACGACCATCTTAACAACTGCGTCTACTCCGACGTCGCGATGGACGTTCTGAAGGAATACGACCGCAAGACGCAGTACGTAAAGGACGTGAAGATAATCTTCCGCCACGAGGCAAAGCTCGGCGACGAGCTGTCGCTGTCGGTAGGAAGCCGCGCATCGGAGGAAAACGGCGCTTCTTACGTGGTTTCGGCGGTCAACAACACGAGCGGACTTGCCTGCTTTGAGTCGGAAATCACGCTTGGCAACATTTAATTGTTGACATTTTCGCGTTTATGAGTTAAAATACCATTCCAAACCGATAAAAAGGAGGAGCTCGAATGTCGGATGCAATACGCGGAATAGCGAACAACCGCGCCGCATATCACGAATATTTCGTCGAGGACAAGTTTGAAGCCGGTATCGAGCTTTTCGGTACCGAGGTCAAGTCGCTTCGCTGCGGAAGGGTGAACCTTAAGGATTCCTTCTGCCGCATCGACGACGGCGAGCTTGTCGCCTACGGGATCCATATAAGCCCCTACGAAAAGGGCAACATCTTCAATCGCGACCCCTACCGTGCGCGCAAGCTGCTTATGCATCGCCGCGAGATCGACCGCCTTTTCGGCGCAGTCGGACAGAAGGGCTATTCGCTCATACCGCTTTCGATGTATTTCAAGGGCCGCTGGGTCAAGGTCGAAATCGGGCTTTGCAAGGGCAAAAAGCTTTACGACAAGCGCGACGTCGAGGCAGAAAAGACGGCAAAGCGCGAGATCGAGCGTGCAAGCAAGGGTAATTACTGATGGCGACCTGGATAATCCATCTCCGCGTCGGCGAAAGGGTGCTGTCACGGCTTGACGGCATCGACGAAACGGCGTTTTACGTCGGCACACTTGCCCCCGACAGCGGAAAAATGGTCGGCAACTTCACCTACCTGCCCCCGAAGGACGTGTCGCATTGGAAGCGCGACGAGGTTTCCTACGAGCAAAGGTTCGAGGACAACGCAGAGTTTTATCACAAATATGCCTTACCCGAGGACGATATATCGAAATTTTCCTTCTTTCTCGGCTATTACGTGCACGTGCTCACCGACACGATGTACGTCCGTGACATAATTCATCCCTATATGGACAGGCACGGAAAGCAATACTGGAAGGAGAATATCGAGGGTATCCGCAAGGGATGGTACGAGATCGACTTCCGATACCTCGAAAGGAATCCGAATTACCGTCCGTTCGAGCTTTTGAAGACGGTAAAGCCGTTCAAAACGTCTGCGCTCGACTATTTTGCGCCCGATGACGTTTACGAGCGTATAAAATACGCTGTGGATTTTTATACGAGCGCGACGACCGATCCCGACTGTGCGTTCTTCACGCACGACGAATCGCGCGCCGAGGAAATGATAGAATATATGTCGAGAGACATTATTCAAATATTGAAAAACAAGCATCATATAATCCGTTGATACACGCGGGGCCGTAAAGGTTTCGACGGGGATTCTGAAACGGAGTAAGCGAGCGGAAGCGCATAACTTCCTTAAAATGTGCACTTAAAAATTAAACGCTAACAATAACAAATTAGCAGTAGCTGCCTAAGTGCAGCTGCCGTCGTACCGGGGAGCACCGCGGCCTCGGATACGGCGTCACTTAGCGGTGAACGTGTGTCGGGCAAAGCTTTGAGCCCTTCCATGAACTAATGAAGCTACCGGCGTAGCGTGCCTGTCTGTCGGCGCACTGCGTGGGGAATCCTAATGACAGACTGCGCTCGGAGAAAGCACCGCGGATGGGTTTTCGGACAGGTGTTCGATTCCCCTCGGCTCCACCAACAAAGGTTGATAATTCGCTTATTTTTAGCGGATTATCGGCCTTTTTTATGTAATTTTCGGGACTGTCGTTACTGACAGCCCCTTTTTTCTTTTTAAGATTTACGTTGTATATCGCATCGGCAAGAGTCGGTTCATTCTTGATGATATAATCGACAAGAGTTTCGTCTTCGCCTATCCCGAGCGAGCGGTTTGTTTCGTCCTTAAGAATATCCGCAGGGAGAGTGTTGAGATAAAACTCGATGTGGTCGTAATAGACGATTACTCGGTCGAGGTATAGGTTTATAAGCTGACGGTGAAGCTCCTTGTCGCCCGAGCGGAGAAGTCCGCGCGCGTGTGCATAGGCAAGCTCGACCATCGTTTCGGTTATCACGTGGGTTTTGCTCTGCTTTTCAATCTTTTCCACTTCTGCGCGTAACCTTTCGCGCTCGCTTTCAAGGTCGGTCAGCGTCGATAACAGAGCCGAGCTTCCCGTGTTGGCAACGGCGTTTATAATGTTGTCGATCTTACGCGATATTTCCAGAATCGAAGCGTTTAGCATCTTTAACGCTTCGGTGCTATCGCTGTCGAACGCCGAGTGGTATTTGTAATATTCCTTAACCACGCTTGCGATATTCGATTCGTCGAAGACGAGCCGTTCTATCTCGCGCATAATAAAGCTTTCGAGATATTCTCGGCGAATCTCCTTGTTTCTGCAAGCAAGCGAGGCGGTTCGCTTTCGGTTCGCGCATTGATAGCAAACGTATTTCAGCTTGTTCCGCCCCGAGAAGTGCCGAACACCCGTGTATGAAGCACCGCATTCACCGCATATCACCTTGCCGGTG
>JAFXDO010000021.1 GCA_017563195.1 Clostridia bacterium | reverse complement strand
TTCTCGTCGGCACCAAGGAGGCACTCGATTCGCTTCCCGCGCTTCCCGCAAACGTTTCTGTGCGAGAGGGCGCAAGCGTCGTCGAAATGACCGACGAGGCAGGCATCGTTATGAAGGAAAAGAAGGACTCGACGCTTTGCGTTGCCTGCAGGCTCTGCAAGGACGGAGAAGCCGACGCCGTTGTGAGTGCGGGAAATACAGGTGCGTTTTTCACCGCCGCGTCGCTTATAATCCGCCGTGTCAAGGGCGTGAGACGTGCCGCGCTCGGCTCGGTCATACCGCTTGAAAAGCCGTTCGTGCTGCTCGACTGCGGTGCGAATCTCGACGCGACGCCCGAGGTGCTTGACCTTTACGCAAGAATGGGCTCGATATACGCCGAAAATCTGCTTGGGGTCGAAAATCCCCGCGTCGGCTTGCTCAATAACGGCACCGAGCCTCACAAGGGCACTCCGCTTTACAGCGAGGCGCACGCGCTGCTTAAGGAGGACGGGCTGATAAACTTCGTAGGAAACTGCGAGGGCAAGTCCATCCCGTTCGGTGTGTGCGACGTGCTCGTCTGCGACGGCTTTACCGGCAACGTCGTGCTGAAGCTGCTTGAGGGCATGGGCAAGTTTATGTCCAAGTCGTTAAAGGATCTGTTCCACGCGTCGAAGGTCGCTACCGTTGCCGGTGCAATGACGCTTAAGCACACCAAGGCGCTTAAGAAAAGGCTCGATCCGTCGGAATACGGCGGCGCACCCTTTTTGGGACTTGCAAAGCCGGTCGTGAAGGCGCACGGAAGCTCGGACGCATATGCGTTCCGCTCTGCGATAAAGCAGGTCCTGCTCTTCTGCCAAAGCGGCACGGTCGATAAGATTGCCTCCGCGATGGCGCATAAAAACGAACAACCTTTAGAGGAATAAGCGATGAGCGAAGAAAAGGATTTTTCTCTTCTTGAAAAAGAAATAGATTACGTATTCAACGACACGCGCCTGCTTACCGTGGCGCTGACGCATTCCTCGTATTGCAACGAAAACCGCAAGCGCGGATTTTCGGTCAGCAACGAGCGAAGCGAGTTTTTGGGTGACTCGATTCTTTCGGTGATAACCGCGGAGTTTCTGTTTCACCGCTTTCCCGATGCCGACGAGGGCTTCCTGACGCGCACCCGTGCCGCGCTTGTTTGCGAGGACACGCTTGCGCAGTTCTCGAATATGATATCGCTCGGCGACTATATGCTGTTCGGTAAGGGCGAATCGGCGTCCTCGGGCGGCAGACACAGAAAGAGCACCATTGCCGATGCGTTCGAGGCGCTTATCGCGGCTATCTATCTCGACGGCGGAATGGAAAACGCGAAGAAATTCGTGCTCCCCTTTATTACAAAAATGCTCGATACCGTTATCAAGACCGGCACCGAGGATTATAAATCGCGACTTCAGCGCATCGTTCAGCAGACCCCCGAGGAGGTGCTTTCCTACACGCTTGTGGGCGAGGACGGCCCCCCTCACGACAGGACCTTCAGCTATGAGGTATACCTGAATTCAAATCTGCTCGGAAAGGGTAAGGGCAGATCGAAGCGCGAGGCAGAGCAG
This sequence comes from Clostridia bacterium, assembly GCA_017563195.1. Taxonomy (GTDB): domain Bacteria; phylum Bacillota; class Clostridia; order Oscillospirales; family CAG-382; genus Coliplasma. The sequence goes on along the minus strand of JAFXDO010000021.1, from coordinate 41,180 downwards.
GCGGCGGCAAGAGAAGCGCTGATACTGCTCGGTGAGCTTGATGAAGACCCATCGTAACCTGCCGTTTTTCGTGCCGCACGCGGGTTGTCCGAATTGCTGTGTGTTCTGCTCGCAGACGAAGATAACCGGCGAAAAATGCGAAAAGGAGCTTGCGCTCGAGATAGCCGAGCTTCGCAAAATGTGTGAAAGCGAAGGCGGAAGCTTTGACGAAAGCCAAATCGCCTTCTTCGGAGGCAGCTTCACGGCGATAAAGCGCGATCGGATGGAGGCGCTGCTTGCCGTTGCAAACGAGTATATAGCCAAGGGCGTCGCAAGCGGGATACGTATTTCGACCCGCCCCGACTGCATCGACGAGGAAATACTTTCGATCCTGAAGCGATACCGCGTAACGAATATCGAGCTGGGCATCCAGAGCACAGACGATTCGGTTTTGCGGAAATGCGAGCGAGGACACGACAGTCGTGCTTCCTTTGAAAGCTCGAAAATGATCGTGAACGGCGGCTTTGAGCTTTGCGGACAGATGATGATCGGACTGCCAATCTCTTCGCCCGAAAGCGAAATACAGACCGCGCACGATATCGTGCGCATGGGTGCGACCGAGGCGAGGATATATCCGACCGTCGTGTTCGAGGAAACCAAGCTTTACGATATGACGCTCAGCGGCGAGTATGTCCCGATGGAGCTTGACGAGGCTGTCAAGCGTACCGCGAAATGCTACCGCGTGTTCCTCGACGCGGGAGTAAAGCTTCTGAGGATCGGGCTTCACGCCTCGGAAAACCTGAAAAAAGCCCCGTACGGCGCTAACCATCAGGCGCTCGGTGAGCTTGTAAAGGGCGAGGTGTACACCGATATCATCAGCGATATGGCAGGGGACTGCGGCGGCAGGATCCTCTGTGTTCATATAAGACGCGCCGATACGTCCATGCTGTGCGGACATAGCGGCAGAGCAATAGCACGGCTTAAGGAGAAGACCGGCTGTGCCGAGGTGGAGATAATACCGTCGGACCTGCCGCAATTCAAGCCTTTGATAACAACAAGGAGTGTATAAAATATGCGCCTGAAAGCAATAGAAATGCAGGGCTTCAAGTCGTTCCCCGACAAGACCCGCATAACCTTTGACAGCGGTGTTACCGCGATCATCGGCCCCAACGGCAGCGGTAAATCGAATATTTCCGATGCGATCCGTTGGGTTTTGGGTGAAATGAGCGCGAAATCTCTGCGAGGAAGCAGGATGGAGGACGTTATATTCAACGGTACGGCATCGCGTACCGCGGCAAACTGCGCCTCGGTAACGCTTTGCATCGATACCGAGGAGGAATATAACCGCGCCAACCATATCACTATTGAGGCGGAGACCGAGCCCGAGGACGCCGATTCATCGAAGAGCGGCGCGTACAGGCTTTCGGATTCCACCGAGGTCAACGTCACGCGTAAGCTTTACAGAAGCGGAGACAGCGAATATTACATAAACAAAAAGCAGGTCCGTCTCAAGGACATTTACGAGCTTTTCTACGATACCGGTATCGGACGCGAGGGCTATTCGGTCATCGGTCAGGGTAAGATCGCAGAGGTGCTTTCGCAGAAGGACGACGAGCGTCGCTCGATCTTCGAGGAGGCGGCGGGTATTTCGAAGATCCGCTACAAGAAGCTCGAGGCAGAGCGTAAGCTTCGCGATACCGAGAACAACCTTGTGCGTGTAAACGATATTCTTTCCGAAATTTCGTCGCGCATCGGTCCGCTCGAAAAGGAAGCCGAAAACGCGAAGCAGTATCTGGTTCTCAGCGAGGAAAAGAAGGGCATCGAGATCACTCTGTGGCTCGACAGGCTCGATTATCTCCGCGCGCGCAGAGTCGAATGCGAGCAGGAGCTTGCGACCGCCAAGCTTGCCTTTGAGACAGCCGAGCGTGAGGTTACCGCCTGCGACGAGGCGACCGACCGTATTTTGAACGAGACCTATGAATTTTCGCGCATTATGAGCGAATGCGAGCGCGAGAAGACCGAGGCTGTGCACAGAAAGGGCGAGGCAGAGGGTAAAAAGGCGGTCTGCGCCAACGATATTGCTCACGCCGACTCCTCTGCGGCTGAGGCGAAGAACAGTATTTCCTCGGCAGTTGAGGAAAAGGCAGAGGCGGAAAGAATGACCGCCGAATGCAGAAGCTCGCTTGCTGACCTTGAGGAAAGGCTCAATAAATACGAATCCGAGTCCAAGAGTGCCGAATCGGCTTACGAAAGCGCAAGGAGCGCTTCGTCCGCGGCAGATGCCGAATATGAGGCGTCGGGCGCGAGACTCGAAATTCTGACTAACGAAAAAAGCATGCTTTCGGCACGCGAGGCGGGCTGTGTAGCGTCGCTTGAGGCGGAACGCAGGACTGCGTCCGAAAATGCCGACAGGCTTACTGCCGCAAGGGAAAGAATGAACGCGCTCGAGGCTGAAAGCGCTCGCGTGGAGTCGCTTCTTTCCGAAGCAAGCAAGCTTATAAACGACACCGAAAACAAGATAATCGCGCTTGATTACGAGCGCGCATCCCTGCTTCAGTCACTTCGAAGCATAAACGACGAGATAACCTCCGAAAGGATCGCGCTTTCGGGCGAGGAGCAGCGCAGGGATCAGCTTACCAGACTCGAAAATCTGCTCGAGGGCTACTCCGAAAGCGTAAAGAGAGTCATTAACGACTGCCAGAACGGAGTTATCCGCAACAACGGCGAAAAAATCGGGCTTTACGGCACCGTTTCCAACATAATATCATCCGACAGCGAATATGTTGTCGCGCTTGAGACCGCGCTTGCGGCAAGCGTGCAGTTCATCGTTGTCGACAAGGAATCCGACGCGAAGGCGTGCATCCGCTACCTCAAGGAAAACAAGCTCGGCAGAGCGACGTTTTTGCCGCTTCAGAGCGTAAACGGAAAGAAGAGCGACGTTTCGCAGATCGAGGGAATGAACGGCTATATCGGCATTGCGAGCGAGCTTGCGAAGTACGATAAGAGGTTCGAGGGAGTCGTGAACGACCTGCTCGGTAGGACGGTTATCGCCGACAATATCGACTCTGCGTCGCAGATCGCGCGTAAGAGCGGATTCAAGATCAAGATAGTCACTCTCGACGGACAGATAATCAACGCGGGCGGCAGCTATACCGGCGGCTCGTCTGCCGTCAAGGTCGGCGTATTTACCCGTGCTATGGATATCGAGAGGCTGGGCGAAAGCATCAAGGCGCGTGAGGAAAAGATCGCGTCGCTCGAGGCTAAGCACGAAAAGACGACCGCTGACTGCACCAAGGCCGATGACGAGCTTGAGGCATTGCGACTCACTCTTTCCGCGGCAAACAACCAAAAAGCGGCTCACAACGCGACTAACGAATCCTTGAACGTCCGTATCGAAGAGGAAAGGGGCAGGATCGATTCGCTCACGCTCGGCGGCGAAATGCTTCAAAAGCTCGAAGCCGAGCTTGCCGAGATAACCGCTGAGGCGACCCGCTTGAACGATGCGATAGCACTTGCGACCTCTGCAAAAGATGCGGCAAGAGCCGACGCCGACTCGCTGAAGAAGGCTGAGGAAGCGGCGTTTGCGCTGGTAAGCGAAGCGCGAATGGCGTTGTTCACCGCGAAAAACGAGGTTACCGTTGCCAAGGAGCGTCTCGATATATCGCTTCGTCGTGAGACCGAGCTCGCCGCAAGAATAACCATCGGCAGCTCCTCGATCGAAAGGGCTGAGGCAATCATACGTGAGCGTACGCTTGAAACCGAAAAGCTCAACGAGATATGCGTCGAATGCGATGCGGTCATCGCGGGCTGTGATAAGCGCATGGCAGAGCTTATCGTCGGCAGAGAGGAAAAGGAAAAGCAGTTAAACGAAATGCGCGCAAAGCAGAAGGTCGTTGCAGCCGCTAAGGAGGAATCCTTCCGCGCCGTTACCGAGTCGGAAATGAAGTTCACCTCTGTGAACACCGAATACGACACGGTGACCTCCAAGCTTTGGGACGAATACGAGCTCACCTATTCCGACGCCGAGTCCTATCGCCTCCCCAAGGAGAAGATGGACAAGGGTCCGAGCAGGCTTGCGTCGCTTAAGGCGAAGATCCGCGCAATGGGCGTTATCAACGTCAACGCCGTCGAGGAATACCGCGTCACCAAGGAAAGATACGACTTCCTCACCGAGCAGACCGACGACCTTAACAAGACCCGCATCTCGCTCGACAAGACGATCTCGAAGCTTGCATCGGGTATGAAGGAGACCTTCCTCGAGTGCTTTGAAAAGATCAACACCGAATTCAACGCCGTGTTTACCGAGCTTTTCGGCGGCGGCAGCGCGAGGGCGGAGCTTACCGACCCGATGATGCCGCTTGAATGCGGAATCGATATCGTGCTTAAGGTTCCCGGCAAGAGCGTCCGCAGCATCTCGCTTCTTTCGGGCGGCGAGCAGTCGTTTGCGGCTATCTCGCTCTACCTTGCACTCCAGCGTGTTAACCCCTCGCCGTTCTGTGTATTCGACGAAATCGAATCCGCACTCGACGACGTTAACATCGTTAAGCTTGCGTCCTACGTTCGCAGAAACAGCGACAAGACGCAGTACATCCTTATCACCCACCGTCGCGGAACCATGGAGCGTGCCGACACCATCTACGGCATCACCATGCGCCAAAAGGGTATTTCCGACTATATGAAGCTGAATATGGCTAAGCTTGATGATATAATCAAAGAATACGCCGAATAAGGCAAAAACGCACATAGCAGCGCAGAGCGCTTCGCTCTGCACAAATACATCCGCTCGCAGTAGGTTTCTACAGCTTCGGGCTGTATTTGCACAGTCTGCATCTGCTCTGCGCGTTTTTGAACACACACAGCAGCGCAGAGGTCGCTTCGCTCTGCACAAATACATCCGCTCGCAGTAGGTTTCTACAGCTTCGGGCTGCATTTGCACAGCCTGCATCTGCTCTGAGCGTTTTTGAACGCACACAGCAGCGCAGAGGTCGCTTCGCTCTCAATGAAAACGGCAAGCGTTTTCATTGGTTTTTGTTAGCGTCGTGCGCTCGCGCAGCATTTGTGCGCGCCTTCGGCTTGTCCAAATGCTCGACGCTCATAGGTATATTTTCCAAGGCGCATGTCCTTGAAAAATATGAGGATTTATTGTAAAACGCTTTGCGTTTGATAATGCGGTTTATAATGTTTTTCGTTTAATTGTTCCAAGGAGAAATTATGGGATTTTTTGATAAACTTAAAAGTGGCTTGAAGAAGACGAAGGATGCGCTTTTGAAGCCTGTAAACGATCTGTTTTCATCCTACGAAAAGGTCGACGACGATTTTTACGACGAGCTTTGCGATCTGCTCATCATGGCGGACGTCGGCGTAGAGACCTCGGACTACCTTGTCGAGGAGCTTAAGGCGCGCCTTAAGGAAAAGAAGATAAAGGACGCGAACATTGCGAGAGATGAGTTCCGCGAGATCCTTGCGGAGGCGGTCGGCGAAAGCGGCGAGCTTTCCTTCGGCGACGGACTCAACGTGATACTCATCATCGGCGTCAACGGCGTCGGCAAGACCACCTCTATCGGCAAGATAACGCATTGCTTGAAGGAACGCGGCAAGAGGGTAATGCTTGCGGCGGCGGATACCTTCCGCGCGGCGGCTGCCGAGCAGCTTGCCATCTGGGCTGACCGTAACGACGTGCCCATCATACGCCAGAACGAGGGCGCTGACCCTGCCGCAGTCGTTTTCGACGCTGTGGCTGCGGCGAAAAAGGCGGGCAGCGACGTGCTTATCGTCGACACGGCGGGCAGACTTCACAACAAGAAAAACCTTATCGACGAGCTTGCGAAGATAAACCGTGTTATCGACCGCGAGGCACCCGGCTCGACTCGCGAAACGCTTCTCGTGCTCGACGCATCCACCGGACAGAACGCACTTATTCAGGCGAAGGAATTCGGCAAGGCTGCGGATATCACCGGACTTGTTCTGACCAAGCTCGACGGCACCGCAAAGGGCGGTATAATCCTCGCTATCAAGCGTGAGCTCGGCATTCCCGTCAAGTTCATCGGCGTAGGCGAGGGTATAGACGATCTTCGCGAATTCGAGCCGAAGGAATTCATCAATGCCTTCTTCGAGGATGATTCAAATGATTAAGCTTGTACTTGCCACAAACAACGCACACAAGGTGTCGGAGTTTCGCTCCTGCTTTGCGCAAAAGGGCTTCGACGTTGAGATACTCACGATAAAGGAGACCGGCTTTGACGGCGAGATCGTCGAGGATGCCGACAGCTTCGAGGGCAACGCGTACATAAAGGCGAAAACGCTTTGCGAATACACGGGAATGATCGCCGTTGCCGACGACAGCGGGCTTGCGGTCGATGCGCTTGGCGGTGCCCCCGGCGTATACTCAGCACGCTATGCGGGCGACGGCGCAAGCGACGACGAAAATATCGATAAGCTTCTTGCCGAATTGAAAAAGCGTCCCGATGCAAGGCGCGACGCAAAATTCGTCTGTGCGATATGCGTCTGCCGACCCGACGGCGAGACTCTGTACGTCCGCGGCGAAAGCGAGGGGCTCATCATCGACGAGCGCAAGGGCGACGGCAGATTCGGATACGATCCGGTGTTCTGCTACCCGCCGATGGGCAAGACCTTTGCCGAGATGGATTCCGCCGAAAAAAATTCGGTTTCGCATCGCGGCAGGGCAATCGAAGAATTAATAAAGCAGGCAGATTTTTTAGCAAAATAATCGCTTTGTTACCAATACTTTCCGTTGACACTGTATACATAATGTGTTAAAATATTTTATTAAGTTTTATTGTCCGAAGGGAGAGCTTTGATATGGCATTCCTTGATTACCTTGAATACGTATGGAACCAGCTGTCCAACATCAAGATCATCGACGTTATCGATATCTTTTTGGTCGCTTTGGTGTTCTATGCGGTGATAAAATTCGTGCGCGGACGCCGCGCGGGAAAGCTTCTCGCGGGTATCGGCATTCTTTTCCTGCTTTTGCTTATAAGCGGTCTGCTCGAAATGCGTGCGCTGAACTTTATTTTGAACAGCGTCGTTTCGATCGGTATGATCGCCATTGTTATAGTTTTTCAGCCCGAGCTTCGCAGCGCACTTGAAAAGGTGGGCGGCTTCAGCGATAACTTCAAGGTAAGAATGGATTCCGACGAGGCGTCGATCGTTCGTTCTGCCATCGGAGAAATAAGCGTTGCGGCAGAAGAGCTTTCAAAGAAAAAAACGGGCGCGCTCATAGTGCTTGAGCGTAACACGCGACTCGGCGACGTCATCCGTACCGGCACGACCGTCGACGCAGTCACGTCCTCCTTCCTTTTGGGCAACATATTCTTCCATAACGCGCCGCTTCACGACGGTGCGGTGGTCATCCGAAAGGGCAGGGTGCACGCCGCGGGCTGCTTCCTTCCGCTTTCGTCGAATAATGATATAGTAAAGGAGCTCGGCACACGTCACCGTGCCGCTATCGGTATGAGCGAAAACAGCGACGCGCTGGTGCTTGTGGTTTCCGAGGAGACCGGCAGTATTTCGGTCGCATCCGACGGCGAGCTCGTGCGTGGCCTGACCCGTGAACAGCTTGAGGAGATGCTTGTTGCATCGCTTCTCGATGAAAACAAGAAGAATATCACTCAGGTCGTGAAGGGCAGATTTTTCAAAAAGGGCGGTGAGAGCAAGAATGAAGAAGAATGAATCCGCCGAGATCAATAGCGAAAAGCAGCACGATGCCCCCAAGGCAAAAAAGATCGTGATACTTCTGCTCTCGTTGGTCGCCGCGCTGTTTCTGTGGATATACGCTATCGGCTACGACAGCACGCTTTTCGACCGTACCTTTAACGGTATAGAGGTGGTCATAGAGGGCGAAAACGAGCTTTTCGAGCGTCAAAGCTTCATACTCGCCGACGGTCAGGACTTTTCCTCGGTGTCGGTTGTCGCCAAGGGTAAAAGATCCGAGCTTAACGAGCTTGATTCCTCGGATTTCCGCGCGGTGGTCGACGTATCTCAGCTTACGACCCCCGGCGTTCACGTGCTCGACATCAAAATAATATCCCCCAACGGCATAGAAGCTACCCCCTCGTCGACGACCGTATCGGTATACGTCGATGAGTTTACTCAAAGAAACGAGCTTATCGAGGTCGAGGTCGAGACGGGCAACTACGTTATGACCGAGGGCGTCACCTTCGTAAACGCGGTCGCAAACCCGCTGACGGTGCTGGTTTCGGGACCTGCGTCGGTGCTCGATTCCATCGATAAGGCATACGTCAAATTCGACCTTGACGGTCATCAGATAAGCGATGATATGTACGGCTACGGAGCTATAGAGCTTCGCGATAAGGACGGCAATATCATCGACGATCCCTACGTCAGTCTGTCGGAAACGACTGCGTACGTGACGATTTCGGTCACCAAGCAGAAGGTCGTTCCCGTGAAGGTAGTGTTCACGGGCGGCATCTTTTCGGCAGAGGATGCGACGGTTGTCACGTCGCTTCAGACGGTAACGGTATCCGGCTCGCCCGATGCTCTTAAGTCGATCGAAGAATTGGTTATATCGGTTGACGAAAGCGCCATCGACTCCAAGGCGGAGCTTGAATTTGCCCTGAGCGCGCTTCTCCCCGCGGGCGTCGCAAACGAAAGCGACAGCTCGAAAATTACGGTAAGCATCACGCTTCCCAAGCAGGCGCTTAGAGTCTATACCGTGCCTGCCGACGCAATAACTGTTATAAATCTTCCCGCAGGTATGACCTTCAACGTTATTAACGCAATAGACGTAAATCTTATCGGACCGCGCGATGCGTTCGATTCGATAGACAGAGGGCTGCTGACCGCGACGGTCGATTTTGACCGAGTTACGGTCAATCCCGACGGAAGCTACACCGCACTTGCCGAGATATCGCTCGGCGGAGACTATCCCGGAATATACGTTATGAATATTCCGTATGAGGTCAGCTTTACGATAGAATAAAATATTTCACAGAAAAAGAGGTGAGCATAATGAACAGTCGCGAATGGCTCGTGCGTGAAAACGACGAGGCTCTGTCCTCGCGCGTGGCGAGAGAGTGCTCTCTTTTGCCGCTTACCGCAAAAATACTTGTGAACCGCGGTCTTACCGAAAGAGACGAAATAAACGCATTCCTCGATAAGGACACCATGCCCATACACGATCCGTTTTTGCTTGCGGATATGGATAAGGCAGTCGCCAGAATCGAAAAGGCTATCGCCGAAAAGCAACGCGTCTGCATTTACGGCGACTACGACGTCGACGGCGTGACAAGCACGGTTATGCTCTATCAGTACCTCTGCTCACGCGGGCTTGAATGCGAGTATTTCATCCCCGAGCGTATTTCCGAGGGCTACGGTCTTAGCCTTCCCGTCATCGAAAAGATGAAGGGCAGGGTGGACCTTATCATCACCGTCGATACCGGCGTTACCGCTGTAGCCGAGGCTGAATATGCCAAAAGCGTGGGTATAGATATGGTCATCACCGACCATCACTCCTGCCGCGAAACGCTTCCCAATGCCGTTGCGGTCGTCAATCCGCACAGGGAGGACAGCGTTTATCCCTTCCGTAATCTCGCGGGCGTCGGTGTTGTCTTCAAGCTGCTCTGCGCATTGGAGGGAAGCACCGAAAGAATACTCGAGCTTTATTCCGATATTATTGCCGTCGGTACCGTTGCCGACGTTATGCCCATAATCGACGAGAACCGTCGCATTACGGGAATAGGACTCAAGAGGCTTGCCGAAACCGATAATTACGGTCTGCTCGCGCTGATGCGCCGTGCCGGGATCGTGAAATACGGCAAGCGTGTCAAGAAGGTCACGTCCGCTACGGTCGGATACGTGCTTGCTCCCAGAATAAACGCGGCGGGCAGAATCGCCTGCGCCTCGCGTGCGGTTGAGCTTTTGCTCACCAAAAACGAGCAGGAGGCGGATATCATCGCCGAGGAGCTTTGTGAGATCAATAAGCTCCGCCAGACGACCGAGCAGAAGATATACGAGCAGGCTGTCGAAATGATAGAGGGCTCCTACCTTGACGACCGCTTTTTGGTGCTTGCCTACGACGGCTGGCATCAGGGCGTTATCGGTGTAGTCGCCTCGAAGATAGCCGAGCGTTACTCGCGCCCCTGCATACTTTTCTCGCTTGACGGGGATACTGCGAAGGGCTCGGGCAGAAGCATAAAGGGCTTTTCGCTTATGGACGCGCTTTCCGCGTGCGGAGACCTTTTGCTTGAATACGGCGGACATGAGCTTGCGGCGGGTCTTTCCATCGAGCGCTCGATGATCGACGCTTTCCGCGAAAAGCTCAACGCATATGCCGCGCCTCTGCTCAACGCAAGCAGCAACGCACTTCCCTTGGAAATAGAATGCACCGCAAGATTCTCGGATCTCAGCGAAAAGGGGATAGACGAGCTTCTCAGACTCGAGCCGTTCGGTCTTTCCAATCCTCAGCCGGTGCTTATGCTGAAAAACGTTACCATTCACGATATAGTACCGCTTTCGCAGGGTAAGCATTTGAGATTCCGCGTAAGCGGCATCGAAAACGGCAGGACCTATTCGATCAACGCCGTGAACTTCGGTACTGCGTTCGACAGCTTTTCCTACTGCGAGGGCGATATCTGCGATATCGTGTTCACAGCGGATATCAATGAATATATGGGGGTTCGCGCACCTCAGCTCTTTATCAAGGCTATGCGCCTTGCAGAAAGCGAAGGCAGAGAGCTTGACGAGTGTAACGAGCATTTTGAAATGCTCGTAAACGGTCAACACTACGAAAACGCGGAAAGGGATATTCCCGATCTTGCCGACTTCCGCAATATTTTCAGGTACATACGCAGAGAATCGGGACACGAGGGAAAGAGCCTCTCGCTTTGCTCCGCCGTGCGTGAGCTTGAGCAGGACTTCGACATTTCGGTCACGCTCTGCAAATTCAAGATAATTCTCGAGGTGCTTAACGAGCAGGGACTCGTTTCGCTTAACTACCGCGACGGCGGAAACAACGTATTTTTGAAGATGCTTCCGTCAAACGGAAAGATCAATATTGACGAATCTCCTCTTCTTTGCGCCGTGCGCTCGGGAGGAAAAGGGTAAAAAAGATGCTTAAGCAGGCTGAAGAGCTGTTTGCCAAAATCAAAGAAGCGGGCAGCTACGATTACGATAAGATTTATAAGGCGTACGAATACGCAGATAAGCTTCACGAGGGGCAGAAGCGCATTTCGGGCGAGGATTATATCGTCCATCCGCTCTCTGTCGCAGAGGAGGTATTCAAGCTTCAGCTCGATACCGACTCTATCTGCGCCGCGTTTCTTCACGATACCGTCGAGGACTGCGGCGAAAAGATAAACCTCGCGCATATCAAAAAGGAATTCGGCTCCGACGTTGCCGAAATAGTCGACGGCGTTACCAAGCTTGTCCATATTCCGTTCGAGACAAAGCAGGACGAAAGCATTGAAAACCTGCGCAAGATGGTCCTCGCGATGAGCAAGGACCTGCGCGTAATATTCATCAAGCTTTGCGACAGATTGCACAATATGCGCACGCTCGACGTCCGCTCGCCCGAAAAGCAGCGCTCGATCGCGCTCGAAACGATGCACGTTTACGCACCGCTTGCACACAGGCTCGGTATCCAGAAGATAAAGAACGAGCTTGAGACGCTTGCGCTCTTTTACCTCGACCCGATAGGCTATAACGAGGTCAACGACGACATCAACAAGCGCTACGGCGAAAACAAGGACTTCCTTGACCACGCAACCGAAAAGGTCGCCGAAAGCCTCAAGAGCTATAACGTGAAATTCACGCTTTCGGGCAGAGTCAAGACGATATACAGCATCTATAAAAAGATGTATAACCAAAGCAAGCAGTTCGATGAGATATACGACTTTTACGCGTTGCGTATCATCGTCGACAGCGAGCTTGACTGCTATACCGCGCTCGGCATTATCCACGAGCAGTTCAACTCCATCCCCGGCAGATTCAAGGACTATATCTCGACCCCGAAGCCTAATATGTACCGCTCGCTTCACACGACGGTCATCGGCAAGGAGGGCATTCCCTTCGAGGTGCAGATAAGGACCTGGGAGATGCATCAGGTCGCCGAATACGGTATCGCGGCGCATTGGAAATATAAGACCGGCGAGCAGGTCAAGGCGGATATCGACGCGAAGCTTCAGTGGATTCGCACGCTTGTCGAAACCGAGAAGGACGTTGACGACCCCGACGAATTCTTCCGTCCGCTGAAGATCGACCTTTTCGAGGACGAGATCTTCGTGTTCACTCCGAAGGGCGACGTCGTCAACCTGCCCAACAATTCTACCCCTATCGATTTTGCGTATGCCATTCACTCGGCTGTCGGCAATAAGATGGTCGGCGCCAAGGTGAACGGTAATATCGTGCCGATAGACACGATACTCGAAACCGGTCAGATCGTCGAGGTGCTTACCAGCGCATCGTCGAAGGGACCCTCGCGCGATTGGCTCAAGATCGTTCGCTCGGGCGAGGCACGCAACAAGATAAGACAGTACTTCAAAAAAGAGCTCAGAAGCGAAAATATCGTCGTAGGTAAGACCGAGATCGAGCGCGAGATCAAGCGCTACGGCAGGTCCTACACCGAAGCGCAGAAGAACGAGATAATGAAGAATCTCGCGAACAGGCTGTCGCTCCCCGACGTAGACGACCTGTATAACAATATCGGCTACGGCGGACTTTCGGTGTCGAAAATTGCCGTAAAGCTCCGCGAGGAGTTTATGCGCGTCGTCGCGCCTCAGGCGGATACCCAGACGATGCCCACCGCAGAGCAGATGAAGCTTGCACGGCACGAAAAGACGTCGCGTACGAACGCCGAAAGCGTTATCGTTGACAGCGTCGAGGGCTGTACCGTCAAGTTTGCAAAATGCTGTAACCCGCTTCCCGGCGATAACATCATCGGCTACATTACGCGCGGATACGGCGTCTCGATCCATAAATACGACTGCGTCAACGCGCAAAACGGTCTTTCAAATCCCAACGATAAGGACCGTTGGGTGGTCGCGTCGTGGTCGGAAAGATTGGGAAGAAGCTCGAGCGGAAGCTTCGAGGCGGGGCTTTCTATCATCGCGGAATATTCTCCGCATCTTATCGCGGACATTACGCTCGCGCTTACCGATATGAAGGTCGCGGTCACGGCTATCAGCACGCGTGAAAACGCAGGCGAGATGATAATCGCGGTCGGCATCAAGTGCAGCGGCGTAGATCACGTTCGCAACATTATTTCGGGACTTCACCGCATCAAGGGCGTAAGAGAAGTCTCAAGAAGCAATATAGGTAATATATGAGAGCAGTAGTACAGCGCGTCCACAGCGCCGAGTGCGTGGTGGACGGCGAGACGGTATCAAAAATAGGCAAGGGACTCGTTGCGTATATCGGCGTGTTTGACGACGATACCGAGGAGGACCTCGCGAAAATGGCAAATAAGATCTCGGGCTTGCGCGTCTTCATCGATGAGGCGGGCAAGCTCTCGCTGAACGCGCAGGCTGTCGGCGGAAGCGTTATGCTTATATCCAATTTCGTGCTTGCGGGCAGGGTGAATCGCGGCTTCCGTCCCGATTGCACCCACGCGGCAAGGTACGATGACGGCAAGAGGATGTTCGATGCTCTTGCAGCCGAGGTTGGCAAGGTGCTTCCCACAGTTACCGGCGTTTTCGGTGCGCATATGGACATTTCGGTGCATAACGACGGACCCATCAACGTTATAATAGATACACGGGAGCTTCGCAAATGAAACTGGTTATAGATAACCGCACCCGATATCTCAACGATTATTATTTTCAGACACTCTGCCTGCTTTATTTCCCCGGTGAAAAGTTCAAGGAAGGCTTCGAAAGCGATAATTACGCTTCGTTTTTTCTTGAGGAAACTGCAGAGCATTGCATAACCGCGCGTGTCGTTCTGGGTATGGGTGAAAGACGCGCGGAGGGATATTTCGAGGGCGGATACACCCCGTCTATCCCGATGAACGACGATTTTTACGCCATGAACGCCTTGGGAAAGGCGTTTCTTGAGGCGGGCAGAAGGCTTTTCGGCTTCGGCTTGCCGTGGGGTTATATCACGGGGCTTCGTCCCGTAAAGCGCGCGAAGTACTACCTCGACAGGGGCTATTCTCCCGAGGAGATAATAACGCTTTTCGAGCGTGATTACGAGGTCACGAACGAAAAGTCGACGCTTTCGGTCGAGACTGCGCTGATTCAGCAGAAAATGCTTGAGGATATCGGCGAAAACGACTGCGGGCTTTACGTGTCTATCCCGTTCTGTCCGACAAGGTGCGATTACTGCTCCTTCGTTTCGTACAGCAATCAGCGTCTTTTTTCGCTTATTCCCGAATATCTTGAAAAGCTGATGAAGGATATCGCGGAGACCGGCGAAATGATACGCCGCCTCGGTATGAGGCTCCGCGCGATATATATCGGCGGCGGAACCCCCTCGATACTTGACGAGCATCAGATCAACAGACTGCTCGGATGTATAAATTCGAACGTCGATATCAGCGGCGTCGAATACTCCTTCGAGGCGGGCAGACCCGATACCGTTACCCGAGAAAAGCTTCTTGCGGTCATCAATAACGGCGTTAAGAGGATCAGCATCAACCCGCAGACGACAAGCGATCTTGTGCTTCGTCAGATCGGCAGAAAGCATTCGGCAAAGCAGTTTTTTGAGGCGGCCGAGATAGCGAACGGCATCGGCTTCGACTGCATCAACGCAGACCTTATCGCAGGACTTCCGGGAGACACCGAGCTTAGCTTCAGGCAGAGCCTCGAGGACGTAATAGGTCTCGGATTTTCAAATATCACCGTGCATACGCTTTCTATCAAAAACGCGGCAAGCATGCGCTTCATCGGCGACGGGTTTTACGACCCGCAGGGCGAATTCGCAAGGGAAAGCGTCGAATACGCACGCAACCGCTTAAAGGGCGCGGGATATTCGCCCTATTATCTGTACCGTCAGAAGAACACCGTCGGCAACGCCGAGAATACGGGGTACACTCTGCCGGGCAAGGAAAACCTCTACAACGTGCTTATGATGGAGGAGCACAGCACCGTTTTTGCGTGCGGCGCCGGCTCCATAACCAAGCTTGTCAGCCCCAAGCGCGACGATATACTGCGTCACGCGTTCCCGAAATATCCGTTCGAGTATCTTTCGCAGGACAAGGGCTTGGGCTATGACGAGGCAAAGGCATTTTTCGCCAAATTTCGAAAGGATGAAACCAATTGAACGCAGAAATTCTTGAAAGCATTCGTAACGACGAGCTGAATTACGAAACCACGCTGAACCGTATCGCGGAGCATATCGTTTCCACCCCGAGTGTGAAGCTGGTGCTTATCGCGGGCGGCTCCTGCGCAGGCAAAACGACCACCACCCGCAAGCTGAGCGAGCTTATCGCGGCATCGGGCAGAGCGGCGCATACCGTTTCGCTCGACGATTATTACCGCAATCTTGACGAAAGCGTTTATCTTGAGGACGGCACCCGCGATATCGAAACGATAAACAGCCTCAGGGTCGATATGATAAAGGAATCGTTTGCAAGCCTCATCGCAGGCGAGGAAACTCCGATCCCCATGTACGACTTCAAGGCTGCGGCTCGCACCGACGGATACCGCACCATCAAGCTCGGCGAGGGCGACGTTGTGCTTATCGAGGGGCTTCACGCATTGAATCTTTCGCTTTTTGAGGATGCACCCGATGAAAGCGCGCTTTACAGGATCTATCTTTACGCCGACGCGGGCGACGGGGCAGATTGCCGCTTCGTTCGCAGAATGGTTCGCGACTCGCGCCACAGAAACGCATCTGCCGAGCATACCTATAACCTCTGGTCCAACGTCAAGAAGAGCGAGCGTGAATCGATCGAGCCCTTCAGACAGTATGCGGACGTGACGATAAACACCTTCTTCAGGTACGAGCGCGGCATACTCAACGACGACGGCATCGCTCTGCTCAACACGGTAAAGCCGGAAAGCAGTCACTACGATAACGCACGTATGCTTATCGATATTTTGAAGCCGTTCCCTCAGATAACCGACGACTATATACCGAGCAATTCGTTATTAAGAGAATTTATTTAGGATTATAAAATGAGCCAAGACGTTAAACAGACGACCGAGCAGGGCAAAAGCTTCCTGCGCGAGGCGGTCATCCTCACCGTGGCAAGCTTTGCGGTGAAGATAATCGGCGTCGTTTTCAAAATACCGCTGACGAATATACTAAAGGACAGCATCGGCATATTTACCGCCGCGTATTCGATATACGCCATGCTGTTTATGCTCAGCACGAGCGGCTTGCCGGTTGCGGTCAGTAAGCTCGTTTCCGCGAGCAACGAAAAGGGCAGGGGGCAGGAGGCAAAGCGTATCGCCAATCTTGCCATTGCCGTTTTCGGAATAATCGGCTTTTTGTTTGCCGCGGCGCTGTTTGTTTTTGCGCCGAATATCGCGACGATGACGGGACACGCCGACAGCGCACTTGCTATGCAGGTCATCGCGCCCTCGCTGTTCTTTATCTGTATATGTGCGGCTGTGCGCGGCTACTTTCAGGGGCTTCGCAATATGTTCCCCACGGCGATTTCGCAGTTTATCGAGGCATTCTTCAAGCTTGCCGTCGGTATGAGCGCGATCATTGTCGCCAAGAATATGGGCGCATCGGTCGCAGTTCAGGCGGCGTGCGCCATAAGCGGTGTTTCGGTCGGTACCTTCTTCGCGATGGTTTACATACTGCTTTGCAGAAGACTCTCGAAAAAGAGTATACCCAACGATACCGATAAAGAGGTACAAAGCGATAAAAAGCTGTTACAGCTCATCCTTCTCGTTGCACTTCCCGTGACGTTGACTGCCGCAGCGCTGTATTTCTCGCAGTTTCTTGATACCCTTATCATCGTCAACTGCCTTGAGGCATCGGGCGAAAGCAAGTCGGTAGCCGACACGCTTTATTCGGCATATACCGGTCTTTCGGTCCCTATTTACGATCTTCTCCCCGCGACTCTCGTCTTCCCGATAGCGACGAGCATACTCCCCGCGATATCCGCCGCGCTGGCGATAAAGAAGCAGAAGCGTGCCGCAAGGCTCACGCGTCAGGCTGTAAGAATTTCAGGCATAATCGCCGTTCCCTGCGGCGCGTTCCTGCTGGTTACCGGCAGACACTGCATCACCCTGCTTTACGGTGCCGACAAATGGTCCGATCCGATGACAATGGCAGACGGCTCGAGCCTCGTTCCGCTTGATGCGGCGGCGACGGCACTGTCGGTGCTTGCCTTTGCGGTATTCTTTATTTCGATCGTTTCGACCTGCAATTCGCTTCTTAACGCGTACGGCAAGCCTCATCTTCCCTTTATAGCCGTGCTCGTCGGTATCGCCGTGCTCACCGTGTCCGAGCTTTTGCTGCTTCGCAGTAAAATGGGAATATACGGCGCTCCGCTCAGCTCGCTTATCTGCTATACGATAGTAATGCTTCTTGATATGTGGTTCCTTAAAAAGCATTGCGGCGTAAGGCTCAGGCTTGGCGAGATGTTTGCACGCCCCGTGCTCAGCGGTGTCGTTGCCGCTGTCGCGACATACGGCGCGTACGTCGGAGCGAAGGCGCTTTGGTCGAGCGTTATGGGCGGAAGCACGGATACCCGCTTGGCGTCGCTTTGCATACTTTTGATATCAGGCATCGCTCTCGTGATATCCTACGTTATCGCCGTGCTTTTGTTCAAGGCGATCAAGGAGGACGAGGTCAGACTGCTCCCCATGGGCGGGAAGATCGCGGCTTTGCTCATCCGACTCGGATGGCTCAAGCGCGAGGAAATCGAGGAATAATATGTCTAAGGAAACCTTACTTGCAAAGAATAATTACAATTTCGATGACCTTGTCGAGATAATGTCGATACTCCGTGCGCCGGGCGGTTGCCCTTGGGATGCCGAGCAGACGCATCAAAGCATCCGTCGCGACCTTTTGGAGGAGACCTACGAGCTTATCGAGGGCATCGATAAAAACGACCCCGAGATACTGCGCGAGGAGCTTGGCGACGTGCTGCTTCAGGTGGTGTTCCACGCCGATATTGCCGACAGCTTCACGATAAACGACGTCTGCAACGATATCTGTCAAAAGCTGATAGTCCGACATCCCCACGTTTTCTCGGACGTTGTCGTCGAGAATACCGAAAACGTTCTTTCGAATTGGGACGCTATCAAGCGCGACACGAAGCATCAGAAGAGCGATACCGAGGCGTTGCGCTCGGTTTCGCCCGCAATGCCCGCGTTGATGCGTGCAGACAAGCTCGGCAAAAAGGCGCGTAAGCTCGGATTTGACTTTGACGATGCCGAGGAAGCGATGCTCAAGGTCTTCGAGGAGGCCGACGAGGTCCGCGACGCGCTGGCAAACCGCACACAGGAGGATATCGAGGAGGAATTCGGCGATCTTTTGCTTGCCGTGGTTAACGCCGCGAGGCTCGCTCACGTCGATCCCGAGCAGGCTCTCTACAACGCAAACGAGAAGTTTTTGACACGTTTTGCACGTGTTGAGGAGCTGTGCCTTGCCAATGGGAAGAGCGTTACCGAGTCAACGCGTGAGGAAAAAGAGCTTTTTTGGCAAAAAGCAAAGGAAAATTAACAAAAAATCGTCATAAAAGGCAATATTTTACCGAAAAAATGCAAAAAACTCTTGCGGATAGGGAAAAATGATGATATAATAAGTCAATCAATTTATTTTTGAAAGGAATACCAGGTATGAACAAGTCGACTCTCGTAGAAGCAGTTGTATCCAGCACCAATCTCAAGAAGAAGGATGCAGAGGCTGCAGTTAATGCAATGTTTAAGGCAATCGAAACCGAGCTCGCTACCGGCGGCAAGGTTCAGATCGCAGGCTTCGGTTCTTTCAAGGTTAAGGAAAGAGCTGAAAGAGTAGGCCGCAACCCCAAGACCAAGGAAGCTATCACCATCCCCGCTTCCAAGGCTCCCGCTTTTGTTGCAGGTAAGGATCTTAAGGACGCTGTCAACAAGTAATAATTCTGTACGATCAAGGCAGGGCTAACCCCCTGCCTTATTGGTCATTAATTTTGGAAAATGAGATTAGATAAATACCTTAAGGTTTCGCGTATAATCAAGCGCCGCACCGTTGCAAACGAGGCTTGCGGCGAAAACCTCGTATCGGTGAACGGTAAGGTCGTCAAGCCGTCTTATGACGTAAAGATCGGCGACGTTATCGAGGTAAAATACGGAAGCCGTGTTACTAAGTTTCGCGTGGTCGCGATCAACGAGACCACAAAAAAATCCGAAGCCTCCGAAATGTACGAGGTCGTGGAATAATTAATGGAATAATCTATGCCTCCTCCTCATATGATTAAGCAGGAGGGAAGAAGCATGGATACTAAAAGGCACACCCTGACGCTTGACGCACGCGCAAGCCTTGCCATCACTGCGGTTGACGACGTGGTCAGCTTTGACGAAACGCTGGTAAGCCTCGCCGTAGGCGAATCGACGCTGAATATAAGCGGCGAAGGTCTGTCGATAAAGAGTCTCTCGCTCGAAAACGGCGATATTACCGTCGAGGGCAATATATCGGCGATCGTCTATTTCGATTCGACGGTCCGCAAAAGAAAGAATCGGCTTTTCGGCAGGGGCTAAGTGGAAAACGGGTATTTTTTGAGCAACGCACTTGCATTGTGGTCGCTTGCCGTCGGCGCTTTTCTCTGCGCCGTCTACGACGTTTTCAGGCTGTCAAGGCTCTTGCACAGGCAAAACGGCGTGCTGCTGTTCCTGCTTGACTTTTTCTACTGCATGATCGCAACGGCGGTCATGTGCGTGATGTTTTTTAATCTGTCGTACGGCAGAATGCGCGCCTTTTCCTTCGTCTTGACGGCGATCGGATTTTTGATATGGCGCTTTACCGTGAGTAATCTCGTTATGTCGCTTATGAAGCGGCTTGTGAGGCTTGTCGCGGGTATATTGAATTCGATAACAACACGACTGCGGGCGGCTGTTTCGCTTGCGGTCGGACATATAAAAACCTACGCTTACTGTAAAAAAACGGTCGCATCGGTCAAACGTCTTTTTGCCGACGTCGAACACGGAAAGGAAGAACAAAATGTCACAGACAAAGACGCTTAAGCCCAATACGATAGTTCGTATGGCGTTTATTTGCATATTTATATTCCTTTTTGTCTCGGTCATTAATCTGCAGGTGCAGATGAACGAGCTGCGTGACCAGAGGGATACTCTGCTTGAGCAGGTCCGTGACAAGCAGGACGCTATCGACGAGCTTGAACTGCGTATAGCTACTCCGATCGACGACGATTTTATCGAGCGTATCGCGAGAGAGCGTGGCTTCCGCAAGCCTAACGAAATCATTTTCAAGAATAATATAGCCGGATAAGGGAGGAGCAGTATATGCCATATTCTGTCGGGGATTCCGTAACAGGGACGGTCACCGGGGTGACCGCGTACGGAGCGTTTGTCGGCCTTGAGGGCGGCGGCACCGGCATGATACATATATCCAAGCTTTCCGATTCCTTCATTTCGGATATCAACAGCGTCATAAAGAAGGGCGACACCGTTACCGCAAGGATCATTTCTGTCGATAACGGCAGGATCGCGCTTTCGATGATCGCGGATAAGCCGAAAAAGCCCAAATACGAGCATACAAATCAGCGTGATCGTGAGCCGACCGATTTTGAATCGATGCTTTCCCACTTCAAGTCTGCAAGCGATGAAAAGCTTGCACGGCTCAACCGTGACAAAAAACGCAGAAGATGACTTTAAACACCTGTCGTTGGGCGATGCGCCACAGTGAGAAAGCGGTTTTGCGCTACCGTTTTGCCCTGTAACTTAGTCAAAAAACCTTGAAATACGTTAGTATTCCTTCGTTTTTCGCCGTCGTTACAGAACAAATCGGATACGCGCAAAACTGCTGCGCACCTTAAAATCAGATAGTTTTGTCGCAAGACAAAGAAGAAATCCGCGATAATACGAGTGTATATCGCGGATTTTTGATGCAGTATTGTGCAAAAATGGCGATTTTAAGGCGATTTATCACTATGGTGCATCGCCCTTAAGGTGTTTTTTTTATGTGTATTCCACCGTTGGTGCTTTTCAACAAAATATTGCGACTATAGTGGAAAATACTTGACAAAAACGCGCAAGCGTGGTAATATATAGACAGACAGTAAGACTGTCACGCAATATATTGAATAGGAGATGGCGTTATGAAGACAAGAATCATCACCAAAAAGTTCACACTCACCGATGACGTACGCGAATGGATCGAGAAGAAGCTTAAAAAATTCGACAAGTTCTTCTCCGAGGACACAGAGGCAACCGTTGCCTTAAGCAGTAACAAAATCGGCGAAAGAATCGAACTTACGATCTATCGTAACGGCTCTATCTTCCGCTCCGAAGTTTCTGACAAGGACTACAAATGCGCTCTTGACACGGCGATGGAAAACATCGAGCGCCAGATCAGAAAGAACCGCACGAGACTTGAAAAGAAGATCCACGTGAAGAAGGAAATGTTTGCGGAGGCAGAGCTTGCCGAGGCGGAGGAAACCATTGAGGTCGCAAAGGTCAAGCGGTTTGAAATGCACGCAATGACCGTCGAAGAGGCGATTTTGCAGATGAACCTGCTCCAGCACAGCTTCTACATGTTCCTTAATTCCGACAGCGGCAGATACAACGTCGTTTACAAGCGCGACGACGATCAATACGGTGTTATCGAACCGATAGAATAATCGAAAAGCCCCGTATACGGGGCTTTTCTTGACTTATAAAAAGGGGAGTAAAGTAATGAAAAACACAAGGATTATTGCATTTTTGCTCATGCTTTGCATGCTGCTTGCCTTTGCGGCGTGTGAAAGCAAGGTAAACGACGATGACGAGAATGCTTCCAAGGAGTCGCAGGTCGAAACGAGTAACGACGGAATCGGTAGCATTTTCGACGATCTGTTCGGCGACGACTCGAGTGACGCATCGGGTGACGCATCGGGCGACGCATCGGGTGACGCATCCGGCGACGACTCGAGTGACGTATCGGATGTTACCGATGAGGATGTTTTTATGTCCCTCGGCGACGCACCGAACGGTGTCGGCGACACCAAGAAGGAATTCACCATGCTCATCGTTTCCAACGAGCTTCAGACCACCTATTACTGCGACGACGTAGTACCGAATCTGTACAAGGAGACCGACGCCGATTTTGACAATGCGGTTTCCGACCGAAACAAGGCGATCCTCGAAAAATATAACGTCGAGATCATGGCGTACCCTGCAGAGTCGATCTTGACCCCGCTTCGAAATGACGTTATCTCCGGTATGGGTGAGTTTGACGCAGTGATGATGTTTGCGTATGAGGGCGCGATGCTCGGCACGGAGGGCTGCTTGTACGACCTTTCCAATTTCCTCGAGCTCGATGAGGCATGGTGGGATCAGTCTGCAAACGAAGCACTCTCCTTTGCGGGACATCAGTATTTTGCGATCGGCGATATCTCCACGATGCCCAAGAAGGTCACCTCTGCGATGTTCTTCAATAAGACCGTGATGAGCAAGCATTTCCCCGATTTTGACATCTATTCCTGCGTTCGCGACAGCAACTGGACGATCGATAAGATGATTGAAATGAGTATCGCCGTTACTGCCGATACCGACGGCGTCGGCGGACTCACAAAGGATGACACCTGGGGTACGGTCGGCTCCTACAACGACTCGGCACTTCTGTTCACCGCGGCAGGAGGCAGCCTGTTCGCCAAGGATTCGGACGACATTCCGCGTCTTTCCACCTCTGACCTTGAAATGGCTGACACCATTATCGAAAAAATACTCGGTGATAAGCAGTGGATGATAATGGCGCAGGATATCGGCGGCTACGATATGTGGACCGATTCGCTCGAGATATTTACAAGCGACCGCGCACTGTTCAGAATCAGCGCGATGGTCAGCACCGACATTATCCGCGAGTACGATTGCGACTACGGTATAGTTCCTCTGCCTAAGCTTGATATAAATCAGGAGGACTACTGCTCTGCAGTATCCGGCGGTTATGCGAACTGCGTGGGAATTCCCGTTTCCGCAAAGGATCCGACGTTCTCTGCGTTTGTATTGAACGCGATGGGTTGTGCGGCACAGCATTATATTACCCCCGCGTACTACGAAAGAATCTCCGCAGGTCTTGACGAAGACACCTACGAAATGCTCGATATCGTGTTCGGCAGTGCGAGGTACGACATAAACGACGTCTACCGCTTCGCAGGCTTCAGCCCCTTCTTCAATTCGTTTATGGATAAGAAGAACACCTTCCGAAGCGACCTTGAAGCGGTTGCTCCGATGATCGATGACACGATTGACGAATACGTAGAACTGCTCGGTTAATATTTGTAAAAAATAAAAAATCCTTCGCAAGAAGGATTTTTTGTTTTGTCATCATATTAAGGCATCGGGGTAGTGTCGGGAAGCTCGCCGTAGTATTTATAGGAATCGGGGAAGTATGCCGCTTCCATATCCTCGGGGAGCAAAAGCGTAAGCGAAACGTCGGTCTTGCCGCCTGTGGGAGTGACGCTGCAGATCATTTTGTCATCGTCATAGCTGATGCTTATGCCGTTGACGTAGTTTTCAAGCAGCGAGATCGGGATGAGATATTCGCCGTCCTCGTAAAGTATGGGAGAGGAGATTCGCACGGGGTTTTCGTTGATGATTATAAGCGACGAGTTTCGGGTGCATTCGATGCGGTTTTCCGTACCGATGAGGAACAGCGTTACGTCCTCGCCGTCGCCCGCAAGACCGAAGGATGCGATTTCTGAAAGATAACTGAACGGAACGTATAAGCCGTATTCGTTATTTGCGTCCTGCGCGGTGACCTTGTGAAGCACCTTTTCGTCATAAACCACGTTAAGCGAATAGATTTCGGTGTTTTTCGCGGTAGAATAGAAGGAATAAAGGATCAAACCGCCGACAAAGAGAGTAATCACGAGATAAAATGCCAAGAATACTATAAACACGGCAAGAAACTGCGTAAAGGCGTTTTTGCTGCGTCTTCGCTTTTTTGCTGCCTTTTTGGCAATGGCTTCCTTTTTTTGCCGAGTCATGGGTTGCTTTTCTGCCACGGTCTTCCTCCTTCCTTCAATTTTAAATATTATAACACAGAGCTTGTCAAAAGGGAAGAGGAAACTATAACCTTTTTGAGATTTTTTACATATTCTGTTCATGCGTGAGCAGATGACATTGGAAGGGGTATTATTCTTGAGCGAGATAACGAAACGCTTTTCGGACGGTGCTCGACGCGCCGTGACGGCGGCATTGCTTGCCGCGAAGGAGATGGGACATTCCTACGTCGGGAGCGAGCATCTTCTTTTGGGGATATTGCGCGGTGAAAGCACAAGCCGTCGGCTTCTGTGCGAGCGCGGTGCCGAGGAATCGCTTATCAAAAGAAAGATAATCGGGCTTATCGGTATGGGCGGAAAAACGCTTCTTTCGAGCGACGATATGACGCCCGTCTGTCGCAGGATAATACTCAGAGCGTCTTTTATCGCCGCTGCTGATGAGTGCGAGCTTGTAGGGGTTGAGCATCTGCTCGTCTCACTTCTTCGCGAGGAATGCGTAGCCGTGAGACTGCTTCGCGAGCTTAATATTGATATATCCGAGCTTAACGGTGAACTGAGCGAGCTCTGCCGCGACGACGTTTACGATGCAGACGGCGATTCGGTCGAATACGAGGTGAAGAACGAAAAAAGGCGTGTGCCTACGCCGCTTCTCGACGCAAATGCGATAGATCTTACCGAAAAGGCAAGGCTTAACAGGATCGATCCCGTAGTCGGCAGGGAGGAAGAGGAGTCGCAGGTCATCTCGGTCCTGCTGCGCAGAACAAAGAACAACCCCTGCCTGGTCGGTGAGGCGGGAGTGGGCAAGACGGCGGTCGTCGAGTCGGTTGCATCGCGGATAGCGTCAGGCAGAGTGCCCGAGCGGCTGTTTGGGGTTCGCATTATGAGCCTTGAGATAGCGAGCGTCGTTGCGGGCACGAAATACAGAGGTGAGTTCGAGGAAAAGATAAAAAACATCCTCGAGGAGGTAAAGAATGCGGGCGACGTAATCCTCTTCATCGACGAGCTTCATACGATCGTCGGCGCGGGCGGTGCCGAGGGTGCCATCGATGCGTCGAATATTCTTAAGCCTGCGCTCGCAAGGGGAGAGATACGCGTTATCGGGGCTACCACGCACAGTGAGTTCAAGACGAGCATCGAACGGGATAAGGCGCTTGAGCGACGCTTTCAAAGCGTAACCGTGCCCGAGCCCGACGAGTCGAGGTGCCTGCAGATGCTTGAGGGACTGAGAAAGCGGTACGAGGCATTTCACGGCGTTGCGATAAGCGATGCCGCATTAAGAGCGGCGGTGGAGCTTTCGGTAAGGTATATGCCCGAGCGGCGCCTGCCCGACAAGGCTATCGACCTTATCGACGAGGCAAGCGCGATAGTTCGCAGTAAAACGTCAAAAAGGGATCAAACGCTCGGTGAGGAGGATATTTGCTCGCTTGTTCAGACTAAAACGGGGATACCGATAGCGAGCGCGACCGATATTGAACGTGAGGCGTTGCGTTCACTCGAATCCCGCCTTACCTCGCGCATTATAGGACAGGACAGGGCGGTATCGGCACTTTGTAACGCCGTGAGGCTGGCAAGATCGGGTGTAAGAGGCGTCGGTCGCCCGAACGGCTCGTTTCTGTTTATCGGGAGTGCGGGCGTCGGCAAGACCGAATGTGCGAGAGCACTTGCCGAGGCGGTGTTCAACGGCGATAAATCGTTTATTAGGCTTGATATGTCGGAATTTTCCGAGCCGCACAGCGTGTCGAAGCTTATCGGCTCGCCGCCCGGGTACGTCGGCTACGGCGAAGGCGGCGCTTTGACCGAGCGCGTTAAGCGTTGTCCCTATTCGCTGCTGCTTTTCGACGAGATCGACAAGGCGCATCCCGACGTCCGCGCGATATTGCTTCAGCTTCTCGACGACGGCGCGCTGACCGACTCGATGGGCGAGACGGTGAGGTTTGACAATACGATGGTCATACTCACGGCAAACAGCGTAAGGCAGAGCGGTATCGGGTTTGCAAACGGTAGGGAAAGCGCACGCGTAGACGCGCTGAAGCTTTTGCCTCCCGAGCTTGTCGATCGCGTCGACGAGGTGATCACGTTCGAGACGCTTTCGCGCGAGGATCTCGCGAGCGTAGCACGGCTTAAGGCAAGCGCGCTTCTGAAGACGCTTGCGTCGCGCGGGATAGATGCCGAGCTGTCCGAGGACTTTGCTGTGAACGCTGTAGAGTGTGCGGGCTCGGGCAGTGCACGCGCGGTTTCAAGAACGGCTTTAAGGCTTGCAGAGGAGGCGGTTGCCGAGCTTTTGCTTGCAGAAAAGCCCAACGAGCACGAAATTGTGACGATTTGCATAGAAAATGGGCACGGAATTGCCAAAATAAAGCAAAACACCTATTGACAAAGCCGATAAACACGTGTATAATACAGCCTGTAAAGAAAAACACTTTACAGGCTTTTGACTTTCTTGGCAAAGGAGAATCCTTAGGTGAATAGGGACAGAGCATACATCTGCCGACTGATCGACGTTTACGGCAACGTCCTGTCCGAACGACAGAAGGACGTGGTCGACCTTTATTATAACGAGGATCTCTCCCTTGCAGAAATAAGCGAGCATTGCGGAATCACCCGTCAGGGCGTGCGCGATGCGATACGGCACGGTGTTGACACTCTGAAAACGCTCGAGGATGCGTTGGGCTTTATCAAAAGATCCGAAGCAATATCCGAGCGCGCGCTTGAAATACAGCAAAGCGAAGATATCGATCGTATACACCGTCTCGCCGAAGCGATCATAGGAGAACTTTAAATGTTTCAAAGCTTAGTCGAAAAGATGCAAAACGCCTTTTCGAAGTTCCGCAACAAGGGCAAGCTTACCGAGGCTGACGTGAAGGCAGGCATGCGAGAGATCAAGCTCGCATTGCTCGAAGCGGATGTAAACTTCAAGGTCGTTAAGGAATTCGTCGCCCGCGTGTCCGAGCGTGCTGTCGGTAACGAGGTGCTTGAAAGCCTCCTTCCCGGACAGCAGATCGTTAAGATAGTTAACGAGGAGCTCGTCACCCTTATGGGCGGCACCAATCAAAAGCTGAATATTTCTCCCAAGCCCCCCACGGTCATACTGATGTGCGGACTTCAGGGCTCGGGTAAGACCACACATTGCGGTAAGCTCGCAAGAATGTTCAAGAAGCAGGGCAGAAATCCGCTTCTTGTAGCCTGCGATATCTACCGTCCCGCGGCTATCACTCAGCTTCAGGTGGTGGGTGAAAAGGTCGGCGTCAACGTGTTCGAGCGTGGCACCGCAGACCCTGCGGAAACCACCAAGGAAGCAATCAAGCACGCGATAAAGTACGGATTTGATACGGTTATCATCGATACCGCGGGTCGTCTGCACGTCGATGAGTAGCTTATGGCTGAGCTCAAGCGTGTCAAGGAGGTCGCAGAGCCTACCGAAATACTTCTTGTTGTCGATGCGATGACGGGTCAGGATGCGGTCAACGTCGCGAAGAGCTTCAACGATCTTTTGGATATCACCGGCGTTATTTTGACCAAGATGGACGGCGACACCCGAGGCGGTGCGGCGCTTTCGGTCAAGTATATCACCGGCAAGCCCATAAAGCTTATCGGTACGGGCGAAAAGCTCGATTGCTTAGAGCCCTTCCATCCCGACAGAATGGCATCACGTATTCTCGGTATGGGCGACGTGCTGACGCTTATCGAAAAGGCTGAACAGCAGATCGATGAAAAGAAGGCGGCTGAGATGGAGCGCAAGTTCCGCGAGCAAAGCTTTACGCTTACCGATTTTCTCGATCAGCTTGCAACAATAAAGGATATGGGCTCTATGGAGTCTCTGCTCGGGATGATGCCGGGCGTCAAGCCAAGTGCCCTGAATAACGCGCAGATCGACGAAAAGGCGCTTGCGCACACCGAGGCGATCATCCTTTCGATGACCCCGTACGAGCGTGACCATCCCGACGTTCTGAACTCCTCCCGTAAACGCAGAATTGCGGCGGGAAGCGGCAGATCGGTCGAGGAGATCAACCGTTTGCTCAAGCAGTACGAGCAGACAAAGCAGCTTATGAAGCAGTTCATGGGCAAAAAAGGTAAAAAAGGGAAATTCAAACTTCCTTTTTAATAAATAACATTGTTAAAAATTTTTTTGGAGGCTATTTAAAATGGCAGTTAAGATCAGACTCAGAAGAATGGGCGCAAAGAAGGCTCCCCACTACAGAATCGTTGTTGCAGATTCGCGTTATCCCCGCGACGGCCGCTTCATCGAGGAAATCGGTTACTACAACCCCATGACCAACCCCGCAGACGTTAAGATCGATTCCGAAAAGGCAAAGAAGTGGATCGGCAACGGCGCACAGCCTACCGACACCGTAAGAGATCTTCTTAAGAAGAGCGGAGTATTGGATTAATGAAACAGATTCTTCTCGATATCACTAAAGCTATCGTCGAGGATCCCGATTCGGTAGTCGTTACCGAAAAGGTAAGCGGTGACACAGTAGTTCTCGAGCTCTCGGTGGCGAAGCACGATATGGGCAGAGTCATCGGCAAGGAGGGCAAAATCGCAAAGAGCATCCGTACAGTGATGCGTGCGGCTGCCTCCAAGGAGAACAAGCGCGTCATCGTCGATATTATCTGATGAAGCGTTTTCTTGAAGCGGGAAGGCTTAATTCTCCGCGCGGACTGAAGGGCGAGGTCAAGTTTGACTGCTGGTGTGACGGAATGGATTTTCTGTCCGGCGTCAAGTATCTTTACCTCGATCCCGAGGGAAAGCGTCCTTTGGAGGTTAAGGCCTTCCGCGAAACCGTTGGAACCGTCATTTTCGTCGGGTACGAGGACAGGAACTCCGCCGCCTCGCTGACAGGCAGAACGGTTTATTTCGACCGAGAGGATATTACACTTCCCGAGGGCGTCTATTACAACGACGATCTTATCGGCGCGTCGGTTACCGACGAAAATACGGGTAATATCATCGGTACCCTCAAAAAAATAGAAGAGGGAAGAGCCTCCGACCTTTATTACGTCGAGGGCGAAAAAAGCTATATCATCCCCGCGGTGAAGGAATTCATCGTGAAGGCTGAACCGGCGGGAATAGTTATCCGTCTTATCGACGGCTTTGAAGCGTAGGCGAAGGAGATTGAAATGAACTTCGAGGTACTTACGCTTTTTCCCCATTCTCTTGAACCGATATTCGGTGCAAGCATAATCGGACGCGCCGCCGCTAAGGGGGTCATTTCGGTAAACTGCACCGATATCCGCGATTACACCCTGGACAAGCATCGCAGGGTCGACGACGCTCCGTACGGGGGCGGCTACGGTATGGTGATGATGTGCCAGCCTGTCGTCGACTGCATACGCGCTGTTAAGTCGCGACTCAGCGGCAGCACGCGCGTGATCTATATGTCTCCGCAGGGCTCGCTCTTTAACCAGAAAAAGGCAGAGGAGCTTACGCAGTACGATAACCTCATACTGCTTTGCGGTCATTACGAGGGCATTGACGAGCGTATTATCGAGCTTGAGGTTGACGAGGAGCTTTCTGTCGGCAACTACGTGCTGACGGGCGGAGAGCTGCCTGCGGCTATCGTCGTCGATTGCGTTTCGCGCCTTATCGACGGAGTGCTTCCTTCCTCGGAGTGCTATTCCGAGGAAAGCCTGCAAAACGGTCTGCTCGAGCACGGGCAGTACACCCGCCCGCGAGTATTCGAGGGGCTTGAGGTTCCCGAGGTGCTCATAAACGGCGACCACAAAAAGCAGAAGCTCTGGAAGGAAGAGCAAAGCAGGCTTCGTACCGAGGCAAAACGCCCCGATTTATTGGAGAATTCAAATGAACAAAGCGAGGAGAAAAACGCATAAAACCGGTACACTCCGAAGGCTCGAGAGAGAGAGCCTTGTTTTGTCGTGCACCCGCAGGCTTTCAAATCGCTTTGTCAGATTCTTCGAAAGCGGCTTCGCGTCTCCTATTCTTACCTCTGCGAAGGCGGTAAACCGCTTTGCGCGTCAGAGGATCACCGGCCCGATCTACAATAAGCTCGGCGTCCGTAAAAGCTTTGCGATGCCCGCGCGCAACAACGTTGCGTCGTTTATCGAGCGCAGTCCCGTAACGCGATGGATCTGCAGGGCTCGCGATGCGATACTAAATTCGTCCTTGCGTACAGCGGGCGTATTTTTGCTCACCTTCGGCATTTATGCCGCGGCGGCATTTGTTATTAAGGATTACAGCTCTGTGAGACTCGGTGCGGCAACAAGCCCCGACGACCTCACCTTTGCTGCTATAGTCGCGCTGTTCGGTCTGCTGCTTTCCATGTTCGGCGACAAAAGCATCCTCGCAACGTTCGGCAGCAGTAAGCTGATAGGTCCGCTTCTCTACAACTGTCTCGGCGTGAACGACTTCACGTTCGTGAGACATTCCAAAACACCGACAAAAACGGCGGTGGGCTACGGATTTTTATACGGGTCGCTCTTCGGCGGCATCTCTTTCCTGCTCTCGCCTCATCATATATTACTGTGTTTACTTGCTTTCGCGCTCTTTGCGACGATAATCAATATCCCTGAGTTCGGGCTTTTGCTTGCCGTTATCTTGCTCCCGATTATGCCTGTAGGCGTCATTTCGGCAATTTCGGCGGTGACGCTCATATCCTATTTCGTAAAATGTCTAAGGCTCAAGCGAAACTTCCGTTTCGGTACTGCGGATGCGGTCGTTTTGCTGGCATACCTTGCAACGTTTATCGCTTGCGCCGCCTCGGGCGGCGTGGTAACGCAGGGCGAAAGATATCTTCTTTGCTTATCGGCGCTTTATTTCCCGGTGAAGAATATGATCTGCTCGGAAAAGCTGCTGGTGCAGGCGTTCAACGCACTTTGCCTTTCGGCAGAGCTTGGAATGGTCTTTTACCTGCTCGGTGATTTTGCAACGCTTATCCCTCACGCACAGCTTAGGAATGCCGCAACAACAATTTCTAAGTCTGCACTCGAGCCCGAAATGCTTGCGATTCTGATTTCTTGCACGCTTCCGTTTGCACTTTCCTCGTATTCGGCGTTGGGAAGAAGACGTGCAAAGCGGCTGTTCGTTCCGCTTGCTTTGGCGACTGCGTTGTTTGTCGACAGTCTGTCGTTCTACGTTCTTCTTGTCGTATCGACTCTCGTTTACGTCGCGGCGGCGTATAAGGCGCCCGTGGGCGCGTTGCTCGGCGGTTTGATCGCGCTGCCTCCCGTCGTTGTTATCGCAAACGGGTTTTCGACCTCGATTTCGGTAGTTGCGGGACGCGAGCTTGCTCTTGACAAGGCGTTCGGTGCGACGTACGCAGATTCCTTTGCGACCTTCTGGCAGAGCTTTTCGTCTGTCGGCGGCATCGTTTCATCGGTGCTCCTCGCAATCGCGATTTTGCTTATTTTGCAGCGCGTGCTCGGCTCCTACGTTGGTGAGCACGGCAGTACGATAGCACTTTTCGGCGGTACGGTCACTTCGTCTGCTATTAACGTTATTATCTGCGGCACGGCGTTCAATACGCTGTCCGACGTTCGTTTGATCGTTGTAATGTGGTTTGTTTTCGGACTTTGCGGCTCGATCTATAAGGTCGCTTACCGTCCGGACAGCAAGGAGGCTTGATTTATGAAAACCAAAAAGTTCAAGCTGAATATTCTCGACCTCGCGATTTTCGTGGCGGTGATATGCGCGTTTGCTGTGCTCTTCTTCCGCGACACTATTAATGAATTTCTCACCAAGCCCGAAATCGTTACCTATCAGGTCAACATTTCGGTCGACGGCGCGGGTAACGTCGAAAATGCACTCCCTGCGGCAGGCAAGAGCGTTTATTTTGAAGCCGAGGACGAAGAAGGCGAGCGTATCGAAATGACGCTTGCTTCGGTAGAGGCAGAGCCCAATCCCGTTGCCGCCTCGAGTCACGCAGAAGCGGTCGTCGTCTTTAAGGGATATCAAAGGTTCGGCAGGTATTATACCGAAAACGGCGAGCGTATTTACAATAACAGCGATTGCATTTTTTATTACGGCGACACGCCTGTCGAATGCTGCGTATATTCGATCGTTGAAATTAACGGGTAAGCCCAAATAGATATTATCGACAAAAAAACGAAGACTTGTATTGTGTATTTCGTTGAATCACCCATTAAATTCCTATTGATTTGCGGTGGTCGGTTTGATATAATATCATTAGTATGGGGGTATTTATATGACTACTAAGAATATAGAAATCCAAAACTCTGTCGGGCTCCACGCAAGGCCTGCGACATATTTTATACAGAAGGCCAACTCCTTCCGCAGCTCGATCTGGGTCGAAAACAGCGACCGCCGTGCTAATGCAAAAAGCTTGTTGGGCGTTCTTTCGCTCGGAATTTCTCAGGGTGATATAATCACCATACTTGCCGACGGCGTAGATGAGGAAGCCGCAGTTGACGGTCTTGTTACGCTTATTCTCGGCGGTTTCAACGAATAATTTAAGATAACAAATTCGCCTTGAGCTGCTATAATCGGTTCAGGGCATTTTTTGTAGGTATAGGTAATGACACGCGAGGAGCTTTACGAAAAAGCAAGGCTTCTGCCCGCAACCCCCGGCGTATATATTATGCGCAACAAGTCGGGCAGGATAATATACGTGGGAAAATCAAAGGCACTGAAAAACAGGGTCTCAAGCTACTTTGCGCCCTATTCCGATCATCGCGGAAAGACTAAGCGAATGGTCGAATCGGTCAATGATTTCGAGGTGTATTATACGCTTACCGAGCTGGAGGCGCTGATTCAGGAAAACCAGTTTATCAAGCAGTTTCAGCCGCGTTATAATATCAAGCTCAAGGACGGCGGCGGATATCCTTATATAAAGCTCAGCAATTCGGATTATCCCGAATTTTCGATTGTGTACAAGCGCACCTCGGGTAATGATAAATATTTCGGACCGTATTCCTCTCATCACGTCGCACGTGATATTCTTGAGACGGTGAAGAAGGCGTTCTCGCTTCCTAGCTGCAGCAAGGAATTTCCTAAGGATATAGGGAAGGGACGCCCCTGCCTTAATTATCACATCGGACGCTGCTGTGCACCCTGCGTCAAGGGTAACGTCAGCCCCGAGGAATATCGCGAGCTTGTCAAAAACGCGTCGGCATTGCTGAAGGGCGACGGTAAGAAGCTTATCGCTCAGCTTGAGGAGGGAATGGAAATTGCCTCCGAGGGCTTGAATTTCGAGCTTGCCGCAAAGCTCCGCGACTGCATTTTCGCCGTCAAGAAGCTCAACGACAAGCAGCAGATAGTATGCTCGCCGAACGTCGAGGCGGATATTATCGGTCTTTACGCTGACGATCTGGGAAGCGCGCTTTCGCTTCTTTTCGTCCGCTCGGGCGCGATCGTCGACCGAGAAAACTTCTTCTTCGGCGCGGATGAGATCATCAACAGCTCGGCGCTCGTTTCGTTTTTTCAACGCTATTACGAGCTTCGCGGCTATATTCCAAAGAAGATCTATATCGATTACGAGCTTGACGATGCCGACAGCGAGTTGTTTACGCAATGGCTTTGTGAGCGTGCGGGCTTTAAGGTCGCTCTGATAAGACCCGAAAGGGGAGATATGCGTGCGCTTGCCGACAGGGCGAGCGAAAACGCAAAGCAGCTTACGATCCATAAGCGTAAGAGCGAGGACAGAAAAAAGGATTTTCTGGTCTCGTTTGCAAAGCTTTTGGGGCTTGATTACCTGCCCGACAGGATAGAGTCCTACGACGTATCGCACTCGGGCGGTGAATACACAAGCTGCGGTATGGTCGTGCTTGAGCACGGTAGCTTTGCACGAAAGAAATACCGCGCCTTCAACATTCGTACCGTGAACGACGGTAACGACCTTGCGGCGCTTGAGGAATGCATACGCCGCAGATTCTCGCACGATAACGACGAGCAGGGCTGGGAATATCCCGACCTGCTGCTTATAGACGGCGGAATGAATCAGGTCAACCGCGTGAACGCCGTTTTGGAGGAGCTGGGCATCGACATTAAGACGTTCGGTATGATAAAGGACGAGCACCACAAAACGCGCACACTTACCGATGGCATCAACGAGGTTTCGCTGATAACCCGTCAGGACGCTTTTGTATTCATATATAAAATTCAGGAGGAGGTACACCGATATTCGCTTTCGCTGATGGACGCCAAGCGCCGTAACGCCGTTAAGAAAAGCTCGCTGACCGAGATAAAGGGCGTCGGCAATAAGAAGGCAAACGACCTTATGCTTCACTTCGGCACTCTGAGCGCGCTGAAGAGCGCGACAAGGGATATGCTGCTTGAGGTCAAGGGGATAACCGAGCCGATAGCGGATGCGATAATCGAGTACTTCGGAAAGGAACAAAATGAGAATAATAACGGGAACGGCAAGGGGGACTAAATTAAAGACCCTTCCCGGCAACGATACGAGACCCACGACCGAGATCTGTAAGGAAGCGGTATTTTCGGTCATACAATTCGAGCTTCACGACCGCGTTATGCTCGATCTTTTCGGCGGCTGCGGTCAGATGGCGCTTGAGGCGCTGTCCCGCGGAGCTGAAAGGGCTGTCATCGTCGACGCATCGCGTGCGGCGTGTGAGATCATCAAGGAAAACGCACAAAAGACCAAGCTTATGAAGCAATGCCGTGTAGTAACCTCCGACTGGAAGGAATATATCCGAGGTGCTTCGGGCAGGGAAAAGTTCGACCTTGTATATCTCGACCCGCCTTATCAGGAGGGCATTCTCGACGAGGTAATGCACAGACTTCAGTATTCCGAGCTTCTGGCTGACGACGCGATCGTTATTTGTGAGTCGGATAAAAACGGCATTCCCAATCCGATCGACGGCTTCAGATCCAAGCTTTACCGTTACGGTAAGACCTACGTGACGGTATTCCGAAGGGAAAACGGCGAGGAGGAATAATATGAGCACAGCAATCGTATCCGGCAGCTTCGACCCGATCACGGTAGGGCATCTCGACGTTATAACGCGTGCGTCGCGGCTCTTTGACAGGGTAGTGGTTGCGGTTTCGGCAAACACCGCGAAAAGCAATTTGCTTGACGACGAGACCCGTCTTAACGCCGTTCGTGCAAGCGTTGAATCGCTTGACAACGTCGAAGCAGAGCTTTGCGAGGGCTTGCTTGCCGAGTTTTGTCTCAGATACGACGATCCCGTCCTCGTGCGCGGTGTTCGCACGGGAAGCGATTTTGACTACGAGCGCTCGCTTTACGTCATAAATAAGTCGCTCGACGTGCCCGAAACCGTTATTCTGCCGTGCGCAAGCGGGCTTGCACATATCAGCTCGACCTACGCACGCGAAATGATAAAGTACGGCAGATCACTTGAGGGGATCGTTCCCGAGCAAGCGATAAAAGTCATCAAAAAAGGCTTAAAGTAATGAAAAATATTAAAATTAAAAGCACAGATCTTCGCTTCGTACGCGAGCCGCTGCTGGCTCCGTTCGGCTTTAAGGGCAGGTATCTTACCGAGCTCTGGCAGACCGTGGCAAGGATAGATTCCGAAAACCACTCTGCGGCATCGCCCTGCACCATTTCGGTGCTTTGGTCGGACGCCGAGGTGTTTGCATCCTGTCAGCCCGAGGAATCGAGCGGCTTGATGCGCGACGTCACGTCAAGGGCACTTGAAATGATAAACGGCGAATCATTCGTGAAGCCCAATGCGTTGATCGCCGATATTTTCCCCGAATTGAAAAAATATGCCGATAAGATCTGCGGCAGAAGCGTAGCCGAGACCTTCGTTTTGAATTCTCTGGTCGGGGTCGATTACGCGCTTTGGTCGCTCTACGCTAAAGAAAACGGCATAACCGATTTTGATAGAATCATACCCGAGCACGCTCGCGAGGCGTTGTCGCACAGACACGACCGACTCGCACATATCCCGCTTGTCAGCTATGCGGTAGACGAAAACGGGCTTAAGCAGCTGCTTGATTCGGGTACGGGACTGCTGAAGATTAAGATCGGCAAGTCGTGCGGAGAAGGGCTTTCGCGCAGCGAGGATATGAAGACGATGCTCGAGTGGGACAAGGCGCGTCTTTCGCAGATACACGGGCTCGCGTCTCGGTATGAAACCCCGCTTTCCAAGGACGGATGCGTTCGCTATTACCTCGACGCAAACGGCAGATATGACTCTCTCGACCGACTTGAATCGCTTCTTGACCACGCCGAAGGCATCGGCGCTCTCGACAGGATAGAGCTTCTCGAGGAGCCGTTTTCGCCCGAAAACGAAATTTTTGTCGGCAACCTTCCGATAACCGTCAACGCAGACGAATCGGCACATTCGCTTGCCGACGTGAACAAGCGGCTCGAGCTTGGCTACAGGGCTGTCGCGCTTAAGCCGATAGCAAAGACTATGTCGGTGTCGTTTGATATGGCGGCGGCGATACATAAGGCGGGCGGACTTTGCCTTTGCGCCGACCTTACCGTTGTTCCTCTGCTTGCCGAATGGAACAAGCAGTTTGCCGCAAGGATTGGCGCGCTTCGCGGAATGAGCTGCGGATGCATTGAGATAAACGGCAACCAAAACTACAGGAATTGGGATGCGCTTTGCAAAATGCTCCCCTCGGGGCTGGAATATAAGCCCGAAAGCAACGGGTGCTTTAATCTCGACGACGATTTTTACAAAAACGGAGCTATGCTCTTTGAAAATAACTCATATTTAAAGCTTTTTGATTAAAGAAAGGTAAAGGCTATGAAGATCGCACTTCTTTTGGATCCCGGTACACGCAAAATGGTATTTAACGAAAAATGCCTTAAGCGACTTAAAAACAGCGGCGAGGTCGTCATTAACGATCGCGGCACCGATTTCGATTCGGTTTCGGCAGTCATCAAGGACGCAGATGCAGTCGTGACCTCGTGGGGCAACACCCCCATTGATGAGAAATATCTCGAGCTGTGCCCCAACCTCAAGCTTCTCATCCACGCCGCAGGCAGTGTCAAGCCGGTCGTTTCCGACGCGCTTTGGAAAAAGGGCGTGCGCGTCACCGCAAGCGCGAACGTTTTAAGCATGGGCGTTTCCGAAACCGCGCTCGGCTTTACCATCGCAGCGTCGAAGAACTTCTTCGCGCATAACGAAAGCATCCACAACGGCGGCTGGGCAGAGGGCAAGGAAAACATCCGCGAGCTTTATGACCTTACCGTCGGCGTTATCGGCGGCGGCTGGGCAGGCAGACATTATATCGAGCTTATGCAGGCGTTCGACGTCGATATCCTTCTGTACGACCCGTTTATGAGCGAGGAGCGTGCAAACGCAATGGGCGCGCGTCTTGCCGATTTCGAAACGGTTTTGAAGGAAAGCGACATCATCTCGATCCACGCACCCCAGATCCCCGAAACCTATCATATGTTCAACGCGGATACCCTGAAGCTTATGAAAAAGGACGCCGTTCTTATCAACACGGCACGCGGAACCATTATCGACGAAGCCGCACTTTACGAGCATATGAGCGCGGGCAACCTTAAGTACGCCTGCCTCGAC
Organism: Clostridia bacterium; assembly: GCA_017563195.1. Taxonomy (GTDB): domain Bacteria; phylum Bacillota; class Clostridia; order Oscillospirales; family CAG-382; genus Coliplasma. Next base: position 3,685 of record JAFXDO010000021.1, on the reverse strand, counting down.
GTTACCGATCCCGAGCCCCCCGCGGTCGACAATCCTCTCCGTACGCTTAAGAACTGCATTATGACTCCCCACCTTGCGGGACTTGCCAATAACGGTCTTAAAAAGATCGGGCAGCACGTATGCGAGGAGCTCGAGCTCTTCCTTGCAGAGGGCAAGCTTGAAACCGAGGTCACCGAGGAAATGCTCGCACGTATGGCGTAGTTGACAATACGCAGTATATGTGGTAAAATTGATACGATCAAATATAGGAGGCATATTATGAAAAAGATTTTCGCGATCTCTCTCGTTTTGGTTCTTACTCTTGCACTTTCTGTTTCGGTATTCGCAGGTGAATACACCGTTGGCAGCGACGGCGACGCTGTTTATGACACCGCAGTAGGCTACGTTTTTGCTATTGAAGACGTTAACGGCACTATTAACGGCGAGGACGCTACCGTTCTCAACACCGCTGACGGTCTTGCAAACTGCGGATCCTGGTCCATCTGGTTCGTAGCAGAACCAATCGAAGACACCGATTATTACAAGGCGATCACCGACGGCGCCGCGATGGGCGGCGCATCGCCTGCGGTTACTCTTGAGGAAAACCAGATCATCGTAGTTGTTCACTCCTCCACCTCGAACCCCGATAAGGCTGATCTTTACCCCAACTGGGAGGATAAGGTTGCCGCTCTCGCAATTAAGGCGGGCGACTGCTTGGTATTCGACGGCATCAACGTTAAGACCGGCGCAGGAACTAACGGCACCATGACCGTTGTAACCCTTGACGATATTTTGGCGGGTCTCGTTCCCGAAACCTCGATTCCCGAGGAAGAAAGCAGTGAGCCTGTTGTTGAGGAATCCTCCGAGGTCGTTGAATCCTCCGAGGTCGTTGAGTCCTCCGAGGTCGTTGAGTCCTCTGTTGTTGAGTCCTCTGAGGAAGAAGACGAGCTTTCGCTCAACTCCTCCGAGATGAAGACCGAGGGCGGTCTCAGCACCATCACTTGGGTGCTTATCATCGCTGCAGTCGTTGTAGTAATCGCAGCAGTTGTAATCATTTGCGTTAAGAAAAAGTAAAATTCGTTTCGTTACAGATCAGCAACGCTTCTTTTGAAGCGTTGCTTTTTTATAAGCAAGGATGCGAATCGGTGAATTCGGTTGATTCCGAGAAAAAAACGTGATATAATTAATTATCAAAGCATACGAGGTGTTTTTATGAGTCTTCTTGTTATCACTAACCGCGAAAGCGATCTTTTGACGCTTTTTTCGTCGGTAAGCGAGGTCAAAATAATTTCGACCGAGGAAACGACGGTTGAGGATATCGACCGATATTCGGCACTTGCGATTTTGGGCGGCAGCGAAGAGCGTCCATTGATCTTGAACGCATATTTAAGGGTAATTGCCGAGGATTTTGCCTGCACCGGCAAGCCGGTTTTCCTTGAATACGTCAACAGCTTCGGATGCGTTTATTCTGCGACGCCTGAGCTTTTGACACCGCACAGGCTTGTTTGCTGTGCCGATTTCTGCGAGGATATCAAGGTCGGCGAGCTGCTTGACAGCCGCAGTAATTTCTATACGCGTCCGCATTTCCTTATGCCGAATACCCGTCCGTTGCTTTATTATCGCAAATACACCTCGGCACACGACCGCTTGAAGGATATCTCGGGCGACGACACGCGTGATACGGTCGCGATGTTTGAATCGGATAACGTTTTGACCGTCGCGTTCAGGCTTTGCGATTTTCAAAAGGCTTGCTTTGCGCCGCTAAAGCGTTGGATTTCCTTGTTGAAATATATCTGTCGCTTCTTGAAGATAGATGATGATTTCACCCTGTCCAAGCCGCAAACGGCGATAAAAGGTGAGATCGACGACTTCGAAAATGATTTGACCGAATGTATAAATAACGCCCACGAATTGTTGAAGCGCTACCTCGTCACGCCCGACGGAAAAAAGGGAATACGCGAGGGACTCAGCCACAATATCCTCCCCGACGGCGTCCGCACGGTGAATAAAAACGTGCGCGCAGATTGCACGGGTGAGGCGGCAGGCGTGCTTCTCTTCGGCGGGGACGCGCAGATCGCAGATAATATGCTTTCGCTTATCTATGGTCCGTTGACCGTGCAAAAGGGCGAATTTAAGGGCATGATGCGTTGGACAGAGGAAGCCTGGAACGTTTGCTATCAGGACGACGTTGCCCGCGCGATAATTCCGTCGCTTTTGGCGTCCTATTTCGGCATAACCGATAAATACGTCGACGATGCTTTGCACGTGCTTTCCTTCCTTTGCGAGGTCACCTGCAAGGACGGACTTTTACCCGCAAGAACCGACGTTTTGGAATATATTTCTTCGGGCAAGTCGATTAAAAGCTTGGCAGAACGCGAAAGCGGATATAAAAGCGCGCATTATAACGCGTGGTACTCCGCCGCGCTTCTTTTGGCGCATAAGCTTTCGGGCAGAGAGGACTTCAGGCAGGTCGGCATAAAGGGACTTGAAACGATTATGGCGGTCTATCCCGACACGGTGCGCGAGCATAGCGAAACGAGCGAGCTTTGCAGACTGATTTTCCCGCTTGCGATGCTTTATTCGGTCACGAACGACAAAAAGCATTACGATATGCTTGATCGCGTTTTCAACGATCTGATGACCCATTCCCACAAAAACGGCGGATTTGTCGAGTGGGATACCGGATATAAATCTGCCTGCTTCAATAACGTGGGCGGTGAATGCTCACTGCTTGCCGAAAACGGCGATAACGTTGCAGACCTTCTTTATACGCTTAATTGGCTGCCGCTCGGCTTTGCTTTTGCATATCACGTATGTAATGAGGAAAGATTTATTGACGAATGGCAAAGGATTTGCGAGTTCTTCATAAAGACCCAAATCGTAAGCTCCGACGAGCTTTTAAACGGCGCGTGGTGCAGGGGAATCGACCTCGATAGGCTTGAATATTACGGAATCCCCCACGACGTCGGCTGGGGTCCCTGCAGCGTCGAAACAGGCTGGACCGTCGCCGAAATCACCCTCGGTATGCAGATCGGACGGCTCGTCAAGAAATAAAATTCAGGCACGAATAAAAGAAAAAGCGATTCGAACGATCGGTTGGATTTTTTACTCTACCGTAGGTTTACTTCTCCTCACTAAACCGTTGGTGGGTGTGTTTTCGGGTGCCGATTATTTATACTGAATGCGAAAGGAGCCATATTATGGACCAAATTAAAATCGGAAGATTTATTGCCGAGTGCAGAAAGAAAACGAACCTGACACAGCTGCAGTTGGCAGACAAGCTGGGTATCACCGACAAAGCGATATCCAAGTGGGAACGTGGCATCGCGATGCCCGACACTTCGATTATGCTTGAGCTATGCGATATTCTTGGCATCAGTGTAAATGAATTATTAAGTGGGGAGAAAAACGATATGGAAAACAATGATCATAAAAACGAGCAGCTTTTGCTTGATATGGCGAAGGAATTGGAGAAGAAAAACAAAACGATTTGGTCGTCTATGTGGGCAATTATGATTGTAAGTATGGCAGTCCTAATTGCAGGTATCTTTATTGCAGCATTTTTGATTCCCGAAGGAGTGTGGCAGCTTGTCACAATTCTTGGTGTTTGTGTTGTGTTTTTGATACCGTGCTTCTATGCATTAAAGCTTGAAGTCAGTGTGGGTGCTTACAAGTGCAAAGAATGTGGATGCGAAATTGTACCTAC
>JAFXDO010000020.1 GCA_017563195.1 Clostridia bacterium | reverse complement strand
GCGGAGCGCCTCGATGTCCTTGATCTTGAAGGAGAACGCCTTGTCCTGATCGATGAGCAGGGTAAGCGCCGAGTCGTCGATGTCCTCGTAGGTGAGTGTGCCGTCGTAGTCGTACACGGTGGGGTCGGAAAGACCGATGAAGGTCACGCTGTCGCCTGCGTTCTTGATCTCACCCGAAAATGCGGTGTTGCAGACGGTGTTTGCGAGGAGATTGTCCTCGTTTGTGCGGAGTATCTCCGCCGAAATGATCTTTTCGATGCTGTTGTAATTTGCCATTACTTTTCCTTTCTTTTTATGTTCGCGATGGTCCAAGCAACAAGCTTGTTTCGCCCTCGCCGCGAGACCTTACAGAAGCTTGGGAGGTTCTACAAGGTTCTACAGACTTGGTTAACGGACTTGTTTACCTCGACTATGCGATTCTTTTTTTGAATTTGTTAAGTTCTATCCACGCGGGTAGAGGGTTTGATTTATACCAAACCTTTACCGCGGGCATTAAAAAGGTGCGTAACGTCCTCGCGGGTAGAAGGTTTGATTTATATCAAACCTCTACCGCGGGAATTATTAGGTGCATTATGCACCCGCGGGCTTTAAAAAGGTGCGTTACGCACCCCAGCTTTTCATTGCTTTAAGGATGCTCTTGTAGTTTCTCTTGACGTCCTTGCCGCTCATTTTTTCGACCTGCTCCTTGGTAAATACCGGCTCGGTCGCGCCGTCGCCCGAAAGCGCGGGGGAGGAATCGCTGTTGCGGCTGTTTACGGCATCCGCCGCCGAGCTTGCCGCGGCGTTGCTTGCGGCGTAAAGCGCGTAGGCGTAGCTAAGAGGGATACCGCCCTCGACGGATGCCCACACGCTGTCGGGGATATCCTCTGCGGTGACGTCGGGGAAAAGCTCGCGGAAGCGCTTGATCTCCTCGTGAGACTCGGTCTCCCTGCGTCTCATGCGGTCGGAGCGTCGCTGCTCCCTTTTGCTCTCACGCGCGGCATTAAGCTCGTCGACCACCGCATCGGGAAGCCCGTCGACGGGGTAGGGCTGCTCGCCGAACTCCTCGACGATCCTGTCGATAAGCACGTCTATCCTCACGCCGAGCGAGTCGGCAAGGTCGTAGACGGTGTCGAGGATCGCGTCGTTGGTTATGGTGTTCATTCTGCCTCTCCTTTCTGCGCGGCGATCTCCGCGCGTATCTCGTTTATAAGCCCCTCGCGGTCGGGAATAAGACCGTCGGGGATGCGCTCGAGGTACTGAACCGTGCTGATTTTGCCCAGCTTCAACAGCGAATCGAGCGTGTTGAGCGCGCTTATCTCGCTCCAGTAGCTTGACGCGCCGACGTCGACCTTACAGCCGAACATCGCGTTTTCGTATTTCGAAAGCGAGAAGCTGACGTAATCGCTTCCGTCTTCGCCCTGCACCTCGACAAGCCTGTCGTCGCCGTAGTACCTGAACATAAAGTCGAGCCAGATCAGCCCGATGTCCTCGACGAACTGATACATATTGCGCTTGACGTTCTCGAGCGGGACCGCAGACGCGTTCTGCAGCGCGAGGATGGCACTCGTGTTGTTGGGCGCAACGTCGCCGAGCGCCGCGTCGGTCGCGCCGAGGAACTCCTTCGTGTTCGCGATCGCCATCGAGATGACCTCGAGCATACCCGACTGCATCACGCCGGGGGAGAGCACCTTCGCGACGTTCTCGACCGGACCGTTCACGGCGATAGCCTCGCCCACGCGGTCGGACCAGCCGTCGAGCAGGGTGGAGTCGTAGACGACCTTTGAAAACGCGGTGTCCATCATATGCTTCATCACCATCGCGTAGCTCTTGTTGATGAAGATCTGGTTCTCGATCATCCCCGTCGCGACAGCGCAGCCGTGCCAGCTGTTCTTGACCTCGCTCCAGTTGAAGAAGGCGATCGGGTAGCGCGTCAGCCTCGTGTCGGTGACGTCCTTGATGACGGCGTTCTTGACCGACTTGCGATAGAGGATCCTGCCGCTTTCGTCGCGCCAGAGCTTGATGAGCGAGATGCACTTCGTGTTTTCAAGCTCGATCTTCGACATTTCGCCCGATTGCGTGTCGACGTCGTTGTCGGGCAGGATGCGCTCTATCGTCTCGCGCCCCATCCCGTTCGCCTTCGCCTGACGGATAAGGTCCTGCACCGTCTCGCGCTGTGAAAGCAGGATGTAGGGCTGCTTCTGAACGTTTTTCGAGTTCGGGTCCCCGAAAAACACGTTCGTGTTGTCGATCAGCACGCTCTTGAAGTCACCTACGAACGGCTGACCCGTCCTTACGTCGCTGTCCCAGTAGGTATAGCAGACGGCGTCGCCCGTGACGGCGGCATCGGTAAGAGCCTTGGCAAGCAGGTCGTTCATCCTGTTCTTCTCCCAACGCATTTCGGTTATCGCGTTGAGCTTCTCCGAGGCGTCGCTTGCCTCTGCCTTGCTCATCACCCTGCCAACGGTCGGGCTTTGGAAGGAAAAGCGCAGCTTTACCGGCGTCTGCATGATGCTCGACGTGAAATATCCGATAATGCGCTTGAAGATGTTGAACACCGGCGTCGGCAGACCGCCCGAATCGATCCCTGCCCACTGGTCGCCTCGGTAGAACCTTTCGCAGGTGTCAACGTTCCGATAAAGATTGATGGAGTGGTTGTACTCCTTGCCCTTTTCGTAAAGCTCCCACTCCTCGGTAAAGGGCATCGTTTTTTGCTTCATATAGCTTCCTTTCAGTATTCGATGAATTCGAAAAACCCGCGCTCGCTTACCGTCTCGTCAAAGGTGTAGACGCTCGACGTGAAGTCGTTCAACGGCTTTTTCTTCCTCGGCGTGCGCGACATCAGCGCGTACCGCAGAGCCTCGGGGGCGTGAGTGATCTCATGCGGGGTGCCTGCCGCGTCCTCGCGTACGCTCGTGTCGAACCTGAGCAGCGGCAGACAGCGGATGAGGTTTGCGCATTTGTCCGAGATGATAAGGCTCGGCGTCTCTCCGTCGCCGCGCAGGTACTCCCTTACGATTCGCCAGCCGACGATGCGGGTGTTGTCCGCCTTTATCATATGAGTCAGCCCCGCGCGGGTCATAATGTCAAAGCCGCTCTTGCCGCTCTCCTGACGGCGGTTCCACAAATCGGGCGACGCGACGGTGTAGCGGATGCATTCGCTCTTGGGCGTCATCGCGATAATTTTCTCCGCCGCCTCGGATAAAAGCAGGTTGCTTTGGTAAAGCTCGCGGTAGACGTATATCCTGCCCTTGCCGTCGACGGCGCACCAGAGGCAAGCCGTCATATCCAGACCGTAATCGACAGCGCGGAAGCGTATTGCGCCCTCGGGGATGCTGATTTCGCGCTTTACGTGTCGAATTATGTCGAATTCGGGGAAGAATTTGCCCTCGAACGCGTCCCAATCGCCGTAAAGCATCGCCCTCTTGCGTGCGTCGGGCAGGTTGTTGAGGGTCTCGACGTACTCGGGGTTGTTCTCCATGATGAAGCGGTTGTCGAAAACGAGGCTCTTGATAAAGGCGTAGTCCGACTCGCGCTCGCTCCCGCGGTATTTTCTGTCGATAAACCTCCGCTTTACCCACTCGTGCCCGACGCCGCCGGGGTTGCAGGTGAAGTACATCCGAGGCGCGAACCGTTCCTTCATACGTCCGCTTGCGCGGTTGCTTTCGGTCAGCGCGAGGAACTGCAGCTCGGTGAAGTGGGTCGCCTCCTCCAAGCCGATCACCTCGTACGCCTGACCCTGGAACTGAAGCACGTCGTTCTCGCTGTCGCAGTACCCCAATCGGATCCGCGCGCCGTTCGGGAAGCGGAACTCCTTCTCGCCCGCGATGTATTTCGCGACACCCTTTAAAAGCTCCTGCATAGGGAGCAGGTGGTTCTCGCGAAGCTCGGCAAGCGTGCGGCGAAGCAGAAGGATCTGGATGCCCTCGTGCGTCAACGCAAGCAGTATCAGCTTCATTCGCATCGCCCAGCTCTTTCCGCCGCCCCTTGCTCCTCCGTAGGCGGTGTACTTCGCCGTCGACTCGAAAAAGGCACGCTGCTTGTCGTTCGGCTCGATGACTATTTCTCTCATTTTGCCCAGTCCGACGCCAGCCCCTTGAACACCACCGTCTCGCTGCCCGATTCGCACTCCTCGGGCTTGTCGCGGTAGCCGTGGTTGTTCTTCAGGTCGAATGCAAGCACAGCTGCGGGCAGCTTGCCGCAAAAGGCTAACTGCTTCTTGAGCTTCGCGATCCTGTTCCGTGCGAGCCTCAGCGCTCGTCCGTACCGCTTGTCGCTCATCAGCTCGATTAACTCCTCACGCGTAATATTGAGGTAGTCGGCAAGCGACTCGATATCTGCGACCTCGCCCGTCTGCGGCAGGTGCTCCTCAAAATAATCGTGTATCCTTGTCTCGCAGTCTGCTTCGTCCTTGAACGGCTTGCTCTTCTGCATGGCGTCCCCTCCTTCGTCTTTGTCTTTTTTTCGCTTCGCCGCGGTGTGATCCTTCGCTTCGTCGCGGTGCGTTCCTTCGTTTCGTCGCGGTGCGATCCTTCGTTTCGTCGCGGTGCGATCCTTCGTTTCGTCGTACGCTCGAGCTGTTCGACGTGTATAGTTTACCACCCCGCGACTCGCTTTTCATCCCGTCTTTGTCCAACGAAAATCCCACGAAAATCCCATTATTTTCTCATTTTTTTCTCAGAAAACTTTTGCAAAAGTTTTCCGAACCTTTCAAAATCCTTTAAAATATATAAAAAAGTGCCCCAAAGTCAGGTCAACCCAACTTCGGAGCACTTTAAATTATTTCTTTAAAAGTTTTTGGAAAAAGAGCGCGAGAGAAAACCGTCGGGGTCCCCGAAAATGCTTGCATTTTTGGGGTGAATTATAAAAAGGTTTTCTCTCGCAAAATCTCGCACAAAATCAACTACCCCAAAATTTCAGCAATAACAGCGTTCGAAACGCGGAAGCCTTTTGAGTTGAGGCGTAGGGTAACGCCGTCGAAGGTGCCGAAGCCGAGCGACGCGATTCGGGACGCGGCGTTGCGCTTTTCGGGCGGGATGACCGCGCCGCGCGAGGTCCGCAGCCCGAGCATTATCGATTCTTCGTATAGATCGTAGTCGGTTTGGAACGGGGAAGCGTCGTAGTCGGTCGGTGCCAAGAGCGAGATTCGCGAGCGGGAGATGTAATCTTGAACGCTTTGCGGCGTTGAGAACCGCTTGCCCTTGTAAAAGGAATGCGCACCCGCGCCGAGCCCGAAGTACTCGCCGCACGCCCAGTAGTTGAGGTTGTGCCTCGACTCAAAGCCCGGCTTTGCAAATGACGAAACCTCGTAATGCGAAAACCTATTCGATTTGAGCGTGTCACAGATCAGCTCGTATTGCTCCTCCTCGCATTCCTCGTCGGGAAGAACGAGAGAACCGCGCCGCGAATATAACGGCGTCCCCTCCTCAAGCTGAAGCGAGTATGCCGAAATATGATCGACGTTGGTTAACATAATCAATTCAAGCGTTTGCTTGAGCGTCTCTGCCGTGAGCGACGGAAGCGCAAAGATGACGTCGGCGCTAACGTTCTTGAAGCCTGCACGATACGCGTCACGGATGCAGTCTGCCGCGTCGGAAAAGCTGTGTATCCGCCCGATACTGCGCAGAATATCGTCGTTTGCAGACTGAACACCGACCGATAATCGGTTCGCGCCCGAAATATAAAGCGCGCTCAGGTCGTTAAAATCGACGGTTTTAGGGTTCACTTCAACCGTGATCTCGCAGTCGGGAGAGAGAATGAACCGCGTGCGTATATGCTCAATGAGTTTACATAATCTTAAGACCCCGAGGACGGGCGGAGTGCCGCCGCCGAGGTAGATCGTTTGTATTTCACGGTCGGTTTCGAGGAAATCAAGCTGACGGACGAGGGCTTCGAAATATTCTTGCTTAACGTCGTCAGTCACGCCCGAAAGCGAATAAAAGGCGCAATAATCGCACTTTTTGACGCAGAAGGGGATGTGAAGGTAGAGCGAAAGCTTACTCGTCATCGTACTTGAGCACAGCCATGAACGCCTCCTGCGGTACCTCGACGGTGCCGAGGGTCCTCATGCGCTTTTTGCCTTCCTTCTGCTTTTCAAGCAGCTTCTTTTTACGGGTGATGTCGCCGCCGTAGCACTTCGCAAGCACGTCCTTGCGCATCGCCTTTACCGTCTCACGCGCGATGATCTTGCCGCCGATAGCCGCCTGCACGGGGGTTTCGAAGAGCTGACGGGGAATGTTGTCCTTGAGCTTTTCGCAGATACGCCTTGCGCGGGGGTAGGCACGGTCGGAGTGGACGATGAAGGACAGCGCGTCGACGACGTCGCCGTTCAAGAGTATATCGAGCTTAGAAAGCCTGCTCGGTCTGTAATCCTTGAATTCGTAGTCGAGCGAGGCGTAGCCCTTGCTCTTCGACTTGAGCGAGTCGAAGAAGTCGTAAACGATCTCGTTAAGCGGGAGCAGGTAATGAAGCTCGGCACGGTTGGTGTCGATGTACTTCATGTCGAGGTACTCGCCGCGGCGGTCGTTGCAGAGCTGCATTATCGTGCCGACGTACTCGGTCGGGGTGATGATGGTCGCCTTCACGTAGGGCTCGCACGCCGTTTCGATGACCGCGGGGTCGGGGTAGTTCGTCGGGTTGTCGATGTAGACCACCTCGCCGTTGGTCTTGTGGATCTCGTAAATAACGCTCGGCGCTGTGGTGATGAGGTCGAGCATAAACTCGCGCTCAAGCCGCTCCTCGATGATCTCCATGTGCAATAGCCCCAAAAAGCCGCAACGGAAGCCGAAGCCCAGCGCGACCGAGGTTTCGAGCTCGTAGGTGAACGACGAGTCGTTGAGCCTCAATTTGTCGAGCGCGTCCTTCAGATCGCCGTACTTACTGCCGTCGGCGGGGTAGATGCCGGCGTAGACCATCGGCTGTGACTTCTTGAAGCCGGGCAGGGGACGGTCGCATGGGTTGTCGCAGAGCGTGACGGTGTCACCGACGTCGGTGTCGGCGATGTTCTTGATGCTCGCCGTGAAGTATCCGACCTCGCCCGCCTCTAAGTATTCCTTCTTATCGAGGTTGAAGGTCGAAAGCGTGCCGAGCTCGACTATCTCGAACTCCGCGCCCGTGTGCATCATCCTCACTCTGTCGCCGACGCGCATCCTGCCGTTGACCACCCTGATGTAAACGACGACGCCCTTGTAGGAGTCGTAATAGCTGTCGAAAACAAGCGCCTCAAGCGGTTTTTCTCTGTCGCCCTTCGGGGCAGGAACGTTCTTCACGATCTGCTCGAGCACGTCCTTGATGCCGATGCCCAGCTTCGCGCTGATGCAGGGCGCCTCGTCGGCGGGGATGCCGATGATGTCCTCGATCTCGCGCTTGACCATCTCGGGGTCGGCGCTCGGAAGGTCGATCTTGTTGATGACGGGGAGTATCTCGAGATCGTGGTCGACCGCGAGGTATGCGTTGGCAAGCGTCTGCGCCTGTATGCCCTGCGTCGAGTCGACGATAAGCACCGCGCCCTCGCACGCTGCGAGCGAGCGCGACACCTCGTACCCGAAGTCGACGTGACCCGGGGTGTCGATGAGGTTCATCGAATATGTCTCGCCGTCGTCTGCCTTGTACTCAAAGCGAACCGCGCGCGCCTTTATGGTTATCCCGCGCTCGCGCTCGAGCTCCATGTTGTCGAGCATCTGCTCGTCAACGTCGCGCTTCTCGACCGCGCCCGTGTACTCGAGCAGCCTGTCGGCGAGCGTGCTCTTGCCGTGGTCGATGTGCGCTATTATCGAAAAGTTTCTTATCTTGTTTATGTCGGTCATATCTTTTACCGCCTGTGTTTAATTAATCTATTATAGCATGTATTTAAACAATTTTCAAGGGGAAGCTTTTGCAAAAGCTCCCCCTTGACCCCCGCAAAACCTTTTAAAATAAAAATAAATTAAAAATGCCTCAAAGTCGGATCGACCTGACTTCAAGGCACTTGAAAATTTTTGTATTAAATGATTTTGGGGAAAGAGCGCGAGAAAACCCCTTTTGCAACAGGGGTTTTCTCGTAAAAATATACATAAAAATATATAAATCAGTTCTTCTTGATCTTTACAGAGTCAAGTGCGTTCCAGATAACGCCGGAGAGGAACACGGAGGAGAAGAGACCTGCAACGATACCGATGATGAGGGGGAACGCGAAGTCGCGGATCGCGTCAACACCGAGGATATAGATCATACCGATGGTGAAGAGGGTGGTAATCGTGGTGTTGATCGAACGAGCCATGGTCTCGTGCGCGCTCTTGTTGACGGTTTCCGAGAATGCTTCCTCGGGGTTCTTCGCCTTGTTTTCACGTACGCGGTCGAACACGACGATGGTCGCGTTGATCGAGTAACCGAGAATGGTGAGGAGCGCCGCGATGATGTTCGAGTTAATGGGGATCTGGAAGATCGAGTATACCGCAAACATCACGAAAAGGTCGTGCATAAGGCAGATGACAGCCGAGATACCCGACTTGAGCTCGAAACGGATCCAGATGTAGCCGAGCATAAGCACGACTGCAACCAAAACGGCGAGGATCGCCTTCTTGGTAAGGTCGCTGCCGATGCTGGGGTGAACCGTTTCGATGCTTCTGTCGCTTCTGTTCTGATCGGGATAAGCCTCCTCAAGAGCGGTGAGGAAGGCGTCGATCTGTTCGGTATTGAGCGCTTCGGTGCCGGTGCGGATGATAGCCACCTTGTCGTTGTCAAGCGACTTGACGGTGGAGGAAACGTACTTGTTGCCGAGCAGCTCGTGGTTGCGGATGATGTCGTTAACGTTGTCGCAGACCTCGTCGGTCACCTCGACGCCGAGGTTGATCTGCATTTCGGTACCACCCGAAAAGTGAATGTCGATATTGAAGCCCTGAATAAGGAAGGAAGCGATGCCCGCGATGAGCACTACCGCAACGATAGCGAGCGTGATCTTCTGGTTTTTGATGAAATGAAACTTGCTCATTAGTTATTCCTCCTTCCAAGCGATCTGTACTTCATGGGGTCACTGATGCCCATACCGACGCTTAAGTAGAGCAACGCTCTGGTGATGACAAGCGCGGAAAAGAGCGAAATGACGATACCGATGAAGAGGGTGCTTGCGAAGCCCTTGACGGAGCCCGAGCCGAGGAAGAAGAGCACCGCGCAGGCGATGATCGTGGTGACGTTCGAGTCGAGGATCGCCGCGAACGCTCTCCTGAAGCCGCCCTTGATCGCGCCCTTCGCGCTCTTGCCCGCGTCGATCTCTTCCTTCATTCTTTCGAAGATGACGACGTTGGCGTCGACAGCCATACCGATGGAAAGGAAGATACCCGCGATGCCCGCGAGGGTGAGGTTGGTCTTAGTGAGGATGAGTACAATCCCGAAGATGCCGACGTAGCCGACAAGCGCGATGGCAGCCATAACGCCGGGAACCTTGTAGTAGATGCACATAAAGATGATGACGAGCGCAACGCCGATAGCACCTGCGATAACAGAGCTGGAAAGCGAGTTTTCACCGAGGGTCGCGCCGACGGTTCTGCGTTCAACGTCCTGCATTTCGTAACGGAACGCGCCTGCGTTGATGTTGTTTGCAAGCTCTTTTGCGTATTCGCTGGTGAAGCCGCCGCTGATCATAGCCTCGCCGTCGGTGATGGTTTCGTTAACGGTGGGCTTGCAGAGAAGCTGACCGTCAAGGTAAATGGCAATGTAGTCCTTGGTAGCAGCAGCCGCCTTGGTAGCAGCCTCGAACTTCGCCGCACCCTCGTCGTTGAGTCTGAGGGATACTACGTATTCGCTCGATTCCTGATCGTACCAGGGAGCAGCGCTTTCGACGAGCGAGCCGTCGATAACGAGATTGTCCTTCGAATCCTTGAATTCGATCTTAACGGTCTTCATGATGTCGGTAACGACCTCGTCGGGATCGTCAACGTCGGGGATTTCGATGGTGATCATATCCTCGCCGACACGGTAGCAGAGTGCTTCGGTAAGACCCTGATTGTCGAGACGGTCTCTCATAATGGTGTAAACCGATTCCATACCGGTGTCAAGAGCTTCGCCCGAGTCATCGGTGACTGCCTGGAAAGTTACGACGGAGCCGCCCGCCAGATCAAGGCCGAGACGGACTGCATCGTCTTCGAATATGCCCTTCAGACGCGTGTCGTCGTCGACGTAAAGCCCGCAAACAGCAAGCGCGCAAACAAGCACGATCGCAAGCACGAGCAATACGAAACGAGAAATACTCGTAACGCGTGAGTAATTCATTAGTTTGGTACCTCCGAGAATTATTTAACATTTCAATTATACATATAACGACCCAATAAGTCAAGTCTTTTTTGCCCTTAAAGCGTCACAAGCGACGATTTTCGCAGTTAATATATCAGCCGTATCGCCTTTTTGAGCACCTCGACCTCGGCACACAGCGCCATACCGCCGTTTTCGCCGTCGAGCGACCAGCCCGACGCCGTTTCGAGCGTGATTGTGGCAGAGCTGACCTTGCGGCGGATGAAGCAGTCGCTGTCAAGGTCGCTCTTTATCAGGTCGTTTATCAGGCTCGTCAGCCCGTAGAGCTTTTCGGGGGTCTTGACGAGCGTCAGCTCGAACAGTCCGTCGTCGAACCGTATGTCCTTTTTGGGTATCTTGATGACACCGCCCGCCCTCAGCGTATTCGACACCGAGACGAACAGAAAGTCGCCCTTGATGATCTCGCCGTCTGCGTTTACGGTGTATTTCATGCTCTTCGTGTCCTTCAGCTTGGCTATCGCGTTCCAGACGTACGCGCTCGGCCCGAGGGTGTTCTTCAGCTGCTGGCTGGTCATATACGACGCCTCGGTAAACAGACCCGTGCAGGCGATATAGACGAAATATTCGCCGCAGAACCGTCCGACGTCGATATTTTTCGGCGCGTACTCGGCGATCCTGTCGATGCACTCGGTAACGTCCTTCGGGAGCGCAAGCGACGCCGCAAAGTCGTTCGTCGAGCCGAGCGGGATATAGCCGAGCGGGACGTCGATGCCCGCTTCGAGCAGTGCGCCCACGACGATATTAAGCGTGCCGTCACCGCCGACGGCGACTACCTTGTCGTGCGAAACCGCAAGCGCTGCAATGCCTTTCGCCGTTTCGCGGCGGTCGGGCAGGGTAGGGAGCACCGTCACCGCATAGCCGTGAAGCGTGAAGCGGTTCACCGTGTCGAAGAGTATCTTTTTGCCCTTGCCGAGCCCCGAGACGGGGTTAAGAACAAGCAGCAGTTTTTTATTTTTGCTCAATAAGCTGTTCAACGCTGAATATCCCTCTTTCGGTTATAATGCCTGTGATAAGCTCGTGCGGGGTGACGTCGAACGCGGGGTTGTAGACGCCGATGCCGGGAGGCGCCATCCGCTTTTCGTAGTGGAGGTCGGTCACCTCGTATTCGTCGCGCTGCTCGATGACGATGTCGTCACCCGTCGCACAGTTGAAGTCGATCGTCGTGAACGGCGCGCAGACGTAGAAGGGAACGCCGTAGTGCTTCGCGATGATCGCAAGCCCGCTCGTGCCGATCTTGTTCGCCGTGTCGCCGTTTGCCGCGACTCTGTCCGCGCCGACAAAGATCATTCCGACCCTGCCGGTCTTCATTATCGATGCCGCCATGTTGTCGCACTGGAGCGTGACGGGGATGTTCGAGTCGTGAAGCTCGAACGCCGTCAGCCGCGCACCCTGAAGCAGGGGACGGGTCTCGTCAACGAAAACGTGGATCAGCTTGCCCTGCTCGGTCGCAACGTAGATGGGCGCAAGCGCGGTTCCGTAGCGCACCGCCGCAAGCCTGCCCGCGTTGCAATGCGTGAGCACGCTCATCCCGTCGCGCAGGAGCGTCGCGCCGTGCTCGCCGATCCTCTTGCAGGTCGCGATATCCTCGTTATAAATGTTACGCGCCTCGCGCCGCATCCCCGCGATCATCGTGTTGATGCCGTAGCGCTTCGCGCGCTTCGCGGCGTTCATCATTCTGTCGACCGCAACCGCGAGGTTCACCGCCGTCGGGCGCGAGTCCTTAAGCAGCCGCTCGCACTTCCTCAGCGTGTAGTAAAACGCCTCGGGGGTCTCGTCCTCGAACCTGCACGCCGCGGCGTAAAGCCCGATTGCGGCGCCGACCCCGATCGCAGGCGCGCCTCTTATCGCCAGACGCTGAATGATGTCGACAAGCTTGAAAATGTCGCAGCATTCGCGCACCTCCACGCTGTTCGGCAGCTTCGTCTGATCGATATACATCAGCATATTCCGTTCTTCATCCAACCATACAGTATCCATGTTTGACGCTCCGCTCTCGATGAAAAACTTTGTTTTTCATCGGTATTTTTTTGGATGTCCGTACATTCGCATCAACCTTGTGCGCGGCGCTTTGCGCCTTGTCCAAGGTTGCGGACATCATAGGTGTTTTTTTCGAGGCACATGTCCCCGAAAAAAACTTTTTTTGATTTCGCGATGGTCGATACAACAAGCTTGTTGTCCTCTCCTCGCGAGACCTTTCCATAATTTGTTTACCTCTGTTCCACGCGGGTCGAGGGTTTTTGTCTGTTTTGCGTATACCGCGGGAACTACTTGGCGGGTTACCCGCCCAGTATCCTCAACTTTAAATACATTATAACACCGGAATTTAATTATTGCAATACGAAAAAATATGTGATATTATGAACTTAGAGGTGAAAACAATGATAAAATACTCATTCGGGCGCCCGAAGCGCTCAAAAACAAGGTTAAAGAAGAGCATGCTCGACAGTATAAGCAGGTACTGCGACGCAACTGCGAGCGAGGACGGCTACACCTACGTTGACGTTCGCAACGAGCCGTTTGTGCTGGGCGGTCTGCTCCGACCCGAGGAAAACGGCGGCGAGTACTACCGACTCGACGCGAGCCGCAAGGACGACTATTCGCCCGCGAACCGTTCGCTTGCCGAATGCACGGCAGGCGGAAGCATCCGCTTCATCACCGACGCAGACAAGCTCTCGATACACGTGCACAACCGCTCGAGCATCACGGGTATGCACCATTTCTGTGACAGAGGCGTCTACGGCATCGACGTTTACGTCGGCACCGGCACGGCACGCGTCTACACCGGCGGTCAGATGCTCACCTTCGCAGACACTCCCACCTTCAACGACGGCATCGTCGACCTCCCCGCGGGCATCAACGAAGTTCAGATAAACCTCCCGCTTTACGGCGGCATCGATTCGATCTGCGTCGGGTTCCCCGAGGGCGCAAAGATCGGCGCGCCGACCGAGCGTATGAACAAGCCCATCGCCTTTTACGGCTCCTCGATAACACAGGGCGGCTGTGTTTCGCGTCCTGCGAACGCCTACACGAACATAATCTGCCGCGCGCTTGACGCCGACTGCGTGAGCTACGGCTTTTCGGGCTCTGCTATGGGTGAACTCGCCGTTGCGGAGCACATCGCCTCGCGTGAGCTTGGCTGCTTCGTTATGGATTACGACTACAACTCGCCGTCACTCGAGCACCTTGAGGCGACCCACGAGCCCTTCTTTATGCGCATCCGCGAGCTTCAGCCCGAGCTGCCCGTCGTCTTCGTGACGCACCCCTTCTATGCCGACGCGACCGAAAACGACAAAAAACGCATCGCGATCGTCAAGAGGACCTACGAAAACGCGCGCGACCGCGGCGACAGGAACGTCTATATCGTCGACTCGTCGAGCTTCTTCACCAAGGAAATGCGCGACCTCTACTCGGTCGACAACCTCCATCCTAACGATCTGGGCCAATTCTCCATGGCCGAAAATATTTTTAAAGCGCTTAAAAAAGCGCTTGGGTAAGGAAGCGGTCCATAGCGGCGCAGACCGCAAAAGCTCTGCACAAACCTCACCGCTCGCAGTAGATTACTACAGCTTCGGGTTCGGTTTGCACAGTCTGCATCCACTCTGAACCGCTTCAGAAAGCTTGTAGGTCAAAAATAATTATTTTATATTTATTATTTAAAAATTTTTTGAAAGAGAGTGTGAGAGAAAACTTTTTTATAAAAAAGTTTTCTCTCGCGAAATAAAAAAATGAAAGTAACGATTTGGAACGAATATCATCACGAGAGGCACAACGAGAAGGTGGCGGAGATCTACCCGAACGGCATCCACAAGGCGATCGCCGACTTTTTGGAGTGCGACGAGGTGACCGTGCGCACGGCAACGCTTGACGATCCCGAATGCGGGCTCACGCAGGAGGTGCTTGACGACACCGACGTGCTCATCTGGTGGGGCCACGTAAGACACTGGGACGTCCCCGACGAGGTGGTAACCCGCGTCAAGGAGTCGGTGCTCAAGGGCATGGGCTTGATCTGTCTGCACTCGGCACACCACTCGAAGATCTTCAAGTCGCTCATGGGCACGACCTGCAACCTCTCCTGGCGTGAGGACGGCGATCTCGAGCGCGTCTGGGTCATCAACCCCGCACACCCCATCGCGCAGGGCATCGACTGATACTTCGAGCTTAACGGCGTAGAAACCTACGCGGAGCCCTTCGGCATCCCCGAGCCCGACGAGGTCGTGTTTATGGGCTGGTACGAGGGCGGCGAGGTCTTCCGCACCGGCTGTACCTTCCACCGCGGCAACGGCAGGATCTTCTACTTCCAGCCCGGCCACGAGACCTTCCCCATCTTCTATAACGAAAACGTGCAGACCATTATCAAAAACGCTGTCCGCTGGGCTGCTCCCGTCAGACGCGACGCCGAGCTTGCTTGCCCTAACGTTAAGAGAGTGCATAACGTTTAATTGATTTTTTTGCGAGAGAGGGTCTTTTTGTAAAAAGCCCCTCTCTCGCGCTCTCTC
>JAFXDO010000019.1 GCA_017563195.1 Clostridia bacterium | reverse complement strand
TGTAATCCGATCCGGAGCTGCATCCGCTAAAGGCTGTAACGATAAAGCTCAATATTAGAATTGCAACGAAAAGCTTTTTCATCTTCAACGCTCTCCTATTATACTATGCTATCACAATAACACAAACATAACCTTTTGTCAATAAGACACGTCGTACTTTGATTTTGCCGGCAGAAAGAATCAAAAAATGTGACAAAATCGATATTTCCTTCGTCTTATATGATGTAACCCAAAAATGCAGGGAGGAAATATAATGAAAAGGTATTTGTTCGTATTATTAGCGCTTTTGCTTCTGCTCTGCTCCTGCTCAAACGGAACGCCGTCAAACGAGCAAATTACTTCCGAGGGAGCATCGGAGGTTTTCGGAGCCTCCTCAGCCGAAACAGATTCGACAGACGCCTCGGAGACCGATATGAAGGAAGCAAAGCCCACCGAGATATGGTACAGCACCGGCGAGCTGTCGCACTATGAGTTCCGCAAAAGCCCCGACGGATATCTGGTTGAAACGTTAAAGAGCTATTATGACACATCATGGGAGACTTTAAGCTCGATTACCGTTAGCGTAAAGAAGGATGACAAGCTTTTGTATTCGAGCTCCGAGCGCTTCGATGAAACCGGCAAACGAACGGGAAGCAGTCATCGTACCTACGTCGACGGCGTTGAGGTTGAAGCTGTGTCTACCTCGTATATCGGCGAGTTTACGTCCTGCAGAGTATTCCGAAACGGCAAGTCTGCGGAGGAATATCTCACCAAAAAAGGGGCTCTTATCCGCACGATTTTGACTTACGGCGATACGCAGACGACTACCCATTATTTAGACGGCAAGGTCAACCATATCGAAAAACGCTATCCTACCGAAAATTCCGAAGACGGATACGATTATTACACGTATGCGACTTATGACGGCGAAATGAACCTTTTGTCGTTGAATTACGGCAGAAAAAGCGAGCATAAGCTTGACGACGGCAGAATAGTTTCGCTTCATCTCGGCGATCCGTCAGACGTGCAGTACGTGATCATGTACGTTGATTATAAGCAGATCGCGATATTCCATCGTGACGCAGCCGCAAAAATAACCGATTTCGTAGAGATCGCGGGCGGTTACAGTGAAGCTGACGTCGAAAAAACGTATAAGAAATACATGGAAAAGGTGGAGGCTGAATACGAGATAACCTCAAAATGGTACGATTACTACCAATACGGAAATTGAGACAAGAAAAAAGAGAGGCGAGAGCCTCTCTTTTTGCGTAGTTTAATTTCTGCAGTCTACAAGCGAAACGTTCTGTATATCGGGGAGCTGGGAAAGCGCACTGACGAGCTTGGTATGCGAGCCCGAGATGGCGATTTCGTAAATGACCTCGTGGTATTCGCCGTTGTTTACGAGCGAGGAGAGGCGGTTCTTTATGTTGTTTTCCGAAAGGAGGCGCGCGGTGTAGTCGATAGCCTTATCGGAGCTTGCACGGACGACCAGAAGGTAGGGACGCGCACCGACCGACGAGAGCTTGAGCACGACGAATGCCGCAAGTCCGATGAAGAGGCAGCCGATGATGGTTATTTTATAGAAATGCGCGCCTGCGGTGATGCCCGCCGCAACTGCCCAGAACATAAATGCCGTGTCGCTTGCGTCCTTGATGGCGGTACGGAAGCGGATTATCGAAAGCGCACCGACCATACCGAGCGAGAGCGCGAGGTTCGAAGTGATGG
The DNA here is from genome assembly GCA_017563195.1 of Clostridia bacterium. Classification (GTDB taxonomy): domain Bacteria; phylum Bacillota; class Clostridia; order Oscillospirales; family CAG-382; genus Coliplasma. Next base: position 49,892 of record JAFXDO010000019.1, on the reverse strand, counting down.
TAAGGACTATCATCGCGGAGATGGGGGTGATGAGAAGCAGGGTCACCTCAAAGGTGCGGTTGCGCGAGATTCCGCGGAGCGTGAGACGGTAGATAAGCAGGATGAAGAGGCCCGAAAGAAACGCTACTACGAGCGAAAAAATTATGTCGGGCAGGGTGATCTCGGAGGAAAATCCCTCTAAAACACTTTTTTTGATTGCATCAAGAATACTCATTTTTTATCTCCTTATATCATAGGCGCATTTCTGCAGAGCGCGTATTTTGAAACCGAAAGCTGCATTCCGAAGGTCTGAGTTGCCTTGCGAATAAAGGACGGACAACGCTCGGAATATTTAATTTCCATGATTATTTTATCCCTTCCGACGGCGGGCAATGCACGCTTGGTGTCGCCGAAGAGGGTCGACTTGTCGGGCGGCAATGCGTCGACGTTTACGTCGAAGGTGACGCGGATGCCGAGCGGCTTGAACAGGAACGCCTCGCGGTCGTACCGCACCGAAACGGCGGGCTTGAACGCCTTCGAGCGCATTTCCGAAACGAGTCCGAAGCAATCGCTGTCTTCGCTTATCGGATCGCCGTTGATGATCGCGTCGAGCTCCTGCTCGGTGATGACGGCTGAGTGCTTTTCGGTCACTATGCCGCGCTTGGTCTTTCGCTCGAGCCGTATCGTTTTTTTGCTTCCGCCGTAGGTTCGCACGCGGAATTTGACGTGCACAGCGTTGCCGTCCTCCTTTTCGGCGAGTGCCGAATCGAAGGGGTCGTCGAAATACATTGAGCAGATCGAGTACCTTCCGTTTTCGCCGTTTGAGTCGGGCTGAAGAAGTGCACGTATTCGGTTGACAATGACCGAATATTCGTCATACCCGATCAGATATTTTTCTTCGCGGCGTTCCGCCATCCGAAACAGCCTCCTTTTTAAACGTTAAAGCCGTATGCACGCATTTCCGAATCGGACAGCGAAAAATACGCCTTGACGTAGTCGATCACGTACGCCTCGCGGGTCCTGCCGAAGCGCTTGAGGCTTTCGACCGAGGATTCCCAAGTGTCGTAATTGCGGTTCCAACGGACGCAATCCTTGCCGATGTCGTTGATTATCATACCCTTGAATTCGTCGACGTACGCGTCGATGTTTTCGCTTGTCCAGACGTTGTTAAGCTGGTAGGCGGTCTCTTCAAGGAATTTTTTCTTGAACTCGGGGTTCTTGAGCAGGGCATTAATGAGCTTGGTCGAAAACATATTCGCACTGCCCGTGCCTGCGGGGTTCAGGTGCTCGGACACCGTGTTGTAGTTCGCCGAGCGGAACGCGTGGTCGACGTCGTACATTATCCAGCGCCACTTTCCGCCCTCGTAGGTGAAAAATCTGATGTTGCCGTTGTCGGTGTTGCAGATTATCATTTCGGCGACGATGTAGTCGATGTAATTCTCGATGTCCATCAGAGAGGAAACGTAATTGTAATGCTCGGCAACGCTGAGATCGTGGCTTCCCGCATAGTTGACGAGCGCCATATATTCCTCGCTCGTTCTGCCGTTTGCGACTGCCACGGTCGCCTCGGACGGGTCGACGTTATAGTGCTGTGCGACGTAGTTTTCGTTGAGCTTTTCGCGGATGAAGTAAAGCCCCCAGTACTCGCCGTTGAGGTAAAGCACGACGGGACGGCAGTTCTGCACGTCAAGTCCGAGCATATCGCTCGCCATGGAGGTCACCATAGCGTCGCGCATCGAGGAATACTTGAAGTCCTGACCCGTGTTACGGAGCACGAGCGCCTCGTAGCATTTATGCTCGCTGTCGGTAAAGAGCTGATAATTCAGGCTTCCCGAGCCGTATGCCGAGCGAAAAAACAGGGCAAACGACTTTTTGGGAAGAGCACGCGAAAGGCCGCCGAATATGCGGACTCCGCAGTTTTCGTAAAAGCCGTCGTCGGTCTGCGAGAAGAAGGCGACGCTTGCCTCGCGCTCCCAACGGTAATAGTAATTCGCGCCCTCGTAGGGGAATGCGGCGTTCGCTCTGGGGCCGGTTTCGTAAATGCCCGAGTAGTAATCCCATAGGTTTTCGGGCTCGGTCACGAGCGATATGGCTTCTATCGTGTCGCCCTCGCCGACGATATAGGTCAGGTCGGTGACGGGACTTTTGTTCTTGCCGTTTGCAACCGCAAAGCAACGGATGACCGTCGTTTTGGAGATGGTGAGCGGCTTGGTGTAAAGCGTTGAATTTGCGGTCGGCTCGGTACAGTCAAGCGTGTAATAGATGCTGCCCTCGCCGCTGAGCTCGACCGTGACGGTCTGATCGTAAACGCCTTGCGGCAGAGAGGTTTTCGGCGCGGCGGTGGTTTCGTTTGCACGTGTCGAGTTGGTCGATTCGGGGGTCGCAGTCGTCAATACCGTGAATCCGTCCTCGCCGTCGGGTCTGCCGTATGCCGTGTTGCTTGCAAGCGAGGGGATCGCCACGCAGTCGACTATCTCGTCGCCCTTGGAGAGTGTGAGGGTTTCGCCCGACGCGTTGATGCCGAAGCTTACCGTGTGGTAGCCGAGCGGGGTGTTGATGCCGTCGCTCGAAAGAATGATTATAACAAATCCGCCCGCGGGAATCGTGACTCCGTCAAGCGAGCCCTTGCGGGGCTGCTCGGGATCGTCGGAGAGGAACCAACCGCTCAGGTCGATGTCGCTCGAGCTGCGGTTGTGAAGCTCAACGAAATCGTGATAGGTCTTGAAGGGGCCGGGGAGATAAGCGCTGTTGATCGAAACGACCTCGCTTATTTCGATATCGGCAGGTCTTACCGACGCCGCGTAAAGCCTTTCGCCGTCGCTGCCGTTTTTATAGCCGATGGATATCGCGCCGTCGGTGTAGACCGCGGTGCCGTTTTCAAGTGAATAGCTTCTCGAGCTGCCTCTGCCCGCGTTGACGCAGGGGACGTATTCGCCTCTGCGGAAGTCGGGCGCGGTGAGATATACCGATTCGCCCGAGGAAAGCGCGAATCCGCAGACCGAGTCGCCGCTGCCGTTTTCGGCGAATACCACGATGCATTCACCGGGTGCGAGAATCCTTTCGGGAAGTGCGTATTTGTAGGGATCGTCCTCGGAGTCGCTAATATACCAGCCTGCGGTAGACACGTCACCGTCGGAGACGTTGCATATTTCGATAACGTCGCGGAGGCGTCCGCCGTAGGGGGTGCCGTCCTGTGAGAGCAGAAGCTCGCTGATGACGAGCGATGCGTTCGGGTTGACTCTCGTCGCCTCAAGCGCTTCTCTGCCCGATTCATCGTTTTCAAAGCCGGGGGTCGCAAGCATCACCGAATAGCTTCCGTCGGCGTTGCGCGACTGTGAATAGTTGGCGTCGCAGCTTTCGACCGTTCTCGAGGTGTATTTCGAGCCGTAGGAGATTATTACCTCCTCGCCGTTTGAGAGACGGAAATCCGTGTGGAACTCGCCGTTTTCGTAAAGCTTATCCTTGCCCGATGCGAATACGATCACGATTTCGCCCGGTGCGAGCGTCTTTTCGGGAAGTGCACAGCGCGAGCGGTCCTTCAAGGTATCGGAAACGAAATATCCCTTTGTCGAGATCACCGACGACGAAACGTTCTTGATCTCGATTATGTCGCAGAAATCACCGTCGCTGTCGGGAAGGGATGAGCCGTTGGCTGTGAGAATTTCGTTGATCGCAAGCGAAAGCGCCGAATCCTTCGAGCCCTCGCGGAAGGCGGTCACGCCCTCTGCCGTGTTGGGGTATCCGGGCGACGCCTCGGTCGAAAGCTTGAAGCCGTCGTTTCTCCAGAGCATTACCTCGTCCGAGCGGGTTGCCTCGGTGTAGACCCTGTCGATGACGGTACCGTCCCAGGAAACGAGCGCAACGTATTCGTTTCCGTCGCTCGAAAGCTTGAAGGGCACGTTGATGCCGTCGAGGTAAACGACGAGATAGCTGTTTGCCTCGAAGGTAACGTCGCCGAAGGAATACGCCTTGCCGTTACCCGTGTCGTTGGCGAGCCCGAAATCGGCGAGGTTGAAGGTGTCTCCGTAATTATAAAGCTCGATATAGTCGGGATATTCGCCCGAATCGGTTGCGATTATCGATCGGTTGGAGGAGCAAACCTCGGTTATCCTGACGCAGATGTTCTTCATTTCACCGTCGTAAAAAACGGGGGTGCCTACCTTGTTTTCGACAAGCACCATCACCGCGACGCCCAAAAGCAGACAGCAGGTGAGAAGAACGGCGATCATTATTTCTCTTTTTGTTTTGTTGGAAAGAGGTTTTTTTGCCATTTTTATGACTCCGAAAGCATATTGTTTACACGGGATCCTCTCCCGCGAGCGATATTTGTGATCATTCCCCGTTATTATACCACATATATTGACGGTTTTCAACATTTTATGCTTTTTCAAAACAAAAAATTCCCAAGCGATGATCGGTTTGGGAATTTTCTGTATTATTCTTTACATATCGCGCGATGCGATGATGTTTGCGCCGCTTCCGCAGACGTTTTCGATGATGATCTGTCCGCGCTTGACGGGGGAGTGAACGGCGGTTGCGTGAAGCAGCTTCATAACGTCGAACATCAACCCCTTGGGTATCGCTCTGTCGGTGCGAACTGGAAGACGCGAATGGATGCCGTTGATTATTTCGACCGAGCCGGTGACTGTGCGCATCGGCGAAACAAGTTCGTTTTTGCCGTACTCCGCACCCTTGGGGCAGGAGTTACCGCTTACCTCGAATGTCTCCTCGTCGACCTTAAGATGGCATCCGCGGGGACAAACTATGCAGACCATTTCTTTCAAGGTGCCACCTCCTCGTTTTCGTTGACGGCTACCGTAATACTGCCCTCTGCCTTGTCAAGCAGCACCTTGGGCAGAGTGATCTTTTCCATTTCGCCGGGAGCAAGATATTCGCGCTTGAACGTCGCGATTCTTTCGCCGTTCGATTCAACCGCAATTTCGCCGGATCTGATCTTCTTGCGTACTCGGAAGAAGACGTCGACCGCCTTTTCCACGTTTGCTGTATTGATCCTCTGGGGAACCGTGTAGGATACGTTTGCACCGCTTGTTATCGGAAGAGGCTTTGATTCATCCTCGCTTCTCGCGTCAAGCACGTATTTGGCGGCGTTTTTGCCTGCGCGCTCGCTTTCCGCCGAAACGTAGTCGACAAGATCGTGCACGTGAAGCACGTTGCCGCAGGCGAATACGCCCTCTGCGCTCGTCTGCATATCCTCGCCGACGGTCGCACCCTTGGTGCGGGGGTCAAGCTCGATGCCCGCGGTGCGGGTAAGCTCGTTTTCGGGAACGAGACCGACCGAAAGAAGCAGTGTATCGCAATCAAAATGCTTTTCGGTTCCGGGGATCGGCTTCATATTTTCGTCGACCTGCGAAAGAACGACGCCCTCAAGCGCGTTTTTGCCGATGACGTTGGTTACCGTGTGAGAAAGATAAAGGGGAATTCCGAAATCGTCGAGACACTGCGCGACGTTTCTCGAAAGACCGTTGGTGTATGGCATGATCTCGGATACCGCAAGCACCTGCGCGCCCTCGAGCGTCATGCGTCTCGCCATTATCAGACCGATGTCGCCCGAGCCGAGAATGACTATCCTCTTACCGACGAGATAGCCCTCGATGTTGAGGTAGCGCTGTGCCGCGCCTGCCGTGAAAACACCTCTGCCTCGGTCGCCGGGGACCTGAATGGGTCCGCGGTTGCGCTCTCTGCAGCCCATCGCGAGGATTATCGCCTTAGCCTCGATCTGCTCGAATCCGTTTGCCTCGGAAACGGCGGACACTATCTTGTTGCTGATGTCAAGAACCGTGGTTCCCGTCTGAAGCGTTACCGACGTGTCCTTGAGCATATCGATGTATTTGCCGGCGTATTCGGGGCCGCTCAGCTCCTCGCCGAAGCGGTGAAGCCCGAAGCCGTTATGGATGCACTGGTTCAGAATGCCGCCTGCCTCGCGGTCGCGCTCGAGAAGGAGGATATCCTTAACGCCTGCGTTGTATGCGGCGACTGCCGCGGCGAGACCTGCGGGGCCCGCACCGATGATAACTATATCGCGCTTAGTCATTGTCCGCACCGACCTTTCCGGCTACGATGTAGGAGCCGTTTTTGTCCCACAGAACCTTTTCGGCGGGGATGCCGTAGTAGCTGCAGATAAGCTCGTGTATCTTCGAGCCGCAAAATCCGCCCTGACATCTGCCCATACCGCTGCCAGTACGGCGCTTGATGGCGTCGAGCGTGCGCGGCTTTATGTGCGAGTTGAAGGCGTCGAGTATTTCGCCCTCGGTAATAAGGTTGCATCTGCAGATGACGTTTCCGTATTTCGGGTTGCGCTTGCAGATCTCCGCCTTTTCCTCGTTGGAAAGCTCTGCGAAGCAGACGTGAGGCTCTGCGAAATCCCAACTGCTCTTTTCGGAGAGCAGCATGCCGCAGTCCTCGAGTATTTCGATGACGTATTCGCCTATCGCGGGCGCGGACGAAAGTCCGGGCGATTTTATGCCTGCGACGTTTATGAAGTGCCTGCAAAGTGCGGATTCACCGATTATGAAGTCCTTTTTGTCGGAATTTGCGCGAAGCCCCGCAAACGAGCGGATGTTTTCGCGGTAATCGATAAGCTTGGTGGTCTTTGCCGCCTCTGCCGCGACGAAATCAAGCCCCTCGCGGGTGGTGGAGACGTCGTCCCGCTCGTTGCCGCTTTCGGCGTTCGGGCCGACGATGATATTGCCCTCCGCCGTGGGGGAGACGAGAACGCCCTTGCCCTTTTCGGTCGGGCACTGGAAGATCACCGAGTTGACAAGCCAATCGGAGGTCTTATCAAGCAGATAGTACTGCCCCTTGGAGGGGGAAATGGTAAAATCCTTCGCGCCGACAAGCTCTGCTATTCTGTCGGAATAAAGTCCTGCCGCGTTGATTATATATTTTGTGTCGAGCTCTCTCCCGCCTGCGGTGATCCTGAACGTGCCGTTGATCTTTTCGATAGCGGTGACCTCGCTGTCGAGGCATATCTCGACCCCGTTCTTAGCCGCCGTTTCAGCCATTGCGAGGCAGAGCCTCCAGGGGTTGACGACTGCGGCGGAGGGGGCGTAAAGCGCGCCCGTCACGTCGGGGGAGAGATTGGGCTCGCGCTTGAGAAGCTCCTCCTTGTCGAGCAGCTCCATACCGCGTACGCCGTTGGCGATGCCGCGCTCGTAAAGCTCACGGATGTGCGCTTCATCGTTGGCATTGAAGGCGATCACCATCGAGCCGGTCTTGCGGTAGGGGACGTTCATTTTCGAAGCGATCTCCTCGATAAGCTCACAGCCGCGGACGTTGAGCCTTGCCATAAGCGTGTCGGGCTCGGGGTCATAGCCTGCGTGGACTATACCGCTGTTTGCGCGTGTCGTGCCGATTGCAATATCGTTGTCCTTCTCCAAAAGACAGCATTTCACGTCGTATTTTGAAAGGTACATCGCGATAGCGGCTCCGCAGACGCCGCCTCCGATGATTATCACGTCATACATTATAAAACCTCGGAAAAAAATCATTCGTTTTTTGCAAACGATAATATTATATTAATTTTTTTAAAAAAAGCAACCCTTTTGACGATTTTGCATAAACTAAATACGTAGAAAGGTGCGTCGTTCACTCGTTGGAATCGCGTTTTGCTTTCGCGATCTCGTCTTTTACGATCGATACGAACTGAACGTTCGGCTCGAATTCGACCATCGTCCGCTTTCCGTTGAATTCACAGAGGAACACGTAGCTTTCGGCTACGGGATTCTGCGTGAGGGTGTACTTGATTATCCCCTTTTCGACCGAGGGGAGATGGTCGTAATCCCGCTTACTGTAAAGCTCGATCGCAGTCTCGAGCGCGATGCTGCAGACGACCGTCCTTTTGTTGCCGACGATCTTTGTCACCGAAAAGGCACCGTTGCCGACCGAATACTCGAACTCTGTCAGCGAATACCTGACGATGAGCATTATCGATATCACGAGCGCGATCACACCGCAAAAGCGTATGAATGCCCCGAACTGCAAAATTACGGTTGAAAGAAAGAAAAGCGTTATGGTGACGAGAAGACAGCAAAACAGAAGGATCCTCGTCTGCTTTTCGCTTCGTTCGGGCTTACAGATATACAAATCGATCGACTCCTTTGACATATATTTTACGGAGGTATACTTATTATGAATTATGACCGCAAACAGCTTGATCGGCTTCTTTCCATGGATAACGAAAGCTTTGCTTCGCTTGCAAGAAGCATCGCGGAGGCGGCGGGCGCCAACAAAATGAAGACCGAGCTTCTGCTTGCCAACCCCGATATGCTCAAGCGCAGACTTGCGTCGCTTACCGACGCCGAGGCACGCGAGCTTGTGGACAGCGTGGGCGAGGAGAAAAGCGCGGAAATTATGAAAATGCTCGGAGAACGGGGTGTTGAGCGTGGAAAATGATTTCGGCGAAAAGCTGAAAAGCATTCTTTCCGACCCCGATTCGCTTGCGAGGATAACCGCCATAGCGTCGTCTCTCGGGGCGACCTCGCAGGGAACGCGTGAAAGCAAGGAGACGTCGGGCAACGCCGCTTCCGATACTCCGTCCGACACGCCCGAAGCGGCGCAGCCGTTGCTTCCGATGCCCGCGCCCGACCTGCTTTCGGGCGACCCGAGGCTTGCTCTGCTGAGCTCGATAAAGCCTCTTCTGCGCGAGGAAAAGCGTGACCGTATCGATGCGCTGGTCAGGGCAATGACCGTCGCTTCAATGATGAAAAGCTTCAGAAAGTGAGGAGAATGCGTTGTACAGCAGAGATTTCGGCGGAATAAGAAGCGAGGGGCAGCTTTACAATTACGAAAGGGAATATAACGAATCGCGCGAGCGCGAGGCGCCGAGGGAAAGAGACGGACTCGGGCAGGAGACGGGCGAATGCCGCGACGAGCGTAAGGCTCGCGACGGGCAGGGAAGAGATAGAGGCCTGAGGCTCGACTTTCTGCGCGATATGCGGCTCGACGATCTTATACTTATCGGACTCGGCATTCTTCTTTTGCTCGACTCCGACGGCGAAAACGATATCTTCGTATTGGTGCTTGCGCTGCTGCTTCTGTTTTAAGGAAGTGAATTGCCCTTTTTGACCTCTTCAAGCAGGAATTCGATGAATTTGTCCACCGTCTTTCTTTCCTTGGAGGGGAGCGAGCGGTACTTGTCGATGGGGGTGGCGGGAAGCTTCGAGCTTTCGCGGAACGCCATCGAGTCGCCCGTGTGGTTGCCCGCGGCGAACATCAGATCCTCTAAATCGATCTCGCCGAAGGCGTGAAGCGCGACCTTGCGGATAAGCTTGGGACGCGGGGGATTTTCCTGCGTTCCGAGCGCAAGCTTGCGCATCTGGACGTAGCTTATGTCGCAGTCTGCGGCAAACTGACGCCACGAGCGGACGCCCTTTGCTTCTGTGAGAAGCATTGCGAATATTTTTTTATTCCATCTGTTGTTTTCAGCCATTGCAATGTCCTTTCGGGAGATAAAGCTATTTCAGTCCCTCGAGCGCCGCACCGATGACGGTGCCGTACGCCGAGTTTTCGGGGATGATGATGTTCATGCCGAACATCCTGCGAAGCTCGTCGAATATGGTGGTCGCCTGAGGCAGGATAGAAAGATTCCCCACGAGCACGATGTTCTTTATACCCTTCATCCTTGCCGAGAATATGGCGAGCATCGCGATGGTCTCATATACCATATTGATAAGCCCCAGCGCGATATCCTCACGCGAGGCAAGGTCGCTTATCTTGCCGAAGTTTGCGGCGGTCGCATTGCTCGAAAGTGTGGGGATTATGTCGCTTTCGGTAATATCCGATATGCGCAGGTCGATGTTTTTGAGATCACCCTCAAGCGCAAGGTTGGCTATGTTCTGCACCGAGCGCATGCCCAAAAGCCTGTCGGAAAGCCCGACCAGCGTGCCTCCGCCGACGCCGGTGCCGCCGAGGTAGGAATGCTCGCCCGTGATGCGGTTCGAGTAAACGTATGACGTGCCGGTGCCCATACTGACGATGATAGCCTCGTCAATGTCGCTCAAATAGAGTCCGCCCTTGCCGTTTGCGATGAACTCGTTAACGTGGACGGTCTCGATGCCGTATATATTATCCCCGAGAAATGCCGAGCCTACGCCCGTCACCATCACCTTTTCGATGCTCGAGAGGGATATTTTGTTGTCGTTGGTGAATTTTCCGAAGCCCCCGTATACCGAGGCGATAGGATCGTTTGCCTTTACCAGACCCGGTTCCAACAGCTTATTTCCGTCAAATCCGACGATCTTCGTGGTGCTTCCACCGACGTCAATGCCGACGATAATGCTCATAAAACAAGTCCTCCGTAGCAACAGATTATATTTCAACAACTAAGTTTACCACTTTTTTATTGATTCGTCAAATTATTTTTTTCAAAATCTCTTTTCATATCGGGATTTTTGTGATATTATAACAATGAGAACGAATCGTTTGGAGGGGTTGACGGTGTATAACAGCGACGAATTAAGGCTGTTTTCGGCTAAAGCAAAAAGCGGTCTTTGCTCGCACGCGTATATCGTCGACGGTGCCGCCGGCATCGGAAAGCTCGATTTTGCGCTCGAATGCGCCCGCGCGATGCTTTGCAGTGAGCGAAACAAGCCCTGTGGCTATTGCTCAAGCTGCCGCAAGGCGATCACGCACGATCATCCCGACATTTTCATCATCGGCAGGGACAAGACTGCGGCTATCGCGGACGTGCGCGAGATAATCAGACGCTCGTCGCTGAAGCCCAACGATTCGGACAAGCAGATATTTATAGTTTGCAATGCGGGAAAGCTGCGTGCCGATTCGCAAAACGCACTGCTGAAGCTGTTTGAGGAGCCGCCCGAAACGGTGGCGATATTCCTGCTTACCGAAAGCCGCGCATCACTTCTGCCGACCGTGCTTTCGCGAGGACAGCGCATCCATCTCGACGGCATGAGGGACGAGGAAATTGAGTCGCTCCTTTCGGAAAAACATCCCGAATGCAGGTATGGCGAGATAAGAAACGCAGTTGACGCCGCCAACGGCAATTTGGGCGAGGCGGAAAGGTATCTTTCAAAGGAAAGCCGCGCGCTAAGGGCAAAGGCGGAGGAGCTTCTGCTGCTGGCGCTCGACAAGAAGAAATACGAGGTCATGAACCTCCTTCTCGTCACAAAATACAAGCGCGATCAGCTTTCTGCTCTGCTGAGCGAATTCGTTTCCGCCGTAAATGAGGCGGAAAAGCAGAGGTACGACGTCCGCATGGCGCGCGCTCCGCAATCGCAGGAGCTTGCAAGCCGTCTCTCGAACGCATCCAAAAAGGCGCTTGCCCGTATGGGTGAAGCGGCGGCGGTCTGTCTTATGTCGCTCGAAAACAACGCAAATATAACCACCGCCTCATCGAAGCTCGCTATCGACCTTTTGAGTGCGGCGTCAAGATAAAAAAGAAAAGGATCAAGATATGGAAAATAACAACGAAAAGCGCGAAAATACGCCTAACGCCAACCGCGAGGGCGGACATAATAACCATCACAGAAGCAACCACCACCGCAGGGGCGGAAGACATCACGGCAAGCCTAAGTCGAAGCCCGAAAACGCTGTAAACAACGGCGAAAACGGCGCAGAGTCTGCCGAAGCTGCTGCGAAGACCGACGGAGCAGAAAATGTCGAAAAGGTCGAAAAATCCGAAAAACGCGACAACAACCGCGACAACAACCGCCGCGATAACCGCAGAAACGACAGGAACAACGACAAGAACAACGACAAGAACAAGCAGAAAAAGAAGCCCGAGCCCGAAAGCGAGCAGTTCGGCTCCGGATTTGTGCCCGAGCCCGAGCCCGAGCGTAAATATATGTTCGACTACGATCCTCAGCCCATCCCCGAAAAGGACGAGGAGGAAAAGAACATCGAGGTCGTCGGTATTAAGTTCCGCAACGGCGGCAAGATATATTACTTCGCGCCGGGAGAGATAAAATTCGTCAAGGGCGAGCACGCTATCGTCGAAACCGTGCGTGGCGTCGAATACGGCGAAATCGCGCTCGGTAACAAGATGGTCGGCAATTCCGAGGTTGTCTTTCCGCTGAAGCCGGTGCTTCGCAAGGCAACCAAGGAGGATGACGAGCGCAACGCCGAAAACCGTAAGCTTGAGGAAAGCGCGAAGCCCATCTGGCACGAAAAGGTGGCTAAGAACGGGCTCGATATGCAGCTTGTCGACGTCGAATACACCCACGATAACGCGAAGCTCTGCTTCTATTTTACCGCCGACGGCAGAGTGGACTTCCGCGAGCTGGTAAAGGATCTTGCAGGAGTTTTCCGCACGAGGATCGAGCTCAGACAGATCGGCGTGCGCGACGAGGCAAAGCTTTACGGCGGCTTGGGAAGCTGCGGCAGACCCTTCTGCTGTAACACCTTCCTGCCCGACTTTGCACAGGTATCCATCAAGATGGCGAAGGAGCAGAACCTTTCGCTTTCGTCGTCGAAGATAAGCGGCGCCTGCGGCAGACTTATGTGCTGTCTCAGGTTCGAGCACGACACCTACGAGCGCGAATACGCGACCTTCCCCAAGGTCGACACCATCGTCGACACCCCGAAGGGCAGAGGCGTCATCGTCGAAAGCAGCTTCCTCACCGGCAGGATCAAGGTCAAGATGAACAACGATCAGTCGATAAAGATCTTCGGCAAATCCGAGCTCAAGCCGCTCGGTATGATAAAGGTCAAGGAAGACGTCAGCGACGATCTTAAGCATTTAGAGGACAAATAACAAAATTGATAAAAGCCCGACACGGAGCAAAATCTCCGCGGCGGGCTTTTCTGTTATTGAAATATTAAAAAATGTTAATTTGTTATCAAAATAATGTGTCCGAATTGTTGACAAACGTTGAATGATATGCTAAAATAGATTACTATTTCTATATATAAAATGTAGAAAAACATAAAAAGACGAAAAGAGGGGATGTAAATGAAAAGATTTTGGAGTCTTTTGTTGACTCTGTTGCTGCTGGTAACCTGTTTAACAGCCGCTTTTTCTTTTAGTCCGATGAAAGCGTCCGCCGAATCAAGCGATCAAAAGCGTGTAATTGCGATCGTATTTGACAATTCCGGCTCGATGTATATGAGCAGCAGAACCAGATGGTGCCATGCGACGTATGCAATGGAAGTCTTCGCTACCATGATGAATGACTCGGATGAAATGTATATTTATCCGATGCATCCGATTACGGTTGGAAATGATTCGACAACGTACGATGAAGATAATCCTTTGATGATAACGAGGGCTTCGGCTCAGAGAATCAGAGAGATATACACCGAGGATGCCGGAGACACACCTTCGACTTCGGCAGAAAAGGCTATAAGCAAGCTTCAATCTCAGTCTATTCCCGAGAACAATAAGTGGCTTGTTATTCTCAGTGACGGTGCGTTTAGCGACAGAAATACTTCTACTGTAGCAAAGCTATGTGCCGATTCTGTGAATACAATGTTTTTGGGTATGGAGTTTGAACCGCCTCAGCTAAGCGGTACTGCGTATGCGTATACGGCAAAGAAAGCTGAATCGGGGGCAACTCTCAGCGCGCTCAGCGCGATGTGCAATGAGATATTCGGACGTGACGATTTGGCGTCGTTTGGAAATAAATATGTGTCCGGTTCTGCAGACTCGGTCAACTTTGATGTGCCTATGAAGAAGCTTATCGTATTTGTTCAGGGCACCGATATTGCTAACATCAAGCTTGGGAGCTTGAGTCCCAAGAACAACGTGATGATGCAATACTCCACAAAGGGCTCTGGAGACTACAATTGCGTTTACGATGACTCGCTTCAAGGTCAGCTTCTTACCTTTGAAAACGTTCCCGCGGGCACTTACGATCTGAGCTTTAGCGGTGCGCAAAGTAGCGTTGCAGTTTATTACGAGCCGAACGTAAGACTTGAAATCGCTCTGACCGATGCGACCGGCAACCCCGTCGACCCCAACGGCGAGCTTTACCCCGGCGATTACGTGTTCACGTACGGTATGGTCGATACCGACGGAAACTCTGTTAATTCCGAGCTTGTAGGCAGCACCGACTACAACATCACCTATACTCACAACGGTACCGAACAAGTTATCAGTGACAGCCAGTCGGGGACGTTCAGTCTTACGATGAGCGCAAATGACACGCTTGATGTGAACGGCTCGGTCACCTATCTTAAAACAAAGGCGAGACCCCTCGGCTATACCGAATACTACACCAGCGCAGACCTCGGCTGGCCCTCTGGCGGCTTGACCTTTGCACCGCCTCCCGCAGGATATCTCGAGGTTAAAATAACCGGCGGCGAAAGCTCATATAATCTTACGAGCTTCGACGCAAACGCTCCCGTTTACCGCGTTGAATTCATTTACGAGGGCGCCGCTCTTTCGGGCTCGGAGCTCGACAGAGTGGAAGCGTCCGCGAGCGTTTCGAGCGGCAGCGTCGGCTGCAAGCTTGAAAAGGACGCAAACGGATATTACGTTACCACCTCGCTTACATCTTCGCTTCTCGACGCGCAGGTAGGCAATTACGAGATCACCGTAAGCGGCACCTACACGAACGAGGACGGACTTAACACGAACAAACCCTCCGCTACCACGGGCTTTGAGCTTGTTGACAACAGCGGACAGATCACGATGGAGCTTGACGTTCAGCAGGATTACTTCCTTATCAAGGATCTTGAAAACGGAAAGCCCATAAAGGTGAAGCTTCTGCTTAACGGTGTTCCCCTTACCGATGAGCAGCTTGCAAACACCAAGCTGACGACCTCTGTTGAGGGACTCACACTCAAGTACGAGCCTGCAAACGGCGAATCGGCATTCAAGGTATGGATCGATCCCGATCAAAAGCCCGAGCCCGGCAAGTACAAGATAACCATCGGCGCAAGCACGAAAAACGAAATCGGCAGAGAGGTTTATTCCGAGCAGGAAACCAAGGTTCAGGTAAGAAACCTCCCGCAGTGGCTGAGAGTGCTTATCCCGATCGCGAGCATTTCGCTTCTCCTCCTTCTCATTTGGCTTTATATGAATATGAAGGTGCTTCCCAAGAAATTGAGAATGAACGACATCACCTTCTACGTTGACGGAGAATACGTCGACGCCGTATCCAAGGCCGTGAGATTTTCGGGCGGCGGTAAGAAGGCAGGCTCGTTCAGCATTAAATCCCCCGAATTCCACGATCCTCGTGCAGACGTCGGACTTCGTGTAAGAGTCGAAGCAGTCTCGCCGAGATATATTACCTCGACACGCAGAAAAATGAAGGTTGTTGCTCAGCCGACTCTCTCGGATTCTGAGGGCGTAAACTCCTTCACTATTGACGGAAATACCTTTGACTGGGATTTCGTCGAAAGCAAGTACGTAGCAATGGGCGCTATGGCAGACGATCCGTTTGAACCGTTTATTATGAGCGGCGATTTCGACATCTCGATAAGCAAGAGCCCTCAAAACGGTCCTTCGGTCACCTTTGACTGCAAGGTAAGCACGGAGAAATAAAAATAAAAATATATAACGCGCCGCTAAATACGGCAGAACGGAGAACAACATGGCAAAAGAAAACGTAAAAAACAACCAAGTTGAAGCACCTACACTGTTTATCGGTGTCGGCGGTACCGGTTGCGACATTATCAAGCGTGTCGCAGAAATGTGCCGTCCCGGCGAAACTCAGAATATCAGTTTCGTCTGCTTGGACACCAACGTAAACGACCTTTCCGGCATCGCTAAGAGTAAGGCGAGAATCTACTATGTTCAGACCTCCAACACCCAGACCGTCGGCGACTACCTCTCCTACGACGAGGACGCTTTGAAGAACTGGTTCCCCAAGAATGCGGTTATCTACGATAAGACCGTTTCCGAGGGCGCAGGTCAGGTCCGCGCTATTTCGCGTCTCGCACTTAACGCTACCATCAAGACCGGTAAGATCAAGCCCCTTTACGACGCAATCGACGACCTCTTCCGCAAGGACGGCAGAGAGCTTAAGCAGGCGCTCCGTATCGTTATCGTTTCCACCTCCTCGGGTGGTACCGGCTCGGGTATTGCGCTTCCTCTCGCAATGTTCGTTCGTGACCACGTACAGAACAAGTACCCCAACACCAGCCTTATCGTTCGTTCGCTCATTCTTCTTCCCGAAACTCTCGACAGCGTTATCGACTCCTCGGTAGAGCGTGATTCCCAGAGAAGAAACGCATACGCTACCATTAAGGAAATCAACGCGTTTATGATGAAGGGCTCGGGCTTCCTTGACGTTGAAAGCGACCTCAAGCGCTACGGCAACCTTCACATCGATTTCCCGATCCCCGGCACCGAGGACAAGAAGTCTCTCGGCATCCTTCCCTTCGACTTCTGCTTCCTTATGGACGGTCAGGACGCCGAGGATACCACTCTCGTAAGCATTGAGCAGTACAAGAAGCAGGCTGCACAGGCACTTTACGAGCAGAACATCGGTCCTATGCAGAAGAATGCGTTCTCTGTAGAAGACAATATTATTAAGGAAATGTCCAACCCCGGTAACTACGGCCGTAACCGTTTCGGTGCTATCGGCGCAGCTACCATCAGATATCCGTATGAAGACATTGCAGACTACGTTGCTTACGACTGGGCTATCGAAAGCATCGGCGGTGAAGGCGAGGCTGCAAAGTGGTCGAGATACGACAAGGCGTTCTACGTACTTCAGCAGGAGGCACGCAAGAAGGGTCTCTCCCTTGCAGATCTCCCCAAGCTTCCCGAGGTTTACGTTGAAAAGCTTGATTCCTCCAAGGACAACTTCTCGAAGGATCTTCGCGATAAGTATTTGAACGGTGCAAAGAGCCGTATTAACGCGTATATCGCCGCTCTCGAAGCAGAGGTTCTTAAGGAACTTCGCAATAACAACGACGTTCGCAACGCGATGACCGGCGCTAACCTTCTCAGAAATAAGATCGATTACAGAGCAAACCCCGATAAGTGCGGCAACGCATCGGGCGACCTCGGCAAGCTCCGTAACTATGAAAGAGTTATGAGCGAAAAGGCATATAAGATCGCAGAAGGCGTGGCAGAAGCTATTTTCCGCAACGAAACCAAGACTATTAACGCCAAGGAACAGGATAAGCACACTCTCGAGGCTCTTATGAAGAACACCTACGGTGAGGTTTGCCATCCTAACGCTATGCGTTATATCCTCTACTCGCTCCAGACTGCGTTCGATAAGAAGCTGAACGAAACCGCAGCTATCCGCGATTCTGCTAAGAAGGCTCTCGATATCTTCTCTGCTAAGCAGGATAACCCCGAAAAGTTCGACGCGAAGTACACCAAGGAGCCCGAAGGCAACCTCGATGCACTTTGCGAAGCCGCACTTGCAGAGCCCTCCTTCAAGGAAAAGATGAAGGGTGCATGGCAGGTTTACGACCAGCTCAACGATTTCTTCCCCAAGTATTACGCAGGCATCACCAAATACGGTGAAGCGGAAGCGAAGCTCGCAACTTACAGAATCGGTTACGATTATATCAAGGATCTCTGCGAAGCATTTGAAAAATTCTATGCAACCTTCAAGGAAAAGGTTGAAGCACTTACCAAGAAGAAGGATGACCTTGTAGATATCCTTTCTTTCCGCAAGGGCGACTCGATATTTAACGTTTGCGCTTCCAAGGACCTTCTCGATGAAGCGAGCCTTTCTACCAAGAGCCAGAGCAAGGAGGGCACTCTCCTCGACTCTGAGGCAAATGCGGAAATCTTCGACGCAATGAAGAAGAACGTAGAATTTGAACGCGAAATGGCAGCAGTCGACGTTGTTGAAGAGGATAAGCGTATCGATATCTTTGATGACGTTCTTGTCGGCTACTTCAAGAAGGACGTTCGCCGCAAGTGCGCTTCTCTCGATGTAAACATCATCGAGGCTATCGCGCTTGAAAAGCGCCTCTCCGCTCGTCGTAAGACCCGTGAAGAAAACGAAATGATGAACGGTATCGAAGGCAAGACCGAAAAGGTATTCGATAAGCTCACCAACGAGGATTACGAAAGACACATCAAGGAAGTCATCGCAATGGGCGCACGTCTTGCCGCTCCCTCGGTACAGCGTATGCGTAACGTTGAATCGCGTGAGATTGCTCTCGTTGCTTACAACAGAGCACTTACCGAAATGCGTACCTACAGAGTTAAGGACCTTATGCCCAAGGGCAACGCTGTTGACAGCATCTCGAAGTACGAGCTCCGCTTCTTCAACGCACTTTACAACCTTACTCCCGACAAGCTTAACAAGTTTGCGGCTCCTCAGACCACCGAAACCACCAAGAGAAAGGGCGGTCTCTACTACAACGCATACGTTTCCTACGCAAGAGATATCGGTCCCGACACCACCAAGGGCGCGAAGATCTCCACTCACATCGACAAGCGTTGGGATAACATTTCCACCATGCCCGAGCTCGACTTCGGTCATCAGGAACGCGAAATGCTCAGAATTCATCAGGCAATGATCTACGGTCTTATCTATAAGGCTCTCCGTCGTTGCAAGCTTTCTCTCGTCGCTGACGACAGAATGGTTTACAAGTATCAGAATTCCGACGAGCAGTACGTGACCCTTTCGGTTTCCAACAATACTCCCTGCGACGAATTCTACGAATTGGTAGACTCTATGTACATCAGTCCCTTCATTGTCAGCGATATCGACGTTATCAAGGCAAAGAAGAACTACAAGGACAGAATGCACCACGCAAGCTACGAGGAGACCGAATTCAAGAAGGCTCTCGATCAGTTCCTTATCTGCGAAAGCCGTGTTGACGACAACTGCAAGGAAGCGGACATCCCCGCAGACGAAGTTTCCTCGCTCTTCGAAATACCTGTATATTACTACGCATCGCTTCCCAACAACAAGCGCTTCAACGGCGAGATCACCGCTATCGTAGACGCGGTCATCAAGACCTTTGAGGACGAGCTTCTTATGTGGGAGGACAAGGACGACGTCAAGTTCGTGCTTTGCAAGATACTTGAACAGCAGTATAACCTCCTTATGCAGAACTACGACAAGTATCCTCAGCTTCGCGGCGGCTTTGACAAGAAGGATAACCCCGTTCTCGAAATCATCCTTCGCAAGATCAGACAGGTTATCGAGGCTACTCCCGAGCCCTCGGATTACGTGTCCATGATCGAAAAGATGAAGGAAAAGCTTGGTTGATTTAATGATATTGCCTACCCGCCGGGAATCGGCGGGTAGGGAAGAACGGAGGTGATTGAAATTGTTCACCGCTATAATAGCCCAAAAGGAATATATCGATAAAGTCAACGCATACAGCCTGTTCCTTAAGCCGTTTATGGACCCCAAGCACGTGGCGTTCTGTGAATGGAATCCCGACGGAAGCACTCTTGCGGAGATGGTGCCCGAGCTTCCCGACGCTATCGGAAGACGTACCGAATGGCGCGCTCTGATAATCTGCGACGAAAGCGGACTTGAGCTGAAGAATCCCTTCGATCTTGTCAGCCTTCAGCCCGAAAAGTTTGAGGGTAACATCATCGGAGAGCTTGACGAGGGTAATGCCGAGCAGTACGAGGCGTACTGTGTCAGCGAGCACGAAAAGAAGATGAAGTCGTACGATGAAGCGTCGAACTTTTCGCTCACTCGCCTGGTGACCTATTTCTGCGAGGGCCCGAATGCCTCCATGCCCGAATCCGAGCTTGAGGGGGACACGGGATATCAGCGTTATATCGCCGAGTACCGCAAAAAGGAGGAGCTGAGAAGCGCCATCCGTAAGGACGAGGTCATATATACCTCGCTTCCCTCGGAGGTGGTCTGTGTGGCTAAGCGTACCCTCTTCGGAAAGAAGGAGGACCTCGAAAACGCTTGGATGACCCACAACGAGACCGAATATTCTCGCTTCTACGACAGGAATATGTATTTCGACAAGATGCGATACCTTGTGTTCGATATTTTGCCGAAGACACAGCGTAACTACCCGTTTGATTACGTAAGATTCCTTTATGCGACTATGCTGTTAGCCGCGAACGAAATCCCTGCCGGTAGTCTCAGCCCCAACCGAATCTATAAATTCGATTGCGAGCACGATGAAGAAGCTCTTAAGGAGCTGCTCTTCACCTACGAGGCGAAGCTCGATCTTACAAAGGATATGCTCGAGCAGCGCATCGTTGCCATAAAATCCAAACGCCCCGAGCGCCTGAGCGACCGTGAGGCGGAAAAGATCTTTTGCGGCTCGGTGACGGTTCCGGTCACGTTCAGTGACGATACCGACACCAAGGAGCTGTACATATCTCACAAGGATATAGGGCTTGCAAACGGATGCCCGTCCGAGGAGGACGGAGTCTGGGACTCCCGATACAATAAATCCAAAAAAGCCTTGCACAGAACGCTCAAGCAGGCACGCAGATCCTTGAAGCGCGCGGCAACAGATTGCCGTGCCGAGGACAGCGGCGACCTTACTCGAGTCGGACTGCTTAACGAATTCCAGATCGAAGACGTTAAGGAGCATATTGCCAACGAGGAGCTGGGCATGCTTTCGGTGCCGATCCCCGATCTTTACAATGAAGAGGCATATATCGAAAGGCTTGACGAGGATAGTGAAAGGGTAAAAGAAAAAATAAGGAAGAGAATGCACAGAGGAACCACTCTGACGGTCGGCGGTCTTGCGCTGTTCGCTTACGTGGTCGGCTTCTTTACGCTGTTCTGGCAGAACTCCTCTTCCAACCTGTTCAATATGACCACTTCTGCGATCATCGCGCTTTCCGCGCTCGGTGTTTTCGGCCTTGTTGCCATTGTCACGCTGTTTTTCCTCAGGCACTCGCTTGTTAAGCGCTTCAAGACTTACAACCGTACCGCCGAGGCTATAAACAACGAGATATACGGTGCGATGTCCGATTATTCGCAGTATCTCGGTCACGTGAGCAACGTCCGCCGCGGATTCAGGGTGCTTGACACCGCCGAAAACCGCGAGGACCCCGACAGAGCGAAGATCATTCTCTATCGCAAGCATATCATCGATATTGAGACCGCAAAGGCGGAATCACGTGATATCTTCGGTCATTATATGGTCGAAAAGATGGATATTGATACCTCGTGTATGCTGGAATACGACTACAACTATGAAAAGCCGGTAGAATACGAATACCCCATTCCTTATACCGAGGGAAGGGTAAAGCAGATCGAGTTTATGCGTAGCGGAAACCGCGTGAACGTGCCGGTCAACTTTGTTAAAAATATTACGGTAAGGAGAGAGGAAATATATGATTGAGCTGCTTTCGTTTCTCCTTGACGTGTTTTTGGTGAGCCTGCCGTTCCTTATCGTTGTGCTTCTCAGTGCGAAAGCCAACCTTAAAAAGGAACAGCGCTCCCGCCAGTGCTACATGCCTATAATTGCGCTGATATTCTGCATTGTTGCAGGTGTTTTCCTCAGCAAGATAAACGCCTTCGTGGTGGACGTGTTCAATCAGCTCACCACTTGGCTGACTCAGCTGTCGGATTGGCTTGCAGGCTTGCTTGAGGGCAGATTTGGTTCTCTCGCCGAAAAGATACGCGAGATCATACCCAAGATCGAGGAATTCATCAAATCGCTCAACATCCCGCTTTGGGCAGGCATCATCGCAAATACGCTCGTAGCAATTGCATACGTTTTCTTCAAGGGCATAATCGTCCGCTTCATGAAGCTCTTCTGCAAGGAGGGCAAGAAGCACTTCGATTGGTTCGCGGGCCTTGTTTATTACAAGGACGAGCGCAAGGGTAAATGGTTCGTAAGAGAGGCCTATTCGCAGGGCGTTACTCTTATGAAGACGCTTTACATCGTCACTTTCGTGTTCGGCGTCATCGGTATCGGCATTACCGCATGGATGTATCAGCATGAGCTGATCGCCTCGCTCTATTATCCCGTGTTCAGCCTTATTCTTGTCGGCGAGATCTACTTCTACCTCAACGGTCCCTTCTACTGTGAGGAAAGGACTACGCTTGAGGGCGAGGCAGACAGCTCGGATTCGATCTGCGACTACACGCTTATGCGAAACGTGCTTCGCCGCAGCTTCGGCGACAAGCTTCTCAGCGAAAACACTACGGTCAACAACGGATTACTGCATTACCGCACGAACGACGAGCTTATCGGCACCCTCGAGGATGACGACGAGGTCGCGATCGAGGCATACGGCAAGTTTATGCGCCGTAAGACAATGCAGGGTCTTGACGTCGACCAGAACTATCTTATGTCGGGACTTGATCTGCTGAAGGGCAAGAGCATACTCTTCAACAACCCCTTCTATTACGATCTTATCCCATATATCTTCTATCCGATGAACCGCGCGATACTGCGCCGCAGAAAGGTGCTTGTCGTGTGCGGACGCCACGCTATCGAGCAGGGCGTTGAGGATTGGCTTCGCGACGGTCTTACCTCGGTTTGCCATATCCCCACTCTTTGGAACATAGGCGTGCTCGGAGACGAGGAAAAGAATCTTGACGTGGGTATCGTTACGAGATCCTGCGTACACGATCTTAAAATGCACGAGGCTAACGAGGAGTTCTTCAAGGACGTCGAATTCGTCGTGCTTGTCGAGCCGTCGAGGCTTGTTGCGACCGCACAGATCGGTCTTAACTCGCTAGTAAGACATTGCCGCAGAGACGGAAAGCGCCTTGTTTTCTGCTCCGCCGACAAGAACTGCGACGGTATAGTCGATGCACTCTCGCACATCCTTATGACGAGCCTCGAGGAGGTCTCCGCAACGAACAGACACGGCGGAACGTCTTCCTATATGTGCTGGGAGGTTGATGATGAGCATCTCCAGCACAGAATGCTTCCCAACCTTTCGAGATATCTCGGTGTCGGTACCGAGCTTTCGTTCACCGCACTCAAGAATCAGGTCTCGAAGACCGCTTGGTACGGCGGCGACGCCTTCCCGGTGCTCGATATGCACTGGATCGTCAAGCAGTACCACTACGATCTGCTCACGTATGCTTCGCTCCCCGCACAGCAGTCTATAGTTGACGACGTGTTCAAGGCGACCCCGAATATGTGGGATGCCTCGGCAGAGGACTACAACTATATCACCGTCGAGGATGAAAGCTACAATATGTTCGAGGTCAAGCGTGAATTCTCTACGCGTGCCAAGAAGCAGGGATTTGTCAACGTCATTTCCTCGGATTACCTTCTGAAGGATTATATGGCGGCGAACGATACCATCTTCAACGCCGACTCGAAGGCCATCCCTTATATCGTGGCAGATTACGCGGGCACCGAAAGAAACATCATTTACAGACTTTGTCTGAGACTGAGCTCCTATCAGGTGCTCGAGGATGAGATCAAGCGCGAGCTTTCGCTTATCGATATGGATACCGAAGACCTTGCGTCGACCATCTGGCAAAGCATCTGCAAGTGCTCGCAGAATGCGGGTATCGCGACCGTTGACGGCGATGATGAGCTTCACATCGTCAAGAACGGCAAGGAGTACACCTTCGGTCCGTCGGTCATCGACGTAAAGCGTAAGTACTCCTACAGAACCGGCAATATCGAAAATATGTACAGCATCTCCGACAAGCGCTTTGTCGACGTGTTCCTCGGCGACCTTTGCAGTGCCGAGTACATCGCCGAAGACGAAAAGGGAGAAACGCAGTACCTCGGAACCGAGCTTCGCGGCCACGTGTTCCAGAAGTATCTGCCCGGTCAGTTCTTTACCTTCGGCGGCAAGTATTACGAAATGCTTCGTCTTTCTTCCGACGGCAGGGTAATAGTACGCCGTGCGGCTGACCATATCAACGGCAGACCTCAGTACCGCCAGGTGCGCGAATACACCGTTTCGTCGGCTGTCGATTCCACTATGATGGGCGACAAGCGCGACATCGGCGGCGTTCAGGTCACCAAGCAGTATGCCGATATCTCGGTTGAGACCCCCGCTTATTGGAGCATGAAACGCTACAATGACTTTGCGTCGGGCAAGCTTATCCGGATCAACGGTGTGCCGAGACGTGAGTACAGCAACAAGCAGATGCTCAAGATCGAATTCACCGAGGGCTCGGGTATCACCCCGAAGGTGCTTAACACCGTTGCTCTTCTGATGAATGAGGTCTTCCGTACGCTCTATGCCGACAATCAGGGCATGATCGTTGCGGTAACCGCGAACGAGGCGTCTGTCCCCGTCACCTATTCGCTTAAGGGTGAGGGCGACTGCAGCCCTTCGCAGAACGCTATTTATATCATTGAAGACAGCCAGCTCGATATCGGCTTGCTGGTGAGCGTTGAGCGTAATCTCAACAGAATATTCGCCATCATTCACGACTATATCGAATGGCATAACGAGGCCTATGCCGAAAGCGTCAATCCGCCCGCTCCCGAACCCGAAAAGCCCGATTACACGGTGCCTCAGGAGGAGGAAAAGAAGGGCATAAGAAAGATATTTGCGGCAATAGGAAGGTTCTTCAAGAAGATCGGCGGCTTCTTCAAGAAGATATTCCGCGGAATCGGAAACTTCTTCAGAAAGCTGTTCGGCCGTAAGCCGAAGACCGATGACGACTCGACTAAGGACGCTCCCGCGACTGATGGCGCAACCGCTGACGGCAACGGCGAGACTCCCAAGCGTGAAGGCTTCTTCAAGCGACTGTTCAAGCGCAAGAAGAAGGATAAGGACGCCGAAAACGGCACCGCGACCGACGCACAGAGCGGCGACGGTGAGGAGCTTCCCTTCGACGTTTCGGATATCGACGATGACGAGCTCGACGGCTCCTCCGCAGGCGAAGCACAAGGCGACGCGGGCGAGGAATTACCCTTCGACGCCTCCGATATCGGAGATGACGAGCTTGATACTAACGACACTCCCGCGCCCGCGGCAGAAAATGCCGAGGACGAGGATGACGGTGAATTCAATTCCAATGCAAGCATAGCTATGTACAGCTTCTTCGGATTCGGCAAGAACAAGGACGAGGAAGAGGGCGAAAGCGAGCCCGAGGACGACGGCGCAGACGCAGCAGTTGATGAGCCTGTTCCCGAGGACGACCCCGATTACGGCGAAGGCCTTGACGGAGTCGACGTTCCCGAAGGCGCGCCTCAGGGCGAGGGTATCGCCGCTCAGTTCGAGTTCGAGGCGGACGGAAGCAAGCTTGTGAATAGTAAGGAATTCACTCGCAAGCCCTATCACGAACGCTATTACCTCCTTTACGGTGGCACCGAAATGCCCGAAAGCATTGATATCGAGGGCACGCTTGCACTCCTTGCACAGCTTGGATATGCAAACGGCTTCCTTGAGCAGGCACGTAAGGGTAAGCACGAGGCGGAACGACTCGAGGGCAGCTATGACCCGACCCGCTCGGGCAACCATTACTGCGACTTCTGCGGAACCGAGCTTCTCGGTACCGAATACGAGGTTCTTGCCGACGGCAGAGAGCGTTGTATCTCCTGCAGCCGTACAGCTGTTAAGACCGAAAAGGAATTCAAGCAGCTTTACGAGGACGTAATGCGTAATATGAAGGTCTTCTACGGCGTCGTTATCAACGAGCCCGTACAGATCAAGATGGTTAACGCCAAGGCGCTTCACCGCAAGCTCGGCAAACGCTTTGTACCGACGGGACAGTCTGACGGCAGAGTGCTGGGTGTTGCGATCAAGGATAAGGACGGATATTCCATCCTTCTCGAAAACGGCTCGCCCCGTATAAGCGCGACCATGACAATGGTTCACGAAATGACTCACATCTGGCAGTATCTTAACTGGGATGCGAAGAAGATCAAGAAGCTTTACGGTAAGAAGCTTAACCTCGAGATCTACGAGGGTATGGCGAAGTGGAGCGAGGTTCAGTATGCATACCTCATTAACGAATTCGCAACCGGCAAGCGCGAGGAAATAATCTCGCGTATGCGCGAGGACGAATACGGCAGAGGCTTCAATATGTACACCTCGGTATATCCGCTCTCGACCACGACCTCACTTAAGGGCTCGACCCCGTTCGATGACCCCGAAAAACCGCTTTAAAGCAATAAAAAAACGCTTGGAGATATTCCAAGCGTTTTTTGTATGATAAGGTTAAGCGTTGCCCCAGTCAACATACGGGAAGTTTCGTTCGCCGTCGATATAATCTGAGACTAAACGATAAAGAAATTCCTCTTCAGTGCCTTCATGTATACTGCGTCGACTTGCCCCGTCAAAGGACGCCATAAGATAGAGTTTTCCTTCGTGCGCATGACAGATCTGCAGTTCTGTTTTTCTCTCGTTGTCAATGAATACAACGGAATGAAATTCGTTCTCATCAAAGTCGGGATCTACAATACTTTCGTAAAATGTGTCAACCCACGCAAGAACATCGTTGACAGAGTCAAGATCGATAGTATCTATGTAGTCATCGAACCCTTCGTTTTCTAAGGTGTAATTCAAAGCTCTGAAGGATTTGGGAATCGGCAAGTTGTTTCTGTCTGCATAAGTCGTACCTGCATTTTTGAAGCGGGCGTCGATTTCGGCCAATCTTGACTTGATTTCCGCAATTCTTGCTTTTGTCGGACTTGCCTCGTTGTTTATGGCGGCGATTTCTTGGTCGATTTTGCTGATATGATCATTTCGTTCCGCCTTATGTTTTGAGGTTGCTTTTTCCAACTTCGATCTAATCTCATCTATTTCTTCGTTGAGACTTTGCTTGATCTTAAATTGGAAAATGCCCGTTGCGTTTAGTTGTTCGAGAAGATTCGATAACTTCTTTTTAAGTTCTTGAACCTCGGGGTCGGACGGCACGGATTCTTTGCGTTTTTCATCGATCTGTTTTTTGCGTTTTTCGAATTGTTCACGAACAGCTTCTAATGACTCGAGCTCTTTAGCAAGAGCGGATTTTTCCGAATCGAGCTGCGCCTTCTCTTCTGTATGATTTTCCCAATATTCGGCAACCATTCTTTCGGTATCTTTCTTATGTGCTTCAAGCACGGCTTCTCTTTCGGCTTCAGCTTTTTCCTTTGCCATTTTGTTGATTCTGTTGATGGCGTCCTTCGATTCACGTATTTGCGAGCGCCTTACATCTTTTGCGGAGTCTGCCAAACAGTAATCAACGACCCATTCGTATGAGCATTTCAGACTATTCCACTGTTGCGTGTAGCATTTGGATGTCATGGGTTCTTCCAGAGCGATAATTCGGTTGTTATGTCTGGTGATGAGTTCATTAGGATTCTCGTCTGTATCTTCGCCCCAGTTGGCAGAAGTCTCGAATATAAGGCGAATTTGCTCAAACCATTCCAGATAGGCTTCCCAATCGGATTTGTTTGGGTGATCTATCTCTTGCCATTTTTGGCGAACCATATTAATTGCGGAAACACCGGCAAGGTTCATTATTTCGGCGACGAAACGCTTGTGCTCTTTACATATACCTAAGAAAGCCTCCGAGTCTGTAGCACCGGAACCGGCGACAAGAACGGCGGCAGAATCAAAACATAATTTCACGAATTGACCGAATTTTAAGCGGTTTTCTGACGTCGGATTGGCTTCAAACGCCTTGCGCGCGAGAATTGCCAAAGCGTTACAGACAGCTGCTACAGAGGTGAGTGCATCTATTGCCGTTTTGTATTTTTCTTCTTCGGGCGCATATTGAATCGCCTTTTTCATCGTCGTGACGCCTTCGTCGACTCTCGGACTGCCGTAAGTGGACTGCCAAGCAATAGCCTTGCCCTTTATAAGCCATGCCTTGTAGCAGCTGACGTCCAATTCGATTATTCTGTTGCAGTTTGTTACAGCCTCTTGATAGTTCCCCGAATCATATGCATTGCCCGCAAGGACAAAAAGGTTTTCAATCTGCTGTTGGTTTGGATTAACGTTTGAACCGGTTGAATTCGCAGAAAGTGACGTATTACCCTCGACGTCTTTCATCATTCTTTTTGCATCCTCGGCGGAGTATTTCGTACCGCAGCCAAGACATACGAACACTCCGTTTTCTTTGGAAAATTCCGTGCTTTCACATAATTCGCAAACGATTCTTTTCATAAAATGAACCTCCTGTTTTTGTTTTTGTGTCAAACGCAACCGTGTTACGATGAACATATTTAACAAAGCGCGTTATATCAATATGTACACGTATAACCGAAGTTGCTTTTTCATATAATATAATATAACATACTTTTTCGAATTACGCAAGTGCGTATACGCGATTGCGTAATAAATATTACAATTGCCTTGAGGTGATATATATGAGCGTCAAGGATGCGGTTGTTAAAAGATTCAGAGCGATATGCCGAGAAAGAAACATTAAGATTAACGAATTGGCGAATATTTCGGGTGTTACACCATCGACGGCTTACAGTATGTTGGATGCTTCAAGACGGGACATTTCGTTGATAACAGTCAAAAAGTTTTGCGATGGGTTGGAGATGACATTGGGAGAGTTCTTTTCGTCTCAAGAGTTCGATGAACTCGAACAGGAAATAATTTAAAATAAAAAACTGTCACGAAAGCATATTTCCTGACAGTTTTTTATTATGTTATTTGCGTGTTACACGCTTATTCCTTCAAATGCTCGGCGGAGTCGGTTGAGTTGTCCACAGAGTTGCCCGTGTTTTCGTTTGCGTCGCCCACGCCTTCGTTAGCGTCAGTCGAGTCGTTTGCGTCGTCCGTGTTTTCGTTCGCGTCGGTTGAATCGTTTGCAGAGAGCTTGGTGTAAAGCAGGAATACCGCGACCAACGCCACGATACCGACAAAGATTGCAAGGACGGTGAAGAAAATGCCGCCGTTGCCCTCGTCGGGCTCGGAAACGTCTGCAGGAGCTTCATCCTCGGGCGGGAGTACGGTGACGTTTATCGTGTAGACCAACATCTCGCCGTCGGGCGAGCCTACCGTGACGGTTATCGCCGTGCTTTCGCCGTGCAGAGTCGTATCGCCGATGACTACCTGTGCCGAGCTGTTCTGCGGCACACAGTAGACGTTGATCTTTTCGGTGCCGTGGGGGACCGAAATATCGTAATCGAAAATGTCGGGAGAAAAGTGCGGCTCAAGCCTGTGCCCTTCGACCTCGAGAACGTCAAGCCTGCAGTTCGTGTCGAAGCGCGGCTCGTCGTCGCGCCTGACGCGGATGGTGTAAAGCTTGGTCGAGCCGTCGGGCGACTGTAGGGTAACGGTGATCGTCGAAGAGCCGGAGTCGGGGACGACGAGGCTCGAAAGCGTTACGGTCTGACCGACGTTACGTGTCACCAGAAGGTCTGCAAGCGCGTTGTTGTAGGGGATGACCGCGTTATAATCGTGTATTTCGGGGTCAAAATCAAAGGAATATGCGTTGAAGAACTCGATGTTGAAATCGCCGGTGCTGGGCGCGTAGACGAAGTGATTTGCGGATTCGAAGCGTATCCTTCTGCAGCCGTCGGGGAATGCGGCGGTAAATCCGTCGGAGGAAAGGGTTATCGTCTCACCCGCGGATGCGGTCACACGGAATTTGAGGTTGAGAAGCACCTTGAACGCGCGTCCGCAGCTTTCGCCGTCGTTGCCGTAGGCGAAGAAGCTCAGTCTGCCTCCGAGGTCCTTGAAGTCGGTCTCCCAGCCGGTAGACTCACCGCTTATGAATTCTAATCCCTCGCCGAAATCGATAACTCCGGACACCCCGCGCGCGTATTTGCATCCGCTGATACATACCGCGACGTCGATGATATTGCCGCTTTCGATGCGCGTGACGGTCTGGAGCGTCGAGAGTCCGAACAGGTTATCGCTCGGGGTTCCGAGCTCGGCATCGGTGATTCTTAAAACGTTGTATTTTAAAGCACGGTAATCGTTATCGGCGGTAATGCCGTCGCCGTTTATATCTGCTGCGAGTCGATATGCACGATCATAGCCGTAGCCGCGAAGTATTCGCTCCTGCACGTACAGGTCGTAAGCTGTGATACAGCCGTCGCTGTCGGTATCGCCGAGGATAACGAAGGTCAGCTCATCGGTGACGGTGTCGCCGTTACGGATTACTATTTTATAGCCGGTTCCTACGAATTCGGTCTTTTTTGCTTCGCTTCCCTTGGGCGTGAGAATGAAAACGTTTTCGCTGTTATAAAGCATTGCGGCGACCGATTCTGCAGTCGTACCCGGGGTAAGTCCGAGCACAAAGCCGTTGTCGCGGTCGGTGACGACGCCGCTTTCGGGGCTGAATGTGATGAGGTCGTCACGGACGGTGATGCTGCATTCTGCGGTAAACCTGCCGTAATCAGTCTCGGCAGTGGCGTGGACTGTGTAGACGCCGACTGCGTTCGCGGTCACCTCGCCGCTTTCGCTCACGGTCAACCCCTCGGAATCACAGCTGAAGCTTACGGGGACCGAGCCGGCGCCCTCGGGTAAATAAAGCACCCTCAGCGTAACGGTTTCGCCGATGGACATAACGCGGTCACCGCCAAGGAACTCGATCGAGCCGATGTTTTCGGTTAGCGTGAAGTTGATTATCAAGGAATATCCGCCGGGGAGCGCGATGATGAAGGTGTGCGCGCCCGCACGTGTCACCGTGTCGCCCGATTCGAAGGGCTTTCCGTCGAGATATCCGAAGCCGTGGCTGTATTCGATAACGACGCTGTCGTTGTATATTCCGCCCTCGGTAATGCCGTCGACTGTCGGGATGGCGCTTATCTCTTTGCCGTCGGGATGGACCGAAAGGGTGATAAGCTCCGAGCCGATAACGATAAGCTCGTTATTGCCGCCGATCGCCGTGCAGAGCGGCTCCTTGCAGTAAAGCGAGCCTGCGTATTGCATCGACGCGACGTTGTAAACTCCGCTTTCGGTGACGATCGTGTTGCCTCTGAAGCAGAGGATGTCCTCGTCGACCCTTGCGAATTCCGAGTTCAGCGTAAGGTCATATATGACTCCTCCTACGGCAATACCGCCTCCGACGTGCATATCGCCGCCGTTGGTGGTTATCGAGAGAGTCTTTGTCATTGAAAAGTCGTAGGCGGTAAGCTCGACGCCGTCGAGCAAATAGAGACGTCCGTTGTCCGACGCGACAGCGTCTGCCGCGGTGGTCGTCATCATACGTTCGCTTCCGTCCGCGTTGCAGTAAAACAGGCTTCCACCGACGACGGCGAACAGCCTGTCGTTGCCGACGGTAACCGATTCGCATGCGGCGGGGAGGGGAATATAGATGCCGTTTGCAACGTCATCCTCTCTTGCGAGATAGATCGAAAGCGCGTTTTTGAAGGTTACGGCAACGTAGCCGTTTTCCGCGATGATGCGCTTCGGCGAGAATCTCAGGGGTATCATATCGGTTTCGCCGTGTCCGTCGTGCGATATGCCGCAGATGGCGTTTCTGTCGGAAAAAATGACGTAAAGCGCCTGCGAGTTGGCAGCGGCGGATATCGGAGTGCCGTATACGTCGTAGTAGATGTTTGATCGGTAATCGCTGACGCTCTCGGGCGTCGAGAAATTGACGGTGAGACGCTCGGCGGCACAGTACGCCGCGGCTCCTTCGATTCCGCCTTCGACGCGGATGAGCATTGCATCGCTGCCGAACAGGTAAACTCCGTCTTCGGTCACGCATACGTCGGAGATCGATATCGGGAAGCTTGCTATTTCTCTGCCGGACGCGATTTCGATCATACGCGAGTCGGTGTAAAGGATGCCGTTTTCTATTTTCACGGCATAGAACGAAACGAATTCAAGCACGGCTTCGCGTGTCGAAAGGTCGATCAGCCGTCTTCCCGCGGCAAGATATCCGTCGCCGTGGCAGAGCGGGACTCCGTCGAGCGAAATGCCGCTGTCAAATATGGTGACGGTGCCGCTTTCGCGGTCGTAAAGCCTGATCAGTCTGTCGTTGGAAGGGGAAAGCAGGCAGAAGATGCCGTTTGAATAAAACGCCCTTTCGCAGGGGAAGCCGAGCCTTGTAACGTGATGGGTGATGCCTCTTTCGACGTCGACGCGGTACATATAGCTGCTGTCGAAGCAATAGACCTCGCCCTCGGCGAAGGTGTAGCAGAGCATGTCCTCATCGACAAACGAATTCACGACAGCTTCTTCACCCTCGAGTGCGCTCGCTCGGTCAATGACGGTCACACCGCCGTCGCCGAGGAGGTAAAGCAAGTCTTCCTTGAAATAGTGAGAGTAAACGCGTCCGACGGGGAGAAAATGCAGGTACTCCTCGGGATTATCGATATCGTATATCCTTACGCCCACGAGCGAATCACCGTAAAGGCAGAAATAGCCGTTTTCCTCGTCGATCGCCGCGTGCCCGTTTGCGTAGTCGTTATCTATAAAGTCGGCGTAGGGGAAGTCGATCTCGAATTCATAGGTTTCGGATACCGCACCGTTGCCGCTTTTTACGATTAAAACGTGTTTGCCGCTTTCGGCAACGACCGCTTCACCGAAAACTTCCTTCCCGTCAAGCTCTGCAACGCCGTTGCCGAGAATCTTTATCTCTACGGGACGGTCGTAGGTCTTGCCGTTCTCAACGCCGTACACCTCGGGTAGGGTGTATGAGAGCACAAAGATCTTTTCGACAGTTTCCTCGCCGTCGGTCAGTACGAATTTGTGTTGTCCCGACGCCGTGATACGGTCGCCTGATACGTAGGGGAAGCCGTCGAGCAATGCGCTTCCGCGCTCGAAATCGAAATATGCAAACGAAGCGAATTCCTTGAATTCATAGGAAAGCGGGTCGTAGTCAAGTCGGAAGGAAATCGTTCTTTCCGAGCCGTTGTCGATTACGGTGAAGATGTGACTGCCGTTCGATATGACGGCGTCTCCGTCCTCGAAGGGCTCACCGTCGAGGAAGCCCTCGCCGCGGTTAAAGCCGATGTGCACGCGGTCGAAATAGGTCGCGCCGTTGGATATTCCGGTAACGATGGGGAGGTTTGCACGTCTGACTATCTCGCGCGCGTCGATGATGCCGTGCCCGAGCTCGTCGCTTCGCGAGTATCCGCAGGAGTCGATTATAAGTGCGAGAAATTCCTCGCAGTTGAATCTTGCCGAGGGGTCTGCGCGCGAAACCGCAAGCGCCGCTATGCCGCTGACGATAGCACAGGAAAAGCTCGTGCCCGAATCGGTCACGTAAGCAGATTCGCCGTTTTCGACGCGCGGCATCGGGATAAGCTCGCCGGGCGCGGCAACGTCGACACTGTCGTTATACTGGGAAAAGAGGCTTCGCTCGCCGAGCTCGTTGCAGGATGCGACCGAGATAACGCCGTTGTACGATGCCGGATAGCTTTTTTTGTCTGCATAGGGCGTGTCGCCGCCGTTGCCCGAGGCGGCAATAAGGATACAGCCCTTTGAAAGCGCGTAGTTGATCGCCTCCTGCTCTGCATCGGAATATGCATAGCCGCCGACAGACATATTGATGACCTTCGCACCTGCGTCCGCCGCGAAGCGGATGCCTGCGATAAGGTCGGATGAGTAGATGGTGGTTCCGCTCGACGAGACCTTTATGGGCAATACCGTCGCGCCGTACGCAACGCCGGCGATGCCGATTTCGTTGTTTGCGGTAGCCGCGATGATTCCGGTCACGCCTGTGCCGTGCCCGACGCTGTCGCCGTTTACGCCTGCGGTTTTTGTGACCGCGTCGTAGCCTGCAAGGATGTTGGCGTCGGCGAGATCCTCGTGACTGCGGTCGACGCCGGTGTCGAGCACCGCGACGATGACGTCACTCTTCGCCGTGACGCTGTCCCAAACGGTTACGATGCCGGTCGAATCGTAGGCGGGGATGGTTATCGGGTCGTCGGTTAGTGCAAGCACCGAGCGGACAAGATCGGGCTCGTAATGCTCGATGATAGCTTTGTGCCTCTGCACGAAGTCGGCGTCGCCCGATATCGCGAAAAGCCGACTTTCGCTCTGCGCGAGCATAGTGTACTCGACGCCCTCGAGTGCGTCCTCGACGGTCTCGAGCGGAACGTCGCTGCCGAAGCGGACGATGAATCGGTCGTGCTCGGATAAAGCCGACGAAGCATTATCACTTGTCGTGAATCTGCCGCCGAGTGCCGCCTCGAGCGCCTGTTTTCTTTGTGTATCGAGCTTGTTAAAGGGGGATACGGGCGTGACGAAAAGGCTCCCCGCCGCAATCACGGCAGGCAGCAGCAAAAGCAATATTAAAATGCCCGCTATCGCCCTTTTTGTCATCGTTGCTCTCTGTTAAAAGCGACTGTATATCGCCTGTAATTCCTCGGTTTGCGTTTTGTGTGTCGGATCGGTATATATCACGAGATCGTTTTCGTAAATAAGACCCTCTCTGCCGTCCTTGCGTCCCTCGACGAGTATCAGCGAGGGGGAGGCACCGCTTGAAGCGACGACTGCGCGAAGCCGCTTGGGCTCGATCCTGTTGCTTCTCATCGCGCAAAGCAGATTTACGAGTCTGTCGGGACGGTATACCGCGAAAAACGAGCCGCCGCTTTTCAGGCACCACGCCGCCGCCTCGCAGAAGCTGTCTATCCCTCCGAATACCTCGCGTCTTGCGATGTTCAACGGAGTGGATTCGTTCTGAACGCCGCAGTCTATCCGCATATACGGCGGGTTCGTTACGACGTAGTCGGCACGTCCGCTTTCAAAAAGCGCTTTGTGATCCGATGCGTTGCCGCAGATCACCTTGAATTTGTCGCCGAAGCCGTTGCTTTCTGCGTTTTGTTGCGCAACGCTCGCGTATTCGGGCTGCAGCTCGAGCCCTACGAATTCGGCGTTACTGCCGCTTGCGAGCATCAGCAGGGGTATCACTCCCGAGCCTGTGCCGAGATCAATGCATCTGCCGCGCTTTACCGACGAAGCGAAATCGGCAAGCAATAATGCGTCGGTCCCGAAGCGTATCCCGTTTTCGGGCTCCGCGATCGTCAGCTCGCCGTTTATTTTGTTCTTTATCATAATCTTTTATCTGTCGCATACGCGACCTTTTTGTATTTTCAAGCAAGAGCCTACGTGCTTTTTCGAAGAAACCGACGCGAATCGCCCTTTTTTGTAAAACAATAATGCGTCCACAGGCTAACCTATGGACGCATTATCGGGTCTCGGCCCTTAATTTACGCCTGAGGAGCATCTACGGGACATACGCCTGCGCATGCGCCGCATTCGATGCAGAGTTCCGGGTCGATTACGTACTTGCCGTCATCACCGACAGTGATAGCGCTTACGGGGCATTCTGCCTCGCAGGTGCCGCAACCGATGCAAGTATCGTTAACGATAGAATATGCCATGGTAAACACCTCCGTATTTATTATTTAAATGATATCACATTTATTTATGAATTTCAATAGGGTTTTCACTTAATTAATCAAAAGTTTTTGCCAAAGCCTGCTTGAGATCGGCGATTATATCGTCGATATCCTCGATTCCTACCGAAATTCGGATGAGGCCTGCGTCGATTCCCGCCTTTACGAGCATTTCATCGCTGAGCTGACGGTGGGTCGAGCTTGCGGGATGAAGCACGCAGGAGTGAACCGTAGCAACGTGTACCGCGTTGACGAAGAGTGAAAGCGAGTTCATGAATTTCTCTGCCTTTTCTCTGCCGCCCTTGATGCAGAAGGATACTACGCCGCAGCAGCCCTTGGGAAGATATTTCTTAGCAAGCGCGTTGTATTTGTTGCTTTCGAGCCCTGCGTAGTTGACGTATTCGGCATAGCCGCTGTCCTCGAGGAAACGTGCGACCGCGAGTGCGTTGTCGCAATGACGCTTGAGACGCACGTCGAGGGTCTGCATACCGAGATCGAGAAGGAACGCGTTCTGTGCCGCGGGGTAAACGCCGAAGTCGCGCATGAGCTGAACACGCATTTTGGTGATGTATGCGAGCTTGCCGAAGGATTCGACGTAAACTATGCCGTGGTAGGATTCGTCGGGGGTGCAAAGCCCTTGGAACTTGTCGTTTTGGGTCCAATCGAAATTACCGCTGTCGACGACACAGCCGCCGAGCTGTACTGCGTGACCGTCCATATACTTGGTGGTCGAAAGCACTACGATGTCTGCGCCGAAGTCGATGGGACGGCAAAGCACGCCGGTCGCAAAGGTGTTGTCGATAATGAGAGGAATGCCTGCCTCGTGAGCCACGCCCGCGATACGCTCGATATCGAATACCGAAAGCGCGGGGTTTGCAATGGTTTCACCGAAAATGAGCTTGGTGTTGGGCTGAATGAGTGCCTTGAGCCCGTCGTTCGGAATGTCCTGATCGAAGAAGGTGCAATCGATCCCGAAGCGCTTGAGCGTCACGTTGAAGAGATTGGTCGTGCCGCCGTAGATCTTCGAGGAAACGAGGATGTGGTCGCCCGCGGAGGCGATGTTTGCGATCGCAAGGAAGCTTGCTGCCTGACCCGAGCTCGTGCAGAGCGCACCGACGCCGCCCTCAAGGTCGGCGATCTTTGCTTCGACACAGGCAACGGTGGGATTGGATATGCGGGAATACATATGTCCGTCCGCAGTAAGGTCGAAGAGCTTGCCGATTTCGGTGGGGGAGGAGTAGGAGTAGGTCGTGCTTTGATATATCGGAAGCGCGAGCGGCTCACCGTTTGCGGGCTCATAGCCCGAGTGAATGCACTTTGTAGCGGGAGAATAGTCTTTTTTCATGGTAAATACCTGCAAATCTTAATCAAATCTGCCGTCCAGCTCGCGAAGCTTGGTGACTGCGGTCTCCCAGCTTGCGGGGTAGTTGGTCTTGTGGATCGAAAAATCGTTGTACGAGAATATGGTTTCGAGATGCTCGGACGCGGCGGTCGAGGTGAGGTTGGTCTCACAGCTCTTGATGACAGTCGCCATAACGTTGGTGCTCTTGAGCATCGATTCGTTTTCGAAGAACTGGGTGATTATCGACTTCGCGATGAGCGAATATATCGCGTTGTATTCGCTTCCGTCGAGATTGGGGTTGTATTCGAGAAGCCAGTCGAGCTTGGATCTGCCGTTAAGCTGCTCGTTGAGAAGCACGCGTCCGTCGACGTTGGAAACGGTGATGTAATAATCGTCGGGGTAGGGCTGACCGAGCTCGGGAACAAAGTCTGCGTACGCGGGATTAATGAATACCACGTCCTCGTTGAGGACAACGCTTGCACCCGGGATCATCGCCGCCATGGCACGTACGCCGTTGCGGTCGAACTTGAGGCAATAGTCGGTTTCGATACCGGTCATCGCGGTGACGCACTGAGCGATGTTGTCGGGTGTCATGGTGCTGAAAAGATCACCGATGGGGACGGTAACGCCGATCTCGTTGGTGGTCTTCACGCTCGACGCGATGGGACAGTATATGAATCGCTTGGTCTGTGCGTTGGAATCGATAAATACGGTGTTGAGTGCGCGACCGTTGGAGTCGACACAGAGTATTACCGCGGTGAATATATCGGCGGTCTCGTCGATATCGCCGGGATCGACTACGGGGACCGATACGTCCTCGCTTACGTCGTCTCCGCTTTCCTCGATAATATCGTCGGACACGTCCGTGCCTTCGTCCTCATCGTCCTTCAGAAGGTTCAATACTGCGGGTTTTACCAGCAAAAAGGCAAGCAACGCGAAAACCAACAGCGCGATGGCGAAGGTGAGAAAAAAATTCTTGAATGCCGAAGACAAGATCTCATCTCCTTTAAATAGAAACGTTTACTGAAGAATTATACACCAACGAGTGCTGTTTGTCAATTGAATTGTTTGTTAATCTTGCTTGACATTTTATGAATATACAGCTATAATATATAATAATATCTTGACAGCGGCAAATTTTGCTGTAAAGGCTTTGACAAAAGAAAGGAAAAGACATGAAAAAACTTTTAATCTGCCTGCTTGCTATGTGTCTTCTCATTCCGTTCATGGTAGCGTGCGACGGCGATGAGAGTGGCGACAGCTCGGCAACCGCCGGCAGCACCGACTTTTCTATGACCACTCCCGAATTCCAGTTCGATGAGAAGAGGACCATCAACGTTCTCTGTCACGGCTGGGGCACGGGCTCGGCTTCGATTCTCGGCTACACCGGTGAGATCATCTATGCCGAGGAAAATCCCAGCGCAGTAGACGAGGCTAAAAAGAAGACCGTCGACTACATAGAAAGCACCTACAACTGCGAGATCGTCGGCAAGATCATCAATCCCGCAGAGGAATCCATTCCCGAAATCGTTAAGACTCAGGTAACCTCGGGTCTTCACAACTACGATATCTGCTTCGACTCGCTCGGCAGAGCATCGACTCTCGCGCTTGAGGGCTATATTCTCGACCTCAACACCATCTCTACCATCGACCTCACCGCTCCCTGGTGGGATAAGAACGCCGTAGAGGACCTTTCCATCTCCGACAAGGTGTTTTTCACCTGCGGTGATATCAACAACTACGACGACCAGGGCACCTGGTGTATCCTTTTCAACAAGGACCTCAAGAACACCCTCGGCATCGAGGAGGATTTCTATCAGCTCGTCAAGGACGATCAGTGGACCTTCGAAAAGCTTGTTGAGATCTGTAAGGAAAGCGGCGCTACCTTCGACTCGAGCGGCGACGGCGTTCTCGACGAAATGGACACCTGGGCGTTCGGTACCGAGACCTATAACATCTACGTTCACCTCGTAGCTGCAGGTCAGAAGATCGCGCAGAAGGACGAATATGACCTTCCTTACCTCACCCTTTCCGAGGAGACAGAGGCTACCTACACCATTCTCGGCGACGTTCTTGAATTCTATAACGACGAGCAGACCGTTATGGTTGCAAACTCGCCCAAGTATGAATCCAAGTATCCCGCTCCCCAGAACGTTTGGGAAGCAACCGTTCACAAGTCGTTCATCGAGGGCAGAGAGCTCTTCTATATGTGCGGTCTTATCAACGTTGCATCCTTCCGTCAGATGGAAAACGAATTCGGTATCCTTCCCATGCCCAAGTACTACGATACTCAGGACAGATACTACCACACCGTATCGCGTGACAACGCGTCGGTAATGTTCCTTCCCATCACTCTTCCCGAATCCGAGCTTGAGGATATCGGTACCGTTATCTCGGCTCTCGGCGAATACTCGATGCACGTCGTTACCCCCGCATACTACGACGTACAGCTTAAGTACCGCGACTCCCGCGACGATGAATCGGGCGAAATGCTTGATATCATCTTCGATTCCCGTACCTTCGACCTTGGCTGTGCATACGGCTGGGGCGGCATTATGGGCGAATATATGAAGCTCGACACCAACGTTGCTTCCCGCTTCGAGTCTGTACTCGGCAAGGCGGAAAGCGAGCTTCAGCAGATGCTCGATTCCATCGATTTTCAGTAATATCCCACAGATTTGTTGATTTTTGAGAAAGGGGCTTGTCAATGGGCATTTTAGAGGCGATCATCTACGGCTTTATTCAGGGTGTTGCCGAATTTCTGCCGATATCCAGCTCGGGTCATCTCGCGCTGGCGCAGAACTTCTTCGGAACACAGACCGAAAACGGATTTGCCTTCAACGTCGCATTGCATCTGGCTACGCTGATCTCGGTCTGCGTTGTCTTCCGCAGGGACGTGATAATGCTCGTCAAAAGCTTCTTCACTCTTGTTAAAAAGCTGTTCACCGGCAGGCTGAAGCAGGGCCTCGATAACGGCGAAAGATTGCTTCTGATGCTCTGCATCGCAACGCTTCCTCTGATCCCGCTCAAGCTTTTGGGCGTTGACGACGCAGTAGAATCGATAAGCTCGTTCAGCTGGATCATCGGTGTGCTTTTGATAATCAACGGCTTGATGCTCGTTGTAAGCGATAGGCTTAAAAGCGGAGAGAAGACCGTCGAAAACGGCGGTTTTCTCCGTCCGCTCGGAGTGGGAATAATGCAGGGTCTGCTCGGCATACTTCCCGGCATCTCCCGCTCGGGCTCGACCATTACGGGCGGCAGGCTTTGCAGCTACAGCCGCGAGGAGGCGGTCAGATTTTCGTTTCTGATGTCGATCCCCGCGATTCTCGGCGCCTGTGTGACCGAGCTTCCCGATCTTTTCGACGAGGGCGTCTCGTCGGAGCAACTCATACCGATAATCGCCGGCGCGGTGACCGCGGCGGTGGTCGGATTTTTCGCGATCAAGCTTTTGCAGTACCTCACAAGGAACAAAAGCTTCACGTTTTTTGCAGTTTACTGCGTAATAATCGGCGTTGCGGCAGTTGTTGCCGACGTTGCTATGTAAAAGGAGTCCGAAGTGGCAGATAAGAAAAATAAAAAGACGTCGTCAAAGGCGGCCCCGAAAAAAACCTCGGGCTCTAAACAGAACACCATCAAAGTCGACCGCTCGGAGCTTATCCGATGGGGGTTCGGCTTTGTTGCATTTTTTATGGTGCTTACCTTTTTCCCGTTTATGAACAACGGGATACTCGGAAACGCCATTTCTTCCTTCCTTAAGGGTCTGTTCGGCCCCATTTATTACGTCATTCCCGTGCTTATATTCCTTGTCGTTATCTTCTGGAGCAAGGACCACGAGAATAACGTCGCAAAGGTCAAATATCTTCTTTACGCACTCGAGTTCGTGTTCATCTCGCTCATCGTTCAGGTTGCCGTTTCGGGCGGCGAGGCGATGGCAGTGCGCGACCTTTATCAGAAGGGCATCCTGCTTCAGAGTGCCGGCCTTGTAAGCGGTTCGCTTGCATTGCTGTTTATCAATCTCATCGGACGCTCGGCGTCTCTCGTGCTTGCGATACTCGGCATCTTTATCTGCACCGTTTTGCTTTGCGGTGCTACCCCCAAGGACACGGTGAAGGCTATATACAGCCGCTTCCGCGACGCGGCGGAGCGTGCGAGAGCCGCATCCGAGGAGGATGACGACGAGGAGGACGAGCCCGTCGCCGCCGAGCCCAAGAAGCGCAAAAAGAAGCCCCTCTATCCCGAGGATGAGCCCGTGGGCCCTGTTGTTGCCGACGAGCTTCCCGAGGATCCCGCGGAGGAATCGGGCGACGACTTTACCGTCATTTCCGAATACAATCCCGCGGACGAGTTTAAAACCGAAAATAACACGAACGATATAGACGATCTTCCCTTTGAGCCCGACACGGCGCCCGAAACCATCCCCGAAATCATCGAGGAGACCGAGCCCGACAACGACGAGGAGGACGAGCTTTGCCTCGAGCCTATCGAAGACACTCCCTACGTGTTCCCGCCGATATCTCTGCTTACGGCAGATGCGGGTCACGGCGCGGGCGGTCCCAGCGGAACCGAGGTTGAGCGCACCAGCCGTAAGCTCGAGGAGGTGCTCGCAAGCTTTAACGTAAAGGCGAAGGTCATTAATTCCACCTACGGTCCCACCGTAACCCGTTACGAGCTTCAGCCCGAAACCGGCGTAAGAGTCAAGGCGATATCCAACCTCGCCGACGACATCGCGCTTCACCTTGCGGCTACGGCGGTAAGAATCGAAAACATCCCCGGCAAGGCGGCAGTCGGTGTCGAAATACCCAACAGAAGCACCTCGACCGTCCGTCTCCGCGGACTTATAGACAACCCCGTTTTCCGCGACAATAAGAGCAGACTGTTCTGCTCGCTCGGTGAAGACGTCGCGGGCAGTCCCGTTTATCTCGATATTGCCAAGATGCCTCACCTGCTTGTTGCGGGCGCTACCGGTCAGGGTAAGTCGGTCTGCATCAACTCGCTCATCATCTCTCTGCTTTACCGCAATCATCCCAACGACGTAAAGCTTATACTCATCGACCCGAAAACGGTTGAGTTTTCCGACTATAAAGATATTCCGCACCTTCTCGTGCCTGTCATCAACGACCCGAAGAATGCGGCGGGCACGCTCAATTGGGCTTGCTCGGAAATGGAAAACCGATACAGACTCATTCAGGAGGTCGGCGCACGTGACCTTATGGGATACAACACCGCCGTTGCGAACGATCCCGAGCGTCAGCTCCTGCCTCAGATAGTCATCTTCATCGACGAGTTTGCCGATCTTATGATGACGACACCCGACGACGTCGAAACATCCGTCTGCCGTCTTGCTCAGAAGGCGCGTGCGGCGGGCATCCACCTTGTTATCGGTACCCAGAGACCGTCGGTCGACGTCATCACGGGCCTTATCAAGGCGAACATCCCTTCGCGTATCGCGCTTACCACGACCTCTGCGGTCGACTCGCGTACGATTCTGGATATGACCGGTGCGGAAAAGCTGCTCGGTAAGGGCGATATGCTCTATTATCCCGTCGGCGCGATGAAGCCGATTAGAGTTCAGGGCGCATTTGTCGACGGCAAGGGCGAGGTTGCGGCTGTTACACAGTTTATCAAGGAAGCCGCTCACGCTCAGTATGACGAAACGATC
Source organism: Clostridia bacterium (assembly GCA_017563195.1). Taxonomy (GTDB): domain Bacteria; phylum Bacillota; class Clostridia; order Oscillospirales; family CAG-382; genus Coliplasma. The sequence goes on along the minus strand of JAFXDO010000019.1, from coordinate 7,902 downwards.
ATGCAGCAGATCGAGCAGGAGGCAAAGCTCTGCGGCATGAAGGGTAAGAAGGGTGCCGCGGCGGCTGAGGCTGCCGACGACGGCGACGAAAAGACCGATCCTATGTTTATGGACGCGCTTGAGGTCGCGATAGAATGCGGCACCGTGTCGACCTCGCTGCTTCAGCGCAGGCTGTCGCTCGGCTACGCAAGAGCCGCGAGAATAGTCGACAAGATGGAGAGAAAGGGCTTTATCGGCGAGTTCGACACCGCGACGAAGAAGCGCAGTATACTCATAACCCGTGAGCAGTTTGCCGAAATGAAGTTGAACGGCGACACGAAGAAGGAGACCGAAAATGCGTAAAAGAATCGTTATTTTGCTTTGCGTTGCGGTTATGCTTTTGCTGTCGGGATGCTCCAAGATGAACGAGTACGGACTCGCATTTACCGCGGACGGAAGCTCGACCATCGATCTTATCTATGCCAATGATGACTACCTTGTCGACGGAAGAGCGGTTTACGTTATCGGCGGAATGATGATGGTCAAGCTCGACGGCAACCCGAAAATGCTCGAAATGGCATTGACCGAGGGCGATATCAGCATCGACGATATCCTCAGCGCGGCGGAAAAGGACGCCGAAAACGAGGATATCACGACCACCGATTACCCCGACGGAAGCCGCGAATACCATTACGACGGCTTTGATATCATTAAAATGAACACTCATCTCGGAAACAAGGACGTATATTTCGTCCCCTCCGAAATGAGCTATTACGACATTCAGTAAATCGAACGAGAGGTATGCGAAATGTTTAAGAACGTAGGAAACAAGATAAAGCTCGTTGCGGTCGTTTTCCTTGTGCTGCTGCTCATCGCCTGCTGTATTCCGCTTGCGATCGGCATTATTCACGAATCGACCAACCTTATCATCGTCGGCGCGGCTGCGATCGTGCTCGGCTTCATTCTTTCGCTCTTTACCGCGTATTTCATTTACGGCTACGGCAAGCTTATCGAGTCCTGCGAGGATACCGCGGCGACGAATCGGTTGCTTCTCAACCATCTCCAGAATAAGTCGACCGAGGGCATCGATAAGCGAATTTACGATGCCTTGAAGGAAAACGGCAGGGAAAACGGCAAAACGAATCAGGAAATCCTTGCGCTTTTGAAGACTGTACGCGAGGAAAACGACCTCACCAACGCAAGGATCGTTGAGCTTCTTGAGCAGCTCGTCGGAGGCAAGCCCATCGAGAGGGAAGAGACCGTCGTTGCCGAATCGATCCCTGCTGCAGAAGAGCCTGTTATTGCAGAATCGGTCGCTGAGGAACCCGTTGTTGAAGCGCCCGTTGTTGAAGCGCCCGTTGTTGAAGCACCGGGTGTCGAGGAGCAGACCGTCGAGACAATCGCTGTGTCCGCACCCGCGGCAGAGGAAGCATCGCCTACCTTTGCTCCCGTAATTGACGAGCCGACTCCCGTCTCTGCAGAGGAGCCTGTTGCTGAAGCGCCTGTAATCGAAGAATCGGTTGCCGAGGAGCCCGCTGCCGAAGAGACGGCAGAAGCACCCGCTGCCGAAGAGACGGCGGCTGAAGCACCTGTTGAAGCAACGGGCGAGGCAAAGGCTGTTGAGGAAAGACGTTGCCCCAATTGCGGAAACGTCGCACGTCCTCAGGCGAAATTCTGCGCACGTTGCGGAACCAAGCTTGATTAATGAACCTGTTTGGGGTAGATATGTCTAAGATTCCCTTGCTTGTCGTTGTCGGTCCGACCGCAAGCGGCAAGAGCGCGTATGCGATAAAAAAAGCAATAGAGCTCGGCGGTGAGATCATCAGCGGCGATTCCATGCAGATATACCGCGGCATGGATATCGGCACAGCCAAGCCGAGCAAAGAGGAAATGTGCGGAATACGGCATCATCTTATCGACGTTGCCGACATAAGCGAGGGCTTTTCAGCAGCAAGGTTCGTTGAGCTTGCAAGCGAGGCGATAACCGATATCAACTCACGCGGCAAGCTGCCCATAATCGCGGGCGGGACGGGCCTTTACATCGACACGCTGATCTCGGGAACCGAGCTTTCGGCGACCGAGGACGACCCCGAGTTGAGGGCGTCGCTGTTCCGCGAGGCGGAGGAGATCGGCGCGGAGGCAATGCACGAACGGCTGAAGAGCATAGATCCCGAAGCCGCTTCTGCGACACACCCCAATAACCTCAAGCGGGTGATCCGAGCACTCGAAATATATTACAAATCCGGACTGACCAAGACCGAGCAGGACAAGAGGAGCAAGCAGAACGAAAGCATCTACGCTCCACATACCGTGTATATCCTTCCTAAAGAACGCGAAACTATATACGAGCGTATAAACAGACGCGTTGACGTTATGCTTGAGCTCGGGCTTGAGGAAGAGGTCAGAACGCTTTGCGGCAAGGGTCTGAAGGAAACACCCACGGCGTCGCAGGCGATCGGATACAAGGAATTTTATCCCTATTTTGACGGCGAATGCGATATAAACGCCGTACGCGAGGCGATATGCCTCAACACAAGACGCTATGCAAAGCGTCAGCTCACCTGGTTTAACAGAAGACCTGCGGACGAGCTGTTATATATTTAAAGGAAACAAACTATTACGAAAGGAGGAAGCGTATGAGCACCGAAAACAACAACCTGCCTGCCGAGTCCAAGCCCAATGCGGTTACGACGAGACGCATAAAAAAGCAGGAAACGAAGAGTCAACGCCTCGTGCGGATGGCAAAGCGGTTTTTCGCTCAGTTCGGAACGGCGATAATTGCCGTTGCGCTTGTGGCTTACGTGTTCCTCCAGCTTATGCTAAACGTGAGCGTCAGCCTCGATCGCGAGACGGCGACCTATGCGAGCATTACCGAGCGCGCAGAGCTTGAGGCGTTCCTCTTCAGGGACGAATTCCTCATCCCCGAGGGCGCTTCGGGCACCGACTGCTTCCTTGCCGAGGATGGCGAAAAGGTTCGCTACGGCGAGGATATCGTCGTTACCTATTCCAACCCGAGCGATGTAGAGATCCAAAAGCGCATAAGCGAGATCGACAAGCGTATAGATATTCTCGAGCGCTCGAGCCTTTCTACCGGTGCGTCGACCACCGACATTGCACTGATCGACGAGGAGATCGACGAGCTGGTGCTTTCGATCATTCGTCAGGTCGACACGAACGATTTCGATAAGGTCATACGCGAAAAGGAGGAGCTTCTCATCCTTATGAACCGCCGTCAGTCGCTTATCGAATCGGAAAGCTACGGCGCCGAGCTTTCGGCACTGACCAACGAGCGCAAGCAGCTTAACGAAAGGCTGAGCGGCGAAAGCGTTATCACTCAGTCGCCCAAGAGCGGATATTTTTACTCGACGGTGGACGGATACGAAGCGGCGTTCACGCTTGATAAGCTCGAAACGCTTACGGGCGAGGAGTTTGAAGCGCTTTCCGACGCCACCCCGAACCAAAGCCTTATTTCCTCCTCGTCGGGCAAGATAGTGCTCAGTTCGACGTGGTATATCGCGGTCGCGCTGGACAAGCGTACCGCCGAATCCTTCCGTGACGGAACGAGCTACCCGATAACCTTTCAGTATTCGAACAATACCGAGCTTAATATGAAGCTTGAGCGTAGGATAACCAGAACCGATAAGGATATGACCGTGCTCGTGTTCAGCACCAAGCAGATGCCCGAGGGCTTCGATTACTCGCGCTGTCAGACGGTTGAGCTTTCGACGGTCACCCACGAGGGTATACGTATAAGCAACAGCGCGCTTCGCGTAAAGGACGGCGTTACCGGCGTGTATACCGTCGTCGGCTCAAAGGTGGTCTTTAAGAAGACCACGGTGCTTTACAATTACGGCAGCTATTCGATATGCAAGATTCCCGTGAATCCGGCGTATCCCAACCGTAAGGACGTCGCGTATTCCTCGTCGACCGAGCTGTCCCTGCACGACAGCGTCATCATAGACGGCGACGAGATATACGACGGTATGAGATTGAAATAGGTGGCTTATGAACGATAAACAGCAGGTTGCCGAAAGCATAGCGAGAATAAGGTCGGAGCTTGACGGCAGGGCAAGACTGCTTGCCGCGACAAAGACAGTTCCTGCGGAAATGATCAATTTCGCGATAGAGCAGGGGCTCAACCTCATTGGTGAAAACCGTGTGAACGAGCTTCTCGAAAAATACGAGCAGATCGACCGTGACAGGGTCGAGCTTCACTTCATCGGCGCTCTGCAGACCAACAAGGTAAAATATATCATCGATAAGGTGGATATGATACAATCGGTCGATCGCGAGTCGCTTGCGCTGGAGATCGAGCGGCAGGCGGCAAGGATCGGCAGAGTGATGCCGATACTCGCTGAGGTGAATATCGGCAGGGAAGCGACGAAATCGGGTGTTCTTCCCGAGCAGGCGATCGAATTTTGCAGATATTTACAGACCCTACCGCACCTCGAATTGCGCGGTCTGATGGCAATTCCGCCGAAAAGCGAAAAAATCGGCGAAAATCGAAAATATTTTTCGGAAATGCGAAAAATATTTATTGACATATCGAGTATAAATGTAGATAATAGTAATATGGATATTCTCTCGCTTGGAATGAGCGACGATTATCTCGACGCGGTCGAATGCGGCTCAAACCTTGTCCGTGTGGGCAGCGCGATATTCGGAAAAAGAGTTTATCCCGAAACCGACAAATAATAAAATCAATCATATTTCAGGAGGAACACTATGGGACTTATGAATCGCTTGGGCGAGCTCTTCAAGGGTGAAGAGGAATACGACGAAAACGAAGAATTTGAAGAATACGATGAGGAAGAGGAAGAGGTAGCGGCTCCCGCTCCCGCTCCCAAGGCAGCGCCCGTTTCCAGACCTACCGGCGGCATTTCCTCCGGCGCGGCATTGGAAATGAAGGTTGTTAAGCCCGAACGCTTTGACGAGGTTCGTTCTATCGGCGAGCATCTCCTTGCGAGACGTACCGTCGTTCTTAACCTTGAAGAAACCAACAAGGAAACCACCAAGAGGATCATCGACTTCCTTTGCGGCGTAGTTTTCGCTATCGACGGTCAGGTAAAGAAGGTTGCTAACGCCACCTACGTCGTTACCCCGAAGAACGTTGACGTTTCGGGCGAGCAGGCAGAACAGCCCGCAGAAGAGGAGCAGGCTAACAAGCAGCCCAGAGAGCTCTTCCGTTAATCGAATCGGAGAAGGATCCACTTGCTACAGTTTTACTTTATCATTGCACAGACGGTAAACGCGTTCCTCGAGGCGTTGATGCTTCTTATCCTCGTGAGGGTTCTTATAACCTTCTTCACCGATGAGGAATCGCCTGCATTGAATTTCTGCTCTGCAGTTACCGAGCCTGTCGTTGCACCCGTTCGGGGCCTGCTTTCGCGCATCCCCGCTCTGGAGGACTCGCCGATCGATTTTTCGTTCGTCGCAACGAGTCTTATTATAATGATAGTTCAAATGGCACTACCGTATTAGAGGAAAAAAGCCTCGAAAGACGTAGTGCTTTTGGGCGTGTCGGCGCATAATGCGTTGGAACGCCCATTTAATGCTTGAATCATACGATTCGCTCAGATATATTTTCCGAAAGGACGAAACAATAATGCTGGCACCGCACGAACTGAAGAATAAACAGTTTCAGAAGACCTTCAAGGGCTACAACCCTCAGGAGGTTGACGAATATCTTGAATTCGTACTTGAAAAATATACCGAGGCATACCGCGAAAACAACGAGCTTGAGCGTAAGCTGAGGATCGTCGTCACCAATCTCGACGAGATAAAGGACGAGGAGGAATCCATCAGAAGCACGCTCATTTCGGCACAGAAGATGGCTGAAAAGATCATCGCGGACGCCAATGACCGCGCGGATATCATTACCGGCGCGATCAAGGACCGTTGCGACGGCGTTATCGCAGAATTCCGTCAGCAGCTTCAGGCTGAAAAGGAAAAGGCGTGGATAATGCGCACCCGCATTATCGACTTCAAAAAGCAGCTTTACGAGCTTTACGGTCAGCACATTGCAGAGCTTAAGGATCTCAGCGTTAACGAGATCGAGGATATCGTGCTTCCCAACGACGACGCGCTCGTCGCAAGCATCTTCAACGACGTGAAGAGCAGGATCGAGGAAGAGACCGAACGCAGAAAGAACGTCCGCGAGCTTAAGGCTGAGGCACCGCAGTTTGCTGATATTGCAAAGGAGGCAGAGGCCGAAGCAGAAGCCGAGGAGCCTGTCGAGGCGGCGATCGAAGCGGCAGAGCCGCAGCCCGAGCTTTCTACAGAGGCAAAGGCGGCCGAGGACGAATATCTTAAATATATGATGGGAGAAAGCACGCCCGACGTCGAATAGAACGCCGTGCTTTTAGAAAGACATGAAGGATTACAAGGATACACTTAACCTGCCCGCTACCGAGTTTCCGATGCGAGGCAACCTTCCCATGAAGGAGCCTGAAATGCTCAAGCGTTGGGACGAGGAGCGACTTTACGACAAGATTCTCAAGAAGAACGAGGGCAAGACTCCGTTCGTGCTTCACGACGGCCCTCCCTTCTCCAACGGCTATATTCATATGGGACACGCGCTCAACAAGGTGCTTAAGGACTTCATCATCAAGTCCAAGGCGATGACCGGTCACTACACCCCCTACGTTCCCGGCTGGGACAACCACGGTCTTCCCATTGAAAGAGCTATCGAAAAGAATAAGAAGGACCTCAACAAGGATATGTCGGTCCCCGAATTCAGAAAGGCCTGCGAGGACTTTGCAGAGGATTTCATCCAGAAGCAGATGTCGGGCTTCAGACGCCTCGGCGTCGTTGGCGATTGGGATGCACCCTATCGCACCATGGATAAGCACTTCGAGGCGCAGGAGGTCAAGATCTTCGGCGCGATGTTTGATAAGGGCTTCATCTATAAGGGCTTGAAGCCGGTAACCTGGTGTCCCTTCTGTACCACCGCGGTCGCAGAGGCAGATATCGAGTATCACGACGATCCCTGTACCTCCGTGTACGTAAAATTCAAAATGAAGGACGATCAGGGCAAGCTTAACGGCTTCGACCTTGAAAATACCTATTTCGTTATCTGGACCACCACCATCTGGACGCTTCCCGGCAATATGGCTATCTGTCTCCACCCGCGCGAAAGCTACGCTTTGGTGAAGGCTGAAAACGGCGAGACCTACATTATGGCAGAGGCTCTCACCGATAAGACCATGAAGCTCGGCGGCTTTGAAAATTACGAGATCCTTGCGACCTACCCCGGCGATTTCTTTGAAAATATGGTTGCAACGCATCCCTTCCTCGATAAGACCTCGCGCCTCGTTAACGCAGAATACGTTACCATGGACAGCGGTACCGGCTGTGTACACACCGCGCCCGGCTACGGTGCGGACGACTATCAGACCTGTATGAGATACGGCATGGAGCTTGTCGTCCCCGTTGACGACCACGGCAGACACACCGACTACGCAGGCAAGTACGCAGGACTCAAGACCGAGGAATCCAACCCCATAATCCTCGAGGATATGAAGGAATCGGGCGCACTCTTCGCATCCGAAAACATAATGCACTCCTATCCTCACCACGACCGTTGCAAGAAGCCGGTCATCTTCCGCGCCACCCCCCAGTGGTTCTGCTCGGTCGAGTCCTTCAAGGATCAGGCCATCGGTGCCATCGAGAATGTCGAGTGGTTCCCCGCATGGGGCGGCGACCGGATGGTGAGCATGATCCGGGAGCGTGCCGACTGGTGTATCTCCCGTCAGCGCCGTTGGGGTCTGCCCATTCCCGTGTTCTACTGCGATGATTGCGGCAAGCCTGTTTCCACGCCTGAATCCATCGAAAAGATCTCCAAGCTCTTTGACAAGCACGGCTCCAATGTATGGTTTGAAAAGGACGCCATGGAACTGGCACCGGAAGGCTTTACCTGCCCCC
>JAFXDO010000018.1 GCA_017563195.1 Clostridia bacterium | reverse complement strand
CGCGAGGCGAAATATGCGCACAGTCGTCCCGATTTTATCGCTAAATTGCAGATTGCATTAAAGGAATGCTATGAAACAGAATACTGGATCGAGATTGCTCAAAAAGCCGGATTGATTTCCGATGAAATTGCAAAGACCGTTCTACATGATTGTGGTTCAATTCGCAGAACGCTTATTTCCTCCATCAACACTGCAAAGGAAAACGGAAAATGAAAGTTTATCATTATACCGACAAAGCGAATCTTGACAGCATAATGCACGGTGGTCTTAAAACTTCATCAAGATACGAGTCTTTTACTGAGCTTAGAAAAGATGTTGTGTTTTGTTGGTTATCTCCGTCTGACAATAAAATATTCTCCAATGATACGATATGTCTTGAAATCACTGTAGATGAAAACGATTGTATTGTTGCAAGTATGGATTATATCAGCTTTGCTATGATGTATAAATACGGTGGAGCAAAGTATGGCGGAATGAATATCCCTATAAACGAGAGAGCCTCCGAGTTGTTTGTAAAATTATACGAAATAACTGCTATTCCACTATCTCAATACAAAGACGGAAACTTGTTCTCTCCGGAAGTATTGGTAAAAGGAAACATTACTCCGGAAAACATACGGATTTGCGGTGACAAGTAATGAGGTGTACTTTTACTTACTTTCACCTCGTTTCTGCACCGTTTAGTCGCTCTTTCGCACGAAAAAAACGAAGCAAACGCTTCGTTCTTTTTTTGTCGTTCGCGCGTTGCCGCTTAACAAATTTGCCGTGGGGTGTTGACTTTAGCGTGATAATGTGGTAGAATTGTAGATATCTTTCTCGTCACTACATTATGAAAGGGGTATTTTATGGACGGTAACACGATTCAGATACTCATTGCCATGGTTATTTACATGGCGGCGGTTATATTCATCGGCGTTTATTACGCCAAGCGCGCAAACAAAAGCTCGGAGGAGTACTATCTCGGCGGGCGCTCGTTAGGTCCCTGGGTCACGGCGATGAGCGCCGAGGCATCGGATATGAGCGGCTGGCTTCTGATGGGGCTTCCCGGCGTTGCCTATTGGTGCGGACTTGCCGACGCGGCTTGGACCTCTATCGGGCTTGCGGTCGGTACCTATTTCAACTGGCTCATCGTTTCCAAGCGTCTGCGCCGTTACAGCGTCCGCGCGAACAACTCGATCACGCTTCCCGAATTCTTCTCGAACCGATTCCGCGAGCAGAAGAAGGTCATTATGACCATCTCCGCGGTGTTCATCCTTATCTTCTTCACGGTTTATGCATCGAGCTGCTTCGTAACCTGCGGCAAGCTGTTTGCGACGCTCTTCGGGCTTAACTACAAGGTTATGATGATAATCGGCGCGGTGTTCGTATTGCTTTATACCGCGCTGGGCGGCTTCCTTGCCGAAAGCGCGTCCGATTTTATGCAGGCGATCGTTATGATCATCGCTCTCAGCGTCATCGTTATTATCGGTGTCGTTTCGGCAGGCGGCGTCGGCGCTGTCATCAACAACGCGAACGACATCCCCGGCTTCCTCGAATTCTTCGGCATCGCGTCTCCCACCACGGTTGAGGTGGACGGCACTATGGTACAGCAGGTCGCAGACGGAAAGCCGCTCTTCGGTGAGGCAGGTAAGTACGGACTTCTCACCATCGCATCGACTATGGCTTGGGGCTTGGGCTACTTCGGTATGCCTCAGGTGCTGCTTCGCTTTATGGCTATCCGCAAGGAGGATGAGCTTAAGCGCTCCCGCCGTATCGCGATGATATGGGTCGTCATTTCGCTTGCGGTTGCAGTATTTATCGGTATTATCGGACGTCAGCTCTTCCCGATAGAGCATCTTACCAAGGCGTCTGCAGAAAACATCTTTATCACCCTCGCGACAAGCTCGCTCCCCGCGATCCTTGCAGGCTTCGTAATGGCGGGCATCCTCGCGGCGACGATAAGCTCGTCCGACTCCTATCTGCTCATCGCGGCGTCTGCGTTCGCGAAGAACATCTTCCAGGGCGTTTTCAAGAAGGACGCAAGCGACAAGCAGGTCATGCGCATTTCGCGTCTTACTCTGCTGCTTCTCGCAATCGTCGGCGTTGTTATCGCGCTTGATGAAAACAGCGTTATTTTCCAGATCGTTTCGTTTGCGTGGGCGGGCTTCGGCGCGACCTTCGGTCCGATAATGCTCTTCTCGCTCTTCTGGAAGCGCACCACCCGTGCGGGCGCTATCGCAGGTATGCTCAGCGGCGGTGCGATGGTGTTCATCTGGAAGCTGCTTATCTCCAAGCTCGGCGGCGCGTTCGCGATCTACGAGCTGCTCCCCGCGTTCATCATCTCCTGCATCTTTATCGTAATCGTTTCGCTCGTTACCGAAAAGCCCTCGGCTGAGATCGAGGCTGATTTCGAGGCTGTCAAGGCAGGCAGAGTAGAAGGATAAATGTACAATAAAACACCGTAGGAATTCACCTACGGTGTTTTTGCTGTTTTATTTAACCTAAAAGCCCTTTGTCTTGGAACTCGAAGGTGTCCTTTATGGATTTCACAACGCCGTCGACCTCGCTTGCATATTCACTCGGAGTGGTGAGGGTGATATAGTAAACAGAGCCGTAGCGGCAGCAGATGATCTGCTCGCAAAGGTATTCGATCTCGCCGATCTTGCCGCTGTACTTGACCTTGAGCGCGGGTGCGTCGTCGAGGTATTCGCTTGCCTCGTCGTATTCCTCGGTGTCGAGAAGCTTATAGTCGGTATAGACCGATTTTACCGTTTCCTCGTACTTTTCCCAGTTCTGCTTTGCCGTTTCGTTAGCGTCCTTGAGTCCGAACGAAAGCACGGCAACGTTTGCGTATCTTGCGACTGCATCGCTCGGCTCGCAGTCGAGCTGTATTTCGACAACGCCGTCGTTACGGACGAGCGTCCATTCCTCGGGGTACTGGAAGCTGTACTCGACCGCCTCGTTGCCCGCCGACCTGCCCGCAAGCTTCATTCCGTCGCCTGCGCTGATTTCGTCGGTCCTGCTGCAGGATGCAAGCGTCAAAAGCATTAACAGGGATAAAATTATTGCAAAAGATCTTTTCATTTCGGTGATACTCCTTATGGTGATTGCGAATGCTTACGACGCGTTATGCAAGCTCGCGCTCGTTGTCGTCGTCGATATAATAGACGTGCTCGATGCCCTCGAGCCCGTCAAGCTCGATATGTACATAGCCCTGCTCGTCGGTTTCGAGCGCGTCGTAGCCGGTGGGCTTGATCAGCAGGGTGAGGTAGAGGCTGTTGTCCTTTATTTTATAGGTATATCCGCTGATGCTGCGATGGGGCTTTTCGCATCTGAACGCGCCGCCGTATTCGCCGTTGAAGAGCACGTGGTCCTTGCTCACAAGGTCGTCCATCTGAAGCTCCTCCGAGTGGCTGCGGTAGGCAAGATAGGTCGCCCCTGCGATCAACGCGCAGGCAAGCAGCAATATTACAAAAATCAACGCACGCCGCATGGTATTTCCTCGCTTAACGTTATATTCATTTCATTATAACGCAGTTTTGACAAAAACGCAATACCGAAATATGTAAAATTTCGTAAGTATTTCTGTTAGCTTTTTCTTTATTTTTCGGCTTTTTTGTGCTATAATCGATATTGAATAAACTGAAATACCGATTTCGGGGTGGGAGGTTAAAATGCCGAACGAGGCTTTGCTTCTTATAAGCGTGTTCGTTATATATATAAGCGTCATAATGTTCTTCAGGCTGTTCGGCAGGACCGGACTTTACTGCTGGATGGTTATGGCGACGGTCGCCGCAAACATCGAGGTGACCATGGTCGTCGACGCATTCGGGATGGAGCAGACGCTCGGCAACGTGCTTTTCGCGTCGACCTTCCTTGCGACCGACATCCTGTCCGAAACGGCGGGACGCAAGGCGGCAAACAAGGCGGTATATATCTCGATAGCGACAAGCGTTATATTTATAGTCATTTCGCAAAGCTGGATGCTTTATACGCCCAACCAAAGCGATATTGCGCACGAGTCGATAACCCGCGTCTTCGCAAACACGCCGAGGATAATGCTCGCAAGCATTGTCGTTTACGCGATAGTACAGCTTTTCGACGTGTTCGCCTACCATTTTATCTGGGAAAGGACGACGAGGATCTGCAACGACAGCAGTCGCTTCCTCTGGCTGAGGAACAACCTCGCGACGATGCTGTCACAGCTTATAAATACGGTATTGTACACCTACGCCGCGTTTTGGGGCATCTATTCCGGCAAAACGATCCTGAACATCGTCGTTTCGACGTTTGTCATCTATCTGTTCACAAGCCTGCTCGACACCCCTGCGGTGTATATAGCACGTCGCATAGCAAAAAAACATCCCTCTGAAGGAGAATCGAATGTCTGAGCAAAGAAGAGCCGACAATCCGCTCGGCTATGAAAAAATACCCACGCTTTTGCGCAAGTTCGCACTCCCGAGCGTCGTTGCGATGCTCGTCAGCGCGATGTACAACATCGTCGACCAGATATTTATCGGTCAGTACGTCGGAACGCTCGGCAATGCGGCGACAAACGTTGCATTCCCGATAACGACAATCTGCATCGCTATCTCGGTGCTCTTCGGTGTCGGCGGCGCCTCTTGCTTCTCGATCGAGCTCGGCAGGGGACACAAGGAAACGGCGACTGACTGCGTCGGGAACGCGCTGTTCGGTGCGGCTGTCTCGGCTACCGTTTACGCAGTGCTTGCGGGGACATTCACCCGTCCGATGCTTGCCTTCTTCGGCGGTAGCGGCGAAACCCTCAATTACGCGGTAAATTACTGCAAATACCTCGTTTACGGCATTCCGTTCCTCGTGCTCGGAAACGTGCTTTCCAACTTCATCCGCGCAGACGGCAGTCCCAAGTTTTCGATGGTCTGTATGGTGTCGGGTGGTGTTATCAATATCATCCTCGACGCGATACTCGTCCCCTACGGCGGGGTTGAGTGGGGTATGCAGGGCGCGGCACTCGCGACCGCTATCTCGCAGGTGTGCTCGTTCGTCATTGCATCGCTTTATATCAGACGCTTCAAGACCGTCGAGTTCAAGCTGAGCGCGGTCAGGCTCAGCATCAAGCGTATCTTCAAGATCTGCTCGCTCGGGCTGTCCAACTGCGTGAACCAGCTCGCGATACTCGTCGTGCAGATAACCATGACCAACCAGCTCACGAAATACGGCATCCTTACCTACGGTGAGGAGCTTGCACATATCCCGCAGGCGGCGTTCGGCGTAGTTATCAAGGTCAACTCGATGCTCATCTCCTTCTTTGTCGGGATGGCGCAGGGCTCACAGCCGATCGTCGGCTACAACTACGGCGCGAAGCAGTACGACCGCTCGAAGCAGACCTTTACGCTCTCGGCGGCGATCTGCCTGCTCGTTGCGTCCTTCGGGTTCCTTATCTTCCAGACGCACCCCGAATCGGTCATCTCGATCTTCGGCTCGGGAGATGCCGAATATAACGCGTTCGCTGTTAAGACTATGCGTATCTTCCTTTCGATGATCATGCTTAACGGGATTCAGATGACTATCTCGAACTACTTCTCGGCGATCGGTAAGCCTATTAAGGGCGTTATCCTCTCGCTGACGAGACAGGTTATTATTATCGTGCCGCTGATGCTTATTCTCCCGACCTTCTTCGGGCTCGACGGGCTGCTTATGGCGGCGCCTATTACCGACTTTATCTCGTTCGTCCTCGCGCTCGTGCTGATACTTGTTGAGTTCAAGAGCATTAAGGAGTAGTTGTTTTTTAGGAAGTACGTTTTTTGGAGTACGAGGCAAGGGAAAACTTTTGAAAAAGTTTTCCCTTGACCCTTTCAAAACTTTTCAAAGCAAAATAAAAAGAAGTGCCTTTAAGTTGCGTTAATCTGACTTGAAGGCACTTTTTAATATTTAATTATAGAGTTTTTTGAAGAGAGCGCGAGAGGAACCTTTTTGCAAAAAAGTTCCTCTCGCAAAAATCAATTACTAATTATACAATCTCAAAAGTGCCAAAGTAGTGGCGGCAGATGAGGATGTAGTCGAACTGGTTGACGGTGCCGTCGCGGTTAACGTCGCCGCGGGTCGTTTCGTCATCGGTAAGGTAGCGGGTGCCGAAGTAGTGGCGTTTTACGAGGATGTAGTCGTATTGGTTGAT
>JAFXDO010000002.1 GCA_017563195.1 Clostridia bacterium | reverse complement strand
GTTGGGCGAGGTGTAGTCGGTGTCGCCGAGTCCGAGCGAGGGATAGTCGTTACCCTTGTTGATAGCCCAGACGAAGCCGCCTGCGGGAATAGCGAGTGCGGTAGCCTTACCGTCGTCGATACCGTTGGAGAGGTTTACGATCTCGTACACGCCGTCCTTACCCGAAACAGGCTTGAACGCAACGTGAAGCCACCAGACTGCGCCCTCGTAGGAGGAGGTGAAGATGGTGCCTGCGCCCTCGCTCGTGCTGTCGTTAACGTGGGTCACCCAGAAGGTTTCTGCGTTATCGGGCTTTTCAACGGGCTCGGACGAGCCTGCGGCGATTTCGATAGTCGGGGTGACGGCAAGCGTCTTGTTGCTAAGGTTAATGTTGGTGAGAGTAAGCGCGTCGCCGACCTTTGCATTCTTAACTCTGTTTAAGTTAGCGCGCGAGCCGAGGATGGGATCGTCGGTGCCGCCCTCCCATTCGTGAACGGCGATGAGGATCTGATTGCTGTTAAGCGCGATATCGGGGGTGTCGGTGCCGGTACCGGTGGTGATGGAGCTTACAACGTAGTTAGCGCCGTTCCAGGTAGCGACAACGTTGGTGGTATAGCTGATGTTATGTTTGCTTGCGGTGATGGGGCTCTGGTCGGGAGTATAGATGACCGTGTCGCCCGCGGTGACGTATTTGTTTATACCGGTAACGTATACCCTGCCGGTAGCCGCCACGGGGTTGTTCATTACCTCAACCTCCTCGAGCCATACGTGGTTGCCGCCCGAGGTGACGGTGAACTTAACGTAACGCTCGTTACGCGCGGTGTTGGTTCTGACCGTCATGGTGAACATATTCCAGTCGTCGCTCGCGTAGGTGCGGTATCTTACCGTCGTGTAGTTAACGTCGGTGAAGTTGGTTCCGTCGTTGGAGACCGAAACAGAGAGTTTCGCGGGGGTCGTGATGCCCCAGCTTTCCATCTTTGCCGCGTGGATGCGGTATGCGTTGGAGGTTACGTTGCCGCCGAGGTCGACCACTACCTCAATGGTGTCGTTGCTGTTGAAGCCCGAGAACTTATCGGTGCCGCCGTCGGTGGTCCCCTTTGCGCCGTCGGTGAGGCGCTTGCCGTCGTCGACGTAGATATCTTCTCTGCCGCTTGCGGAAGCGGTGTAGCTCTTGCCGACCGAAATAACGTTTTCGTTATTGGCAACGGTGTTGTTAAGAGCATTGTCGAGCTTGGTTATCATTGCGGTAAGCTCGGTATCGCTTGCGGAGGAGTTATTGTAAAGCGCAACCGCTTCGTTGTAAACAGAGCGGAGGGTTGCGAGGTTCTGCTCGGTGTACTTGTCGTATCTCGCGCCGGATGCCTTGGAGATCGCGCTTGCGAGAAGGTCTCTGGGCGTGGACTGACTTGCGGTGATCTGGATAACGCGGTCCTCGTTGTTGAGAACGTAGCCGTCGATAACCGTGCCGGAGGTGGTGGTGATGCCCTTTACCTTAAGTCTGCCGTTGCTTGCAACGCCGACTACCTCGAACATCGAGAATCTTTCGGAGTAAGCCGCAACCTCGGTAGAGGTTTCGGTTGCGTAAATATACTTGGATGCGTTACATACGTAGTAGCCGGGGGTGGGGTTCGCGCCGCTGTAGTCGATCTTCTTTACAGAGGAGTCGGACTTGTAGGGGAGAACGCCGTAGCCGGTTATGTAGTAATAATCGAGCGCGTACTTCTTGAAGTAAACGCCGCCGCCGTCTGCCTCGAGGCCGTTCTGGTTACTGGTGTTACCCTCGATGGTGTAGACGTAGCTGCTGTCGGAGTAAACGACGATACCGATGTGGTCCTCACCGCCGCTGGGGCCGTCCCAGCAGAAGAAGATAAGGTCGCCCGACTGGGGCTGATAGGTGTTGCCGTTGTAAGCCTTCGAGCGCTGGAAATAGCCGCAGGTACGAAGCTGGTTTGCCCACATAGCACAGCCGACCTCACGCCAGATGTAGTTCGAGTCACCCGAGTGATTACGGGTCCAGTCGCTCATCGAGCCCTGATTGGTACAGCGGGACTGATAAAGCGCCCAGGAAACGAAGGTTGCGCACCAAGCGTAGTTGCCGCCGCCGTAGCCGTAGCCGAAGTCGCCCATATTATAGCAATATTCGGTGTAGTTACCGCTGCCGCCGCCGATACCGTCAAAGTCGTATGCGTAGGGGCTTTCCTGATAGCCGAGCTGAGAAAGCGCGATAGCGAGAACGTCGGTCCTGCCGTCGCCGGTAAGCTCGATCTTCTGGAAGTTACTGTAAAACTTGCTTCCCGTATAGGAAGAGTGTGCGCTGTTGGCGCCTGCTCTGTAGGTTGCCGCAGATACCTGAACGCTCGATTCGGGAATCAGCGCGACGAGGCTGACCAAAAGCATCGCCATGCAGACCATTACAGACACGATTCTCTTTACGTAAGTCATATATACCTCCAAATTATTGCACGCAAAAGGCATTTTGCGCGATTATATTATATAATGTAAACATCTTATCACATTTGCCTCTGCTTGTCAACAAACCGCCCGATTATTTGTCCTACGTGAGGATTTTTTGTTTGAAATGAACAAAAATTCACCGTCTCTTTTGTACGACTCGCTTCGGTAAAGAACCGGTAAAGGCGGTAAAGGCGAAAATAAAAGAGCCCGAAGCGATCGGGCTCTTCCATTTTTTAAGTAGAAATATTACTGCTTCTTTTTCTTGGTTGCAACAACAACGATAACAGCAACAACGACTACAGCCGCTACGATGATAGCGATGATAGCGCCGGTGCCGAGACCGCCTTCTGCATCGTCAGCAGAGGAGGATTCGTCTTCGCTTGCAGCGGAGGAAGCGTTGGAAGCCTCGGAGGATTCTGCGGCAGAGGATTCAGCCTCGGAGGAAGCGTCGGTGGAAGCGTCATCAGATGCTTCTGCGGAGGAATCGTCAGCGGGAGCGGAGGATTCATCGTCGCCGGGAACGGTTACGTTAGCGTCACCCTCGTAGATCGAGTAGGTAGCGGTGCAAACGTAAGCGTCGTCGTACCAAAGGGTACCGGGGGTGGAGGTGGGAACGGTGAGCGCCTCGAGGTCAAGTCCGTTGAACTTAACGAGGGTGCCGGTCATCCAGCTTGCAACTACGTCGTCGATGCAGTTCTTGCAGCCGTCGGAGGTGAAGTCGGTGTCGCCGATGCCGAGGTCGATATAGTCGTTACCGTAGTTAGCCGCCCAAACGAAGCCGCCTTCGGGAATTTCGAGGGGAAGTGCGAGACCGTCTGAAAGACCGTTAGAGGAATCAACGATCTGGTAAACGCCTTCAACGTCGGTGGGAGCGAATGCGAAGTGGAGCCACCAGCCTGCGTTCTGATAGGGCTGAGTGAAGATCGCGCCTGCGCCTTCGGAGGTGCTGTCGTTAAAATGGGTTACCCAGAAGGGCTTTTCTTCTTCTGCCATAGCCGCGGTAGGAACCATAAGGCAAAGCATAAGAAGAGCAATAACAAGTGCTGTAATTCTTTTCATTGTTTTTTCTCCTTATTTGGTTTTCTTCATTATACCGCGCCCGCTCGGATTTGTCAACAGATTTTATTCGTCAAGCATCGCCTTAAGGTCTTTTACGATATCGCATTCGGATTCGAGCCCGACCGACAGCCGCAGCAGTCTGTCGGTGATCCCGATCGACTCGCATATCTCGCGCGGGATCGACGAATGCGTCTGCGTGATCGGGTAGGTTATCAGGCTGCGAAATCCCCCGAGGCTTTCCGCGAATTTTATGATCTTTCCGCCGTTTATAAGCCTTTTCGCGGTTTTTACGTCGCGCACCGTGAAGGAAACGACCCCGCCGAAGCCTCGGCTCTGAGAGACGCTCACGGCATAGCCCCTGTGCTCGGGCAGACCGGGATAGACGACCGATTCGACCGCGTCGTGGGTCTTAAGGTATTCGGCTGCCGCAAAGGCGTTTTTCTGATGCTTTTCCATACGCATCGGAAGCGTGCGGAGTCCTCTTAGCACGAGCCAGGAGTCGAAGGGCGAAAGCGCGTTGCCGAGCGTCATCGATATCACGCGCAGCTCCTCGGCAACGGCATCGTTGTCGGTGACGAGCGCCCCCGCGACGGTGTCGTGGTGACCCGAAAGGTACTTCGTCGCAGAGTGCAGAACGACGTCGGCGCCTAAGTCGAGCGGGTTTTGGAAGCAGGGGGTCAAAAAGGTGTTGTCGACTACGAAAAGCGTCGAATGCCTTTTGCACAGCCTCGCAAGAGCCTCAAGCGGAGCGACCTTCATCATAGGGTTGGTCGGCGACTCGGTGAAAAGCATTTTCGCCCCTGTTTTCAAGTAGTTTTCCACATTTTGTGCATCCGAAGTGTCGATAAATTCGAAGCTTATCCCGTAGCGCGAAAACAGCCGCGTCGCCATTCGGTAGGTGCCGCCGTAGAGGTCGTCGGAGATAAGCACCCTGTCGCCGCTTTTAAGCAGAGAAAAGACCGAATTCACCGCAGAAAGCCCCGATGAGAAGGCAAAGGCGTGCCTGCCGTGCTCGAGCAGGGCAAGCTCGCGCTCAAGACAGGCTCGGGTCGGGTTCGAGAGGCGGGTATAGGAGTATTCCCTGCCGCCCCCGAAGGTCGAGGTTTGAAAAATCGGCGGCGATACCGCATCCTCGTACCCCGAGCTACCGTCGCCGATGACGGCAAGCGTGTCAAATTCATACATATGCATCACCCGTAAAAGTATATTCTCTTCACTTCAACCGTGTGACGCGGCTCACTCAGTCGCGGCGCAGCTGCTCCTCCCTCTTCTTCCTCAGCGTCGATTCGTCGATATCCACGTAAATACAGCATTCGCAGCAGCCCGAAATATCGAGGCTGATCTCGTCAAGAGTACAGCCCTCCTCGGTCCAATAAACGCAAAACAGATTGTCACATCTCATAATTACACCTCTTTTTTGATAAGTGTATCAAAAACGAAGGAAAATATCAAGTACTCGAAGTATAAGTCCTTCAAAAGTCTCTATACTTATTATCAAGTAATCGAAGTATAGGAGACGGCAATGAGGCTTAACGAGGCGATAGCGACAAGGATACGCGAGCTGTGCAGAGAAAAGGGGCTGACGCAATACGCGCTTTCGATGAAGAGCGGAGTTCCGCAATCTACGCTCAGCACGATAATGAGCTGTGCGTTCCCGAGCATGAAGCTGCGCATTATTTACGAGATCTGCGAGGGGCTCGAAATGAGCATCAAGGATTTTTTCGATTCTCCCCTCTTCGATCGCGAGAATCTTATCGATTAAAACAAAAAAGCCACCGTGCGGTGGTTTTTTGTTTTGTGCAAAGGCTACGAAAAAGATATTTTTGCGTTTTGCGTATGAATTCGAACTCTTACATAACCGTTCGTTTTTAGTGAAATCGTTCGCTTACGCTCACGGTGAAATAATTTACTCCGTAAATTGTGAAATTTGATGCTATCGCATCAAGTGAAATTAAATCCACCCATTCGCTGCTCACAGCGAATTTCACACGCCGCAGGCGTATTTCACATTGCAAAGCAATATTTCACCCACCCGCAAGGGTGGATTTAGTTGAAAACGACAGATTCCTGTTGGAATCTGTCGTTTTCTGGCAGCGGAATAGGGATTCGTTCTCGCCTGCGGGCTCGGTCGGGGTCGGCTCTGACGTGCCCCCGGCACGTCATTCACTACCGACCCGTTCGAATCCCACGAAAAACGCCTCGAAATAATAAAGCAGACAGGACTTGCCTGTCTGCTTTATTATTTGGCAGCGGAATAGGGATTCGAACCCCAACAAACAGAGTCAGAGTCTGTCGTGCTAACCGTTACACAATTCCGCTATATTGATTCTGCGCTCTTGCGCGTTGACTATTCTATCACTGTTTTTCGCGATTGTCAAGTCTTTTTTTGCTTTTTTTGAATATTTTAAAAGATTTTGATTAGAGGGGAGCTTTTGAAAAAGCACCCCTCTCATTCGATATTTTCTCGTTATCTTTTCGTGCGGCGATCCTTAAGCTCGGTGCCGAGCTCGTCGTACGCCATATTGAGTGCCATTTTTGCGGCGCGGCGTCTTATCTCGTGACGCTTGCCCGCGAAGACGAAGGTCGTGGCATAGCAACGCTCTGCGGTGGACACGCCGATGCAGACGGTGCCGACCGGCTTACCCGAGCCGTCGCCGTTGGGACCCGCAAGTCCGGTGACCGACAAGCCGATATCGGCATTGCCGAGGATGCGGACGCCCTCCGCCATCTCGCGCGCGGTCTCCTCGGAAACGGCGCCGTAGGTGTCGAGAGTTTCGCGCTTTACGCCGAGCACCCTATGCTTTATCTCGTTGGAATAGCTCGTGACGCCGCATTCATAAACGGCGCTCGCGCCCGAAACGTCGGTTATGCGCTTCGAGAGCAGCCCGCCCGTGCAGGATTCCGCCACGGCGATATGCTTTTTGAGCTTAAGAAGACGGTTTATCAATGCTTTCACAGCCTGTTTCCCCCTTTTCTGTCATCCGAGCCGATCAACCGAGTCGTATAAAATGATCGGTCGCAAGCGCGCGCTCGACAAGTCCGTCAACGTCGAGCTTCGCCTCCTCCTCGAGGATCTCTTCCATATCGGGACGGGTGTCGGGGTGCTTCGGAGTGAACACGGTGCAGCAGTCCTCGTAGGGCAGGATCGAGGTCTCGAACGTGTCGATCTCCCTTGCGCGGACGACGATCTCCTCCTTATCGAGCCCGATGCAGGGTCGGAGCACGGGGAGCGTCGCAACGGCGTCGGTGACGGCGAGCGACAGCATCGTCTGGCTTGCCACCTGGCTGAGGCTTTCGCCCGTAACAAGACAGCCCGCGTTATATTTTTCGGCAATTTTAGACGCACAGCGGACCATAAAGCGTCTTAAAAGAAGCGTGAAAAGCTTTTCCTTGCAGGTAGAAGCAAGCGTTTCCTGAACCTCGGTGAGCGAAACCGAGTGGAGGTAAATCTCGCCGCAATACTCGGTGAGCTTTTCGGCAAGCGTGCGGACCTTCATCGCCGCCGCTTCGCCCGTGTAAGGCGGAGTTTCAAAGTAAACCGCGTCGATCGCCGCACCTCTGCGCGCGATCATATGACCTGCGACGGGGCTGTCGATACCGCCCGAAAGCATAAGCATCGCCCTGCCGCCCGAGCCGACGGGAACGCCGCCCGCGCCCTTTTCGCCTCTGCCGTGGATGAACGCCTTTCTGTCGCGGATCTCGATGGTGATGACCTGATCGGGATCGATGACGTCGACCCTCATATCGGGTCTGTTTTCGAGCACGGTGCCGCCGCAGATGGCGCAGATCTCGGGGGATTTCAGCGGGAACTTCTTATCGCTTCGCTTAGCCTCGCACTTGAAGGTCTTGGCGTTTCCGAGCAGGTCGTCGACGTTTTCGGCGAGCTTCTGCTTGACGTCCTCCATGTCCTTTTCGCAGGCGATGCCGCGGCAGACCGTCGCGATGCCGAACACCTTCTTCACCTTTTCATAAGCGGTGTCCATATCGGCGTCGTCAGAGCCCCAGACGCACAGCGTCGACTGCGCGTAATCGTAGTAAAAATCGCCCTGAACCTTCTTCAGCGCGCGCTTTACGCGGCTTTCGAGAATCGAGTTGAAGTAGCCTCTGTTCAGCCCCTTCAGCACAATTTCTCCGTATTTTAACAAAAGTACTTCCATAGAACGCTTTTTCAGGAAAACTTTTGAAAAAGTTTTCCTGACCTTTCAAAACTTTTCAAATTAAAAACTAAATAAGTGCGCTAACCAAAGCTTCAACCTCTTCCAAGGTATTGAAGGCACCGAAGCTGATGCGGACGGTGCTGTCGATATCCTCCTTGGAAAGCCCGTAGGCGGTCAACGCTGCGCCGGGGCCTCTTCTTGCCGAGCAGGCGCTGCCCGCAGAGATGCAGATGCCCTTGAGGTCGAGCGTGTTGAGCAGAACCTCGCTTCTGATGCCCTTGACCGAGATCGAGAGGATACTGTCGATATGGCTTTCGGGGCGGTTCAGCTTGATTTTTTCGGGGTGCTCCGACAGAAGCGCGACCGCACGCTCGTAAAGCGCCGTGATATGCGGCAGGTGCTTCGGAAATTCCTCGCAGGCGGCAGCGAATGCCGCGATCCCCGCGACGTTTTCGGTGCCCGAGCGGAGGTTTTTCTCCTGCCCGCCACCGAAGATGAGCGGCTGAAGCTTGACGCCCGATTTGCAATAAAGCGCGCCGACGCCCTTTATGCCGCCGATCTTATGCGCGGAAATGCTTGCGAGATCGCAATATTTGGATATTTCACGCGGGTTTTTAACCTTCAGAAAGCCCTGAACCGCGTCACAATGGAGCAACGCGCCGCAACCGCTTCGGTCGATGGCACGGCGGACAGCTGCAAGGTCGTACTTCGCGCCGGTTTCGTTATTGGCGAGCATCACCGTGACGAACGCCGCGCCGTCCTTGAGTGCGTTTTCGAGGAAGGGAATATCCAAAGCACCGCCGACGGTCGGGATCCTTATGATCTCGAAGCCCTCGGATTCGAGCCTTGAAAGCGGATTTGCCACCGAGGGATGCTCGCTGTCGGTGGTGATGATGCGCTTCGAACGGCGGATTCTGAGCTTCGCGAGTCCGAAGATCGCCTGATTGTTGCTTTCGCTGCCGCCACCCGTGAAGATGACCTCCTCGGGCTTACAGTAAAGCGCCGCCGCAACCGTTTTTCTCGAGCCCTCGAGCATCATTTTGGCGTTGATGCCCGCGGAATGGAGCGAGGACGGGTTGCCGAAGCATTCAAAGGCGCGGTTTGCCGCTTCGATGGCAGACGCAAAGGGTGCGGTCGTCGCCGCAGAGTCAAAATATATCATACTACACCGCTTATTACGTGATTTTCTTTATTATAACCGCAGGAAATCAAATAGTCAACGATTTAATGGCGTTATTCCGACTTTTTTGGAGGCAAAAAACCAAAAAGCGGGATTATAATTGTTAAATTTTTTCATATATTTATATGTAGGGGGTTTACAAGTCCGATCAAAATATGTATAATTATTGTGAGTACCGATGTCAAGGCCTTGTCAGTCGAAGTACAACCCGCACAGACGGACACTTTGCACGGCGAAATAACTATATATTTTGAAAACGGAATATAAAACTTATCAGTCGGACAAACGCTCTTGCCTCGGGATAAAATAAATTTTAGGAGGCAAAAATGGGTCCTTACGTAATCGTCGGCGTTGTAAGCGCCGTCGTCGCTGCCTTCGCAGGTATCCTGATTGGTATGCTCATCCGCAAAAACGTAGCCGAAAAGAAGATCGGCAGTGCGGAGGAGGAAGCCAAGAGGATAATCGAAGATGCTACAAAAGCCGCTGAAACGGCAAAAAAGGAAAAGCTTGTAGAAGCTAAGGAAGAGGCGCTCAAGATCAAGAATGATACCGAGCGCGAATTGAAGGAGAGAAGAAACGACCTTCAGCGCATGGAAAGACGTGCGATGCAGAAGGAGGAAAATCTCGACAAGAAGTACGAAAACCTCGAAAAGAAGGAAGAGGTTTTGAACAACAAGATCCGCGAAAACGACGCTCTGAAGGCAAAGGCCGAGGAGATCGTCGCTCAGCAGGAGGAGCTTCTCCAGAAGATCTCCGGCATGACCGCGGAGGACGCACGCGCTGTTCTTATGGAGCGTGTCGAAAGCGAAGCAAGACACGAAATGGCTATGAAGCTGCTTGAGGTCGAGCAGGAATGCAAGGACAAGGCAGAGGAAGAGGCCAAGAACATAATCGCACTCGCTATCCAGCGCTGTGCGGCAGACAGTGTTGCAGAAGCTACTGTATCGGTCGTCGACCTTCCCAACGACGAAATGAAGGGCAGAATCATCGGACGCGAGGGCAGAAACATCCGCGCGATCGAAACCCTCACCGGCGTCGACCTTATCATCGACGACACCCCCGAGGCTATCGCTATTTCGACCTTCGACCCGGTACGCCGCGAGGTTGCGAGAATGACGCTCGAAAAGCTCATCTCCGACGGACGTATCCACCCCTCGAGAATCGAGGAGACCGTCGAAAAGTCGCGTAAGGAAGTCGAAGCCGTCATCAAGAAGGAAGGCGAGCAGGCTACCTACGAAACCGGCGTTCACGGCATCAATCCCGAGCTGGTCAAGCTGCTCGGTCGACTTAAGTACCGTACAAGCTACGGTCAGAACGTGCTTAAGCACTCCATTGAGGTTGCACACATTGCAGGCATGATCGCGTCAGAGCTCGGCGTTGACGTTGCTCAGGCGAAGCGCGCAGGTCTGCTTCACGATATCGGCAAGGCGATGACACACGAAATCGACGGCTCGCACGTACAGATCGGTGTCGATCTTGCCCGCAAGTACAAGGAAAGCCGCGAGATCGTGCACGCGATCGAGGCACACCACGGCGACGTTGAGCCTCAGACGCTCGTTGCTATGATCGTTCAGGCGGCTGACGCAGTTTCTGCGGCACGTCCCGGCGCAAGACGCGAAAACCTTGAAACCTACATCAAGCGTCTCCAGAAGCTTGAGGAGATCGCGACCTCCTTCACCGGCGTCGAAAAGTCCTTTGCTATTCAGGCAGGCCGCGAGGTTCGCATTATGGTCAAGCCCGACGAGGTGAACGACGACGAAATGGTGTTTATCGCAAGGGATATCGCTCGCAAGATCGAAGAGGAGCTTGAATATCCCGGTCAGATCAAGATAAACGTTATTCGTGAGATGCGTCAGGTCGACTACGCGAAGTAAAAAGCGTTCATAACAGCGCAGAGCACTTCGTTTTGAACAAACAGAACCGCTCGCAGTAGATTACTACAGCTTCGGGTTCTGTTTGTCCAATCTGCATCTGCTCTGAACGCTTTTTGGGGAAAGAAGAAAAAGGCTTACGGGGTCCCCGAAAATGCTTGCATTTTTGTGGCATAACGCGCATGCCGCGGATTTTTATGGATATTTTATTGTATATCAGCCGACCTTAACTCTTTGCATCCCGTTTCGAACGCTTTTTGGGGAAATAAGTTAAAATTAATTAGAAGTTGGTCACATTATGATTAAAATTCTTGCGGTGGGCGACGTTTTCGGAGCTCCCGGCTTAGAATTTATTAGCAAAAATCTGCGAAGGATCAAAAACGCAGAAAACGCCGACCTTGTCATCGTGAACGCCGAAAACGCGCACGAGGGCAGCGGGCTTGAAAAGCGCGACGCCGACGTTTTGTTCCAAAGCGGTGCCGACGTACTGACGGGCGGCAACCATTCCTTTCGCAGGTACGCGATATTCGACCTGCTTGAGGACGAGCCGAACGTGCTGCGGCCGTTGAACTTTCCGCCCAACTCACCGGGCGAGGGGTATTGCATCATCCCCGTGAAAAACGGGCTGAGGGCGATGGTCATTTCGGTCTGCGGACAGGTCTTTATGGACCCGAACGATTCGCCGTTCCACGCGGTTGAGCGACTGCTCGAGCGCGAAAAGGGCAGATACGACTTCGCCATCTGTGATTTCCACGGCGAAGCGACGAGCGAAAAGCAGGCGTTTATGCACGTATTCGACGGGCGGATACAGGTCGTTTTCGGCACGCACACTCACGTGCAGACCGCAGACGAGAGGCTGACCGACCGCGGAAGCGGATATATAAGCGACATCGGAATGTGCGGAAGCATAGATTCGATAATCGGCGTGTCATACGAGACCGCCGTGTCACGCTTCACAAAAAACGTGCGGATGAAGGGTGTGCCCGAAAAGAAAAATATCGCGCTGTGCGGTGCGGTGTTTGAAATTGACGAAAGCACGCTGTACTGTACGAACGTAAAAAGAATTAAATATTGCGAAGGTAATTAAAAATGAATCTCACTAATCTTTTGATGCTTGAAGAAGCAACGACGGGCACGGGCGGAAGCTCGATAATGATGCTTGTCACCCTTGTTCCCCTCGTTTTGGTGTTCTATTTCTTCATCTACCGTCCGCAGAAGAAGCAGGAAAAGGAAACCGCGGATATGCGCAACTCCATCGAGCTCGGCGACGTTATCGTCACCACCGGCGGCATCGTTGCGATGGTCGTTAAGATCACCGAGGATATGCTCCTCGTTGAGACCAGCGGCAACAGAACCAAGATCCAGATCCAGAAGTGGGCGGTCCATTCCATACTTGAAAAGGCTAACGAGCCCGACGTCAAGGAAGTTAAGGACTCCAAAATCGACAGCAACGTGAAAATGAAAAAGTAATTATGGTGCTGCCTTGCGAGACTTCTTAACGAGGTCTCGCAGTTTTATTGGTTTATTTGCAACGTCAATTTAAAAGATTTTGAAAGGTTCGGAAAGCTTTTTCAAAAGTTTTCCGAGTGATTGAAAAATGAAGAAAAGTGTAATGAGAAAGTACGCCAAGCTTCTTATCAAGCAGGGCGTAAACATCCGGAAGGGTCAGCAGCTTAACATCGGCGCAGACGTCGAGGCGGCTGATTTCGTCGCGATACTCGCCGAGGAGGCATACCGCGCAGGCGCAGGCAACGTGCGCGTGGACTGGTCGATGACCCGGCTCACAAAGCTTGCTTACAGGCACCGCACCACGCGCTCGCTTTGCGACATACCCGCTTGGCAGGTCGAGAAGGTGAAGCACGACTCGGAGATACTCCCCGCGCGCATCCGTCTCATTTGCGAGGATCCCGACGGACTCGCGTCTGTCAATCAGGAAAAGCTTGCAAAGGCAAGCATCGCTTCCTCGAAGCTCATCAAGCCCTACCGCGACGCGATGGACAACAAGCACCAGTGGCTGGTCTGCGCTATCCCCGGCAAGGCGTGGGCAAAAAAGGTGTTCCCCAACGACCGCACGAGCGTTGCCGTTGAAAAGCTTTGGAAGGCAATCCTTGCGACCGTCGAATGCGACGAAACCAACGACGCCATCGCCGCTTGGGACAGAAAGAACGAGGCGTTCAAGGAAAAGTGTGCTTGGCTCAACAGCATGCAGTTCGACTATCTCCACTACACCTCCAAAAACGGTACCGACTTCAAGTGCTCTCTTATGAAGGAAAGCGTCTGGTGCGGCGGCGGTGAAAACACGCTTCAGGGAGTGTTCTACAACCCGAATATGCCGACCGAGGAGATCTTCACCACCCCGATGAAGGGCAAATGCAGCGGCAGACTCGTTTCTGCAATGCCGCTTTCGGCACGCGGAACCCTTATCGAAAACTTCTACATCGATTTCGAGGACGGCAAAGCCGTTTCCTGGCACGCAGAAAAGGGCGAGGAGGCGCTCGGCAAGATCATCACCACCGACGAGGGCTCGAGAATGCTCGGCGAGCTTGCGCTCGTTCCGAAGGACTCCCCCATCGCGGCAAGCGGTCTGCTTTACTACAACACCCTCTTCGATGAAAACGCGTCCTGCCACGTCGCGCTCGGTATGGGCTACACCGGCTGTGTCAAGGGGTTTGAAAATATGACCCTCGACGAGCTTCACGAGCTCGGCGTTAACGACTCGATGATCCACGTCGACTTTATGATCGGCTCCGACGACCTCTGCATCACCGGCTACAAGGACGGCGTCGCCACCCCCATCTTCGTCGACGGCAAATGGAGCGTGTAAGGCTTTTCGGTTAAGTATTTTCGAGAAAACCTTTTGCAAAATGGTCTTTCTCGAGCTCTTTTCCCAAAATCCTTTAAAATAAGTGAATCGAAGGCTTTCTTCAAGACGTCGGCTGAACGAACAGCCGTTATAAATCTATAATTTCAAAAAGTTTTGAAAGGTTCGGAAGGCTTTTCCATATGTTTTCCGAAAAAGAAAAAAATGAAACCTATTGCAATACAGTTATATTCGGTAAGAGACGACGCGGAGCGCGACTTCGAGGGCACTTTGAGGGCGCTGAAGGGCTACGGCTACGACGGTGTCGAGTTCGCAGGTCTTTACGGCAGGACCGCGGAGGAGGTCAAGGCGCTCGTCGACGAGATCGGCTTGGTGCCTGTTTCGGCGCACGTTTCGCTGCCCGAGCTTCAGGCTGACCCCGAAAAGGTCATCAACGACTACAAGACCATCGGCTGCAAGAACATCGTTATCCCCTGGCTTGGCGGTGAGGACCGTCCCGGCGGTGCGAACTACGAAAACGTCAAGCAGGAGATCGTAAGGATCGGCACTATGATCCGCGACGCAGGCATGGTGTTAAGCTACCACAACCACGACTTCGAGTTCGTGAGACTCGAAAACGGCGAGTTCGGGTTCGACGACCTTTACGACACCATCGACAGCGACATTTTGAAGATGCAGATGGACACCTGCTGGGTATCGGTTGCAGGCGAAAGCCCGATCCACTACCTCGAAAAGTACGCAAACCGCTGCCCGTTGCTCCATTTGAAGGACTACGTCGGCGAAAAGAGCGACAATATGTACGCGCTTATCGGCGTTGACGAAAGCAACGCGGCATCCGAAAAGCAGCAGTTTGAGTTCCGTCCCGTCGGCTACGGCGTGCAGAAGTTTGTGCCGATCATCGAAAAGGCGGAGCAGTCGGGCGTTGAATGGCTTATCGTCGAGATGGATGATCCCGCCATGGGCAAATCCCGTATGGAATGCGCCGAAATGGGCATAAAATATCTTAAGTCGCTTTAATTTTTTTAAAGCCCACGGTATACGCAAAACAGACAAAAAGCCTCTTTCCGCGTGGAACAGAGGGCGGGTAACCCGCCTTTTAATGCCCGCGGTAGAGGTGTCGAGTCAGTCAAACCCTCGACCCGCGAGGATAGAACTTAACAAATTCAAGAAAGGAATTGCGAAGTAGAAGTAAACAAGCGAGTTAACCAAGTCTGTAGAACCTTGTAGAACCTCCCAAGCTTCTGTAGGGTCTCGCGGCGAGGGCGAAACAAACTTGTTGCATCGTCTATCGCGAAATCAAAAAAATGAGTGAATGTACGCATGATTGCTCGACCTGCAGTGCAAACTGCTCGAGCAGAGAACAAAGCAAGGAAAGCATGATCGAGAAGCTGCGCGAGGGCAGCAAGATCGGCAAGGTAATCGCAGTAGTAAGCGGCAAGGGCGGCGTCGGCAAGTCGCTTGTAACCAGCCTGCTTGCAATCAACGCGCAGAGAAGCGGCAAGAAGGTCGCAATCCTCGACGCAGACATCACCGGCCCCTCGATTCCGAAGATATTCGGCGTCAACGGCGGTGTTATGAGCGACGGCGAGGCTATGATTCCGCCCGAAAGCAAGACCGGCATCAAGGTTATGTCGCTCAACCTCCTGCTTCCCGACGAGTCCGACCCCGTCGCGTGGCGTGGCCCCATCATCGCAGGCTGTGTAAAGCAGTTCTGGACCGACGTAAACTGGGGTGAAAACGACGTTATGTATATCGATATGCCTCCGGGAACCGGCGACGTACCCCTTACCGTGTTCCAGTCGCTCCCCGTTGACGGCATGATCATCGTTACCAGCCCTCAGGACCTCGTTTCGATGATCGTCGGCAAGGCTGTGAGGATGGCTGAGCTTATGAACATTCCCATCCTCGGGCTTGTTGAAAACTACTCCTACTTCGAATGCCCCGACTGCAACAAGAAGCACTATATCTACGGTCAGGGCAACGTCGACGCTGTTGCAGAGGCACACGGCATCGCAAGCGTTTCCAAGCTCCCCATCGACCCCAAGCTTGCAGAGCTTTGCGACAACGGCGCGCTTGAATTCTACGAGGGCACCCTCCTCGAGGAAATGAACTAGGTTTTATCCCTAAAATGACAAAACAAAAGGACAGAATCATCTGTCCTTTTTTGTTATTTCGTTTTTATTCGGCGGGCGACGGCTCGGATTCAAGAGAAGCAGCCTCGGGGGAATCCGATTCGTTTTCGGATTCGTCCTCAAGATCTTCCGAAAAATCAACGAGCTGAGCCGACGAGAGGCGGGCCGCGATATAAATCGCGAGTCCGATATCGACGACCGAGTATGCCGTGATCTGATCAAAGCAGAACACAAAGCAATGGAGGATGATATTCGGGAGCGCGTAAACCATAAGGAAATAGATAGCGATATAGCCGAACACGTAATAGCTTACGGCACTGAACTCACCGACGTAGGAGCGGCCCTCCGCCATAAAATAGAGCAGAACCGCGACGAGCCCGATGAGGTGATACGAGCCCGACGACGCCATAGGTGCCGCGCTCGAGCGGACGAAATCGTTCAAAAGCCTGAACACCGAGAAAAATATCGGAACCAATGCGGCAAGCGCGTGGATGCTGTCCTTAACCTTTTTGTTGTAGCAAAGTCCCGACCAAAGGAATTTTACCGCGGTTAGCAGTGCAAACGCAAGCGCGATAAGCTCAAGCACCGGTATCGCAAGCGTTTCTGCCTTTAATGCCGTATTGATCTGTATTGCAACGGCGAAAATGATCGAAAACGCAAGTATAAGCGAGCCTGCGGGGACCGCCGTGAAGGATCTTTCAAGCTTGAAGGTCTGCTTTTTTGAGAACGAGTATGCCAAAAAGACGAACAGAAGCAGGAAGATCGCGGTCACGACCGAAAACGCCGTAACCTCTAAATTTTCGGGAAGGTAGTAGCTGTCCTTGACGTTGCTTTCCATATTCATTGCGATGACGACCGTACGAAGCGCCGCCATAACGACGGATATCAGCACGACAGACGCGATGCGTGATTTTTGAGAGCCCATTGCCTTCCTCCTTTTCATTTTCTGCAATGCTTATTATACTGCAGCTTCGCCCTTTTGTAAAGGACAATTGCATTAATTTACACTTTTTTTACCTTTTATCGTAAACAAAGCCCCGAGGAGTTAGCCTCGGGTGCTAAAGGACAGTTTTACAAGAATACGGTATATTTCGTAAGAGATATGCCGTATTCTTGTTTTTGTGCCTTGTTTTAAGCGCTTTTAGCACTTTGGATTTCTTGCATCATTTCAAAGAGTTCCTTTTCGTCGGGAATGTTGATCAGACCTACCGCCGTAAAGTAAACGTCAAGGTGCACTCGTTTTCTTCCGTCGATCTTTTCACTTTTGTGTACCTCAATGCGCTGAATGAGCCTATTAACAATAGCGGGTGTCAGTTCTGTAATCTCGGTACATTGACGGATTGTTTCAAGGAATGCGCGGAGATCCACCTTATCCTGTTCCATCGTCTTTAAGGCTTGTTCGGCTTTGGCTGTTTCCTCAATCAACTGATTTTGCTCTGCTTCATAGTTACTCATCATCTTTGCAAAGCGAGCATCGGGAATCTTGCCAAGGACGTTATCCTCGTAAATGCGTTCAATCAGTTTATCAAGCTCTTTGATTCTTCGCCTGTTTCGTTCAATAGCAACCTTCATATTACGGGAATTGACCTCTTTCGTAATATTATGCTTCTTGGCATACATATAGAGGAAAACCGCTTCGTACTGCTGAACGAACAGAGCCACTCTTTTTACGAGTTCAAGAATGGTTTCTCGAAGTACCACCTCTCGGATATAATGGATGGAGCAAGTACCGAGGTTTTCTTTATAAGCGGAACACCGATGAAACTCTTGATTGGGCTTTATGCTTTTCGCCGCACAGAAGCTGAGCTTGGATTTACAATCGGCACAGTACAGCAAACCCGAAAATAGGCTCTGTCTACCTGTAGCCGTATTTCTTCTGCGATGCTCTCTCAACTCTTGAACGCGGTTAAAAGTGTCCACATCAATAATTGCTTCTTGTGTATTTGGGATGATCTGCCATTCGTCCTCGGGATTATAAACTGTCTTGTGTACCTTATAACTGACAAGCGATGTTTTGAAATTAACCGTACATCCCGTATATTGGCGGTTATTCAAAATATGCTCGATAGAGCTTGTTTTCCAAGCGTAATCTCCGCGCTCGGAGACGGTGTTAGATGTTTTTCTTCCCACAGAAAGCTGATACGATGTGGGGTTCATAAATCTTTCAGCCTCCAAACGACGGGCGATTTTGGTGGGTCCGAGTCCTTCAATGCAAAGCGCAAAGATACGTCTTACGGTATTTGCCGCAGGTTCATCCACAACCCATTGCTTCGGATCGTCCTCGGATTTCTTGTACCCGAAAGGTACGGCAGAAGCTACGCGCTCTCCTTTGTCAGCCTTGGACTTCCAAACGGCACGGATTTTCTTGCTCGTCTGTGCGGCATACCACTCGTTGAAGATGTTGTTGAACGGCATCATCTCCGTGCCGGTGTTCTTCAGAGTATCAACGTTCTCTTGAATTGCTATGAAGCGAACACCGAGTGTCGGGTATTTGATCTCCAAGTATTCACCAACGTCGAGGTAGTTACGACCAAAACGGCTGAGGTCTTTTACAATGACTACGCCGATCTCTCCGTTATCGATCATTCTCTGCATACGCTGAAAATCCGGACGATCAAAGGTCGTTCCCGATATACCGTCATCTACAAAGAACATTGTGTTGTGGAATCCGTTTGCTCTTGCATATTGAGCAAGGATTTCTTTTTGGTTAGATATACTGTTGCTTTCGCCCTCGCGCCCGTCATCCTGCGACAGACGGCAGTAAAGGGCGGTTATTTTATTCTCGGCTTGTTTTATCATATTTCACCTTTTCCTTTCTGTAAGCCGAGCATTGCTGTAAGGTAGCCCTATTATACAATGCCCGGCGCATCCTTGCAATTCTGTCACAGCACGTCATCGATTAACTTTTGAGATAGAATCAGATCCCGAAATTGCGATAGAATGGTGCTGTTTCCATTCTCTGCAAAATGGGTATTGACCACATAATCAACCGTTCCTATCCGTTTTGTGAAATTGAGTGCCGTAGGATAATTGATAACGGGCGCATTTTGTGCGGCTCCCCTTGGGCGGGACGGATACGGAAGATGATCTTCCAAGAAGATAGGCTCATCAATATTGATTGGCTCACGGATGATAATACCGCGAATATCGGGCATTTCTATTTTCTTTATCATAGGCACTCTCCTTTCATCTGTCCTCGCGTTCGCTGCGCTTCTTGATTTGGTGCGCTCGCTCTTGTTCCAATAGACGAATAATCGTCGCTTCAATTTGTGAAACGGATACGTTACGCCCAAAATACTTATCGAGCTTTTCTCTGTGTATCTTGACCGTTTCCTTTTGGTT
>JAFXDO010000017.1 GCA_017563195.1 Clostridia bacterium | reverse complement strand
GTTGGAGCGGATTACGGGGTTCGAACCCGCTACCTCCACCTTGGCAAGGTGGCGCTCTACCAAATGAGCTAAATCCGCACATCTGCGCTTTTTAGAACGGAAAGCTCTGTAAACAGAGGAGGGTGAATTGGCGATTCGGATGGGACTCGAACCCACGACCTCCGCCGTGACAGGGCGGCATTCTAACCAACTGAACTACCGAACCATTTTGGCCTCGCGTCAGCGCGCTTGATTATAATAGCATATCTTTTTTCAAAATGCAATACCTTTTTGAAAAAAATTTCAATTTTTTTCTTTTTTATTTTCGCGGGGTGCGTAACGCACCCTTTTTAATTCCCGCGGTAAGTGCTGAGTAGAAAAGCAGTCTTCTACCCGCGTGGATGTTATGCGCTACTTAAGTGTAATAATCAAGTCTGTAGGACATTGTAGACGCTTTCAATCTTGTGAAGGGTTTCGCGGGGAGAACAAACAGACTTGTTGTATCGCACACCGCGAAAGTAAAAAAAGGGTGTGTTACACACCCAGATCCAAAATGTCGCAGACGGCGCCGACGAAGCGGATGCAGGGACGGGTCTTGTAATATTCGGGCGTGCGCTCGGCGGGGTCAGTTCCCTTGGCGTTTGCGATGCCCTGAATAAGCGACTCGCAGTTGATTGTACCGAACTGCTCCTTAAAGCTTTCGGCAAGCGCACGGACACGCGCGTAATGCTCCGACTTCATTTTGTTGTCGGTCACGTCGTAATCACCGTAAAGCATCCCCAAAACGGCAAAGCCGGCAGTAACGGCACCGCAAGCCTCGCGCAGCTTGCCCATACCGCCGCCGAAGGAGGACGCGATGCGTTTTGCAACGTCGTGCTCAAGCCCAGTAACGTCGCAATATGCGCAAAATACCGCCTGTGCGCAGTTATAGCCCGCCAAAAACAGCTCCTCTGCTCTTTCGCGGTGTGTCATAATATCGCCTCGCTTTCATTATCTACTGAATTATACCGCTATTTTCGGAATATGTCAAGCGGGTTCGGGCAATTATAAACCGAGGTGATAAAATGACGGTCATCGTCATCCGCGCATTCATTTTTTATATACTGCTGACGCTAATGATGAAGCTTATGGGCAAGCGCCAGATCGGCGAAATGCAGATGAGCGAGCTGGTCACGACGGTGCTTCTGTCCGAGCTTGCCGTGCTCCCCGTGACCGACACCGACATCCCGCTGCTGCACGGGCTGATGCCGCTCTTGATGATCTCATCGATCGAGGTCGTCGTGTCGTTCATAAGCCGCAAGAGCAAAAAATTCCGCGTGCTTTTAAACGGCAACCCGATAACCCTTTACGAAAACGGCAAATTCATCGAGCAAAACCTGACGAGCGCAAGGGTCTCGTCCGAGGACGTCGAGGCGCAGGTCCGAATAAACGGATACCGCGATATGAAGAAGGTCGACCTCGTCATACTCGAGCGCACCGGCAAAATGAGCGTCATCCCAAAAAGCGACCCTATGCCTAACCAATCGGGGGACTGAATATGCGTAACCTTATAATTTCCTGCATTCTGCTGGCATTCATCGTCGGCTTTACCGCGATAAGCTCGTATAACGTCTGCCGCATCTGCGACGAGATGATAAGCCTTGTCGACGCGGGCGAGATCGGTAAGGCTTATGAGATATGGCAAGGAAGCGCCGATTATATCTCCTTTTTCGTCCGCGACGCCGAGATAGACGTCGTGACGGCAGAGTTCGAGGGTGCGCACAAGTCGTTTTCCCTCGAGGACGGCGAGCGCGAGGCGGCGTGTATCGCATTGCGCGACGCGATAAATGAGATAAGACATTTCGAGCAGCCTTCTTTTCGCTCTGTTTTTTGAAATCTCATTGACATACGACGCCAAAAGAGTTATATTATATATATGAAGACGGTCACCGTGCGCGCTAAGCTGTCGTGTCCTTTTGCTTTCACTTCCAAGCACACGGTAAGCCGTCGGAAATTACTGCCCGTCAGTATTATAATATGTCTGTTCGTGTCGAAAAGGAATAAGAAAAATGAAAAAAATAAAGCTTTCACCCTCGGCGCTCTCCTGCGACTTCGCCAACGCGGGCGTGCAGATCCAAGCCGCTAAGGAAGGCGGCGCCGAATACCTGCATTTGGACGTTATGGACGGCATCTTCGTGCCCAACATCTCGTTCGGTCAGCCCGTCGTAAAGTCTATAGGCAAATCCACCGATCTCGTCCTCGACGTTCACCTGATGATAACCGAGCCGATCCGCTATATCGACGATTTCGTCAAAGCAGGCGCAGACATCATCACCGTCCACGTCGAAGCCTGCGAGGACGTCCGCGCGACGCTCGAAAAAATCAAGGCGAGCGGCAAGGGCGTCGGCATCTCGATAAAGCCCAAGACCCCAGTGTCGGAAATCATCCCCTACCTCGAGCTTTGCGATCTCGTGCTGGTAATGACGGTCGAGCCGGGATTTGGCGGTCAGAAATTCATGGCTGATATGATGCCCAAGTGCGTCGAGCTTCGCGACTACGCGCAGGCGCACGGCTTAAGCTACGAAATCAGCGTCGACGGCGGCGTTTCGGTCGAAAACGCGCGTCTTTGCGTCGAATCGGGCGCAAACCTGCTCGTTGCGGGAAGCAGCGTGCTCGGAAAGGAAAACATCAAGCAGGCGGCAATCGACCTTTTGAACGCCGCAAACGGAGTCGAGCTTTAAATGTCTGAAAACAAAAAAACACAGCGCCCCCAAGCCTCCTCGGGCAAACGCACCTCAACACCGACACCCGCCCGCAGGAAGCGCTCGCGCAGGAAAAAAACCAACCCGAACAAATATCTCTACATAGCCATCACCCTCGTGATAGTCGCGATGGTACTCGCAACGGTGCTTATCTGCATCCTCGTCGGCTGTAACGAGGACTCCCCCGACGATTCAAGCGTCGCAGAGTCAACCTCTGCCACCGAAAGCAGTAAAATCGACGAATCCTCGCGCCCCGAGGTAAGCGACGACAGCAGCTCGGTTTCGACCGACGAATCCTCCAAGCCCCCCGTCGTCGACCCGATCGCAGAATCGATCAAGGCGTACGAGGACTACATCGGCGTTGAATACGCCATCGATATGACCGAATACGAAGCCTACGTCTGCCCCGAAAACGAAGCCGACTTCGTCTTTGTCGTCAACCCCTCGCACCCGCTTCCCGCCGATTTTGTGCCCGAAAACCTCGTCTGGTGCACCAACATACGCAAAGGGCGTCCCGAGGCGTGGTCGTATATGGACGCGACGGCGAACAAGGCGCTCGAGGCGTTCCTTGCAGAGGCGGCTTACTACGGCTTTGACGATATCACCGTCACCAACGCCTACCGCTCCTACAAATCGCAAGCCTCGCTCTTTAACGGGTACCTCGCAAACGACCTCAAGAGCGACTTTGTGTGCGATACCTGCAGCCTCTATATCGACGTGTCCTATCACTCCGAGCTTGTCGCAAAGTCGTTGGTCTGCAACGGCTGTAACGGCACACTTACCGACCTCGAGGGCGAATGGTACTGCGAAAGCTGTATGTCGGTCGGAGACGTCAGGGAAATAGAAGTTTGCTCCGCCTGCAAAACCCCGCTCCGCCGCCCCACCGAAGCCGAGGCGACCGCACACGTGCTCACCTACTCGACCAAGCCCGGCACGAGCGAGCATCAGTCGGGGCTCTGCTGCGATATGCACAACCTCCCCGAAACGACAAGTAGATTCGATAATACCCCCGAGGCAAAGTGGCTCGCCGAAAACGCGCACCGCTTCGGGTTCATCCTCCGCTACCCGCCCAACACTCAGCACATTACAGGCATCAAGCACGAGTCCTGGCACTTCCGCTACGTCGGCAGGACCGCCGCTACCGAAATGTTCAAGCAGGGCTTGACGCTGGACGAGTATTGCGATTAGGATTTATTGTTGTTATTGTTTTTTGCGAGAGAAACCTTTTTTACAAAAAAGGCTTTCTCTCGCGCTCTCTTCCAAAAAATTTCAAACAGAAATAATATAAAGTGCCATTAAGTCAGCTTAACCTAACTTGATGGCACTTATTTTTGTTTTATTTTGAAAATTTTAGGGAAAGAGCCCGAGAAAACCCCTTTTATAAAAGGGGTTTTCTCGGAATCATAAACAATAAAACTAAATATCAAAAACTTCAACCATAACGACTCTGCAGAGGGGGGAGTCGGGGGTAAATACGAACTCGTTGTCGCCGCTGTTGAGCGAGATCTCGCGCAGGTCGGTAACGACCTTGCCCTCGGTACCGCCGACGATAAACCCGCCCGCGTTCTTGGTGCTGATGCTCATCCCGACGCTCGTCTGCGTCAGCACGGGCGTATCCGAAACGAAGGAGACGCGGATTATCGCCTTGGTGCTGTGCTCCGAGACGATATTTACGGTGTTTTTCTTGACCTCACAGACGGTCATCGGGTCTTTACCCTCTGTTTCCGCCTTAAGGTCGCGGTTGCCGAAGCCCTCGCGCTGTGCAAGGTAGGAAAGGCTGATAAGCGAGAACTTGATAAGGTTGCGCGCGCACTCCTGAAGCTCGCCGCGGGTGAGAGTTCCGTCGATAAGCGAGTCGTAAAGGTTGTCCTCGCGCAGAGTCGCGTCGGGGCAGACCATATATACGTCGTTGCGTGAATGCGCCATCGCCTTTAGGTTGGTTACCGACGCGCTTCCGTCGTCGGCAGACACGCGCGCCCACCAGTCGGACATAACGAAGCCGTCGAACCCGAAGTCGTTGCGGAGCAGACGCACGGTGAGGTCGTAGTTAGACGCCGCCCAGCGCCCGTTGACGGGGTTGTAGGAGGTCATAACCGAGCGCACGCCGCTTTCGTTGACGCATATTTCGAAGGGACGCGCGTATATCTCGCGGATCGCGCGTTCGCTGACGACCGAGTCCGCGCCGTGGCGGTCGGTCTCCTGATTGTTCGCAAGAAAATGCTTCACGGCGCCGCTTACGCCCGCGTCGTCAAGCCCCCTGCAGACCGCCGCAGCCATACGTCCCGCGAGAAGCGGGTCCTCGGAGAAGTATTCAAAGTTGCGTCCGCAGAGCGGGTCGCGATGTATGTTGGTGCCGGGTCCCAAAAGAACGTCGACGTTGTAGCTCGCAAGCTCGTGACCGCAGTTGAGGTAGGTGTCGCGGACGAGATCTGTATCCCAGGTCGCCGCAAGACAGCTCGCCGCAGGGTACGCGACGCACTTGATGTCGCCCATAATGCGTATTCCCGAGGGTCCGTCGGTACAGCAGAGCGTCGGAAGCTTCAGCGCCTTGAGCGACGGTGTCACGCCGACAAACGCCGCGGCTGTGCCCGGGGTGACCTTGGGCGAGGACATACCCTCCGCGCGGACGATGTGGATGAGATCTCTGTCGTCAAGCCGTCTCACAAGGTCGTCGACGGTCGCCCTGCCCTCGTAAACGTCGTCGAGCGTCAGCCCGTCCTTCGGGAGCTGAGAAAGCGTTTCGGGAATGGGCTCGCGCTTCGCGACGCGAAGCGGTGCAGGCTCGCTCGTCCTGACGCCGCAGCGGTTCACCGTCCTGTCGAACGGGGTGACCGGCGCGAGCGCGCTTTCGACGTACTTAAGGACCGTGTCCTGCTTGATCTCGAACGAGCAGGCGTCGACCGCGCTTAAGCTGTCTCTGCCGAGACGGACGATATATTCGCCGGCTTCGAGGATGTAGGAGTACCTGTTGCCGGTAACACCCGAATCGTCGAAGGACGCGATGGAATAATCCGAAAATTCGAGGCTGACGGTGCAGCTTTCGCCGCCTTCAAGAATCGGCGTCTTGACAAACGCGGCGAGCACGCTCTTCGGCTTGCCGAGCCTGCCGCAGGGCTGGGTGACGTAGCACTGAAGCACCTCCCTGCCCGCAACCGTGCCCAAGTTGCTGACAACGGCGCGTATCTTGGTGACGCCGTCGATGCGGTGGATATCTATAAAGAAGGAATCGAATTCGGTGTAGGAAAGCCCGTAGCCGAAGGGGTAAACGACCTGCTCGGGCGAGAACGTGTTGAAATGGCGGTAGCCGACGTAAATGTCCTCGTGATAGATATTGCGTCCTACGGCGCCGCAGCTCCCGTACGCGGGGTAGCTCTCGCGCGAGACAGCCATCGTGTCGGGAAGCCTGCCCGAGGGGTTGGTCAAGCCCATAATGACGTTCGCCGCCGCACGTCCGCCGAGCATACCGCCCGTCCACAAAAGCATGAGCGCGTCGGGAGATACGGCGTTGATCTCGGTCACGTCGATGATGCCGCAGCAGTTTAAAAGCACGACGAGCTTCTTGAAGTGCTTTCTTATAAGCTTAAGGTTTTCCAATTCGAGCTCGGTAAGCATATAGCCGCCCCTGCCCCCGAAAAGGTCCTTGTCCTCGCCCGCGTTGCGGGTGATAACGACGATCGCCGTTTCGTTAGATTCGGAAAGCCTGCCTACGAATTTTTCGTCAAGCGCCGCCTCGACCTGATTCCAGGGCTGCTGCCAGCCGTCGTCCTGAAAGGGGTTTTCAGACACGAAATCGTCGTAAAACCGCTCAGCGTCGCAATCAAGAAGCAAGCCGAGCTCACGCAGGGAGTCGAAAATGTTCGTCGTTTCCAGAGGCACGACCTTGCCGCCCGAGCCCGTGCCCTGCATAAGGTAATGCTTCTGCATCCTTCCGAAAAATACTGCACGCTCGCCCTTTTTAAGCGGAAGCGCGCGATTCTTGTTTTCGAGCAGAACGATTCCGTCCTCCGCACAGCGAAGCGACGACAGGTACGCGCGCTCGCGGTCAAAGCTCTTTTTACCGGTAAGATATTCAAACGCCGAAGCGGTATTCATACAATGCACCTCTGTTTCCTGATATTAACGATATTTTAACAGAAGACGCGCAAATAGTCAATGCTTGCATCGGTTTTCGGATATGTTTTTCTTGACTAAACGAGAATTGTGTGGTAAAATCTCTGTACAAACAAAAATTTGGAGGCACTATAAAATGAAACGTATTCTTGCGGTTTCCTTCGCGCTCGTCCTCGTGCTCTGCATGTCGGCATTTTCGGTAAGCGCGGCTGAAACCTATGAGCTCATCCCCGTTGACGCAACCTGGACCACCGTACCCTGCGAGGGCTACGACGTAACCGTTAACGTTACCGAATCCGAGGCTGTTTTCTCTGCAGACGCTTACTGGCCCTGCGCAGAAACTCAGTACGGCAGCAACGTTATCAAGGTATCGGTTGACGATTACTCGCTCGTTTACGACTTCAACGTAGACACCGGTAACACCAACATCAACTTCTACCTTTCCGACGGCTTCGGCTCCAGCGCAACCTACACCATCTGCAACAACACCCTCGGCGACGTTACCTACGACGCAGGCTCGGGTGACCTTGCCGCAGGCAACTACGCGGGCGTTATCAAGCTTTCCGACTTCGTTAACTCCACCGCATTCCTCGGAAGCTCCCCCTTCCCCGCTGCTATGATCACTGCCGATAACGAACTCATCTTCACCGGCATTCAGGTCT
Organism: Clostridia bacterium; assembly: GCA_017563195.1. Taxonomy (GTDB): domain Bacteria; phylum Bacillota; class Clostridia; order Oscillospirales; family CAG-382; genus Coliplasma. The sequence goes on along the minus strand of JAFXDO010000017.1, from coordinate 9,003 downwards.
ACTCTGTTTCGGGCGCTACCGTTACCATTCGTGAGCTCGCTCTCGTTCCCAACGACGAAGCAACCGTTCCCGACAACGGCGACGAATCGAGCGACGCTGACGTCGAATCGAGCGAGCCCGCAGTTGAATCGAGCGAGGCTTCCGACGATTCCTCGGTTGAATCCGACGTTGAATCGAGCGCTGCAACCACCGAATCGAGCACCGCTTCCTCCGCTGCAGACTCCTCTGCCGCTGAGTCGAGCGAGGCTGAAGAGGGCGGACTCGGCACCGGCGCGATCATCGCGATCGTTGTCGCCGCAGTCGCTGTCATCGCAGTCGTTGTAATCGTTCTCGTCAAGAAAAAGAAGTAATTAAAACCACAAAAGCCTCTTCCCCATAGCGGACGGGGGCTTTTGTTTTTCCGCAAAGAAAGGGGCATAAATTATGAAAAGACGCGCTTTTATCCGCGCTGTTTCAAGCGTTCTCGTCTATGCGCTTCTGTTCACGCTTGCTTCAGCCGCCGCGCTTTCGGTATCCGCGATAAGCGGAAGCGGCACGAAAAGCGACCCGTACGTCGTCGAAACCTACAGCCAGCTTATGGACTACATGACGTTCGCTCCGACCGACGGAAGCGTCTGCTACATCAAGCTCGGCTCGGATCTCGTCTCTAACGACGCCAACAACGACCATTCCCTCACCCTCGTAAGCGAGTACCAGAACGTGGTGCTCGACCTTGCAGGCAAGACAATCACAAGAGAATCCAACCTGACCGTCGACCCCTCCGTCATCAGAGCCAAGGAGGGCAGGCTGACCATAAACGACAGCGTCGGCACCGGCGGCGTTCACGCGAAGGGCAAGCTTTACTCTGCAATCGCGCTCTCGGCGCAGGACCCCATTTACGTCGATAACGGTGAAATTATCATCAACGGCGGCAGCTACACAAGTGAGGCCCTCTACGGCAGCGCGGTCTACAACGAATCGTCGTATCTCTGCATCAACGGCGGTAAATTCTCCGCGTTCAGAGGCCTATTCCTCCAGGCCGGCACAAGCGAGATATACGGCGGCGAGTACTTCTCGACCTCGAGCAACGGCACCGAATCGGTATACGCCGTTTCCGATCAGGACGTGACCTTCTATTCACTCGTCTGCCACGGTTCCATCACCTGCGGTGCCGACAACAAGAACCTATGGTCCTACATCCCCTACGGCGACGTGTTCGTCAACGGGGTCGAGCAGTCGAAGGAAAGCACCCACCGCTTCGACGGCGAAACCATCGTTATCGAAACCGATTTCGTCAAGTCCATTGAGCTTACGCTCGACGCACCCGTCGAGGGCAAGGCGCCCGATATGATACCGCTTGTTCCGAGCGGGGTCGATTACTACGTTTGCTCCGACCTCGGCTCGGTCGGCTGGTTTGAGGGCAGCCGCATGCTCGGTGACGACGAGGTGTTCAAAAAGGACGTCTCCTATTCCGTGCGAGTCTACGTCGTCGTAGACTCGGTCGTCAGCCCAAGCATAGTCGCATACGTCAACGGAAACGAGGCGAAGCTCGAATACGCGAGGAGCGAGGGCGAAAGCAGCTACTACTGGGTGGAATACGGCTTTTTATCCACCATTCCCGCCACCGTCTCAATGAAGACCGTCGGGATCAGCGGGCTTGAATTCCCCGTCGCGGGAAAGACGCCCGACTACAGCATAACGATGGGCAGCGACCTATATCAGCCTATGTCCGATTTCGGCACGAACAATTCGGGCATCGAATGGTACACCTCTGCAGGTGACCTGCTTGAGCCGACCGACAAATTCGTCGAGGGCGAATACTATATGGTCCGCATTCGCATCGAAACCAAGGAAATTGAAGGCAACCCGCTCTGCAGCTTCTATAACGGCACCGAGCTTCAGCTCAACGGCGTTACCGTTAAGGAAACGGCGGGCGGAAACCTAATAAACCGCAACCCCAAGCGCGTCGAGCTGTTTTATTACTTCGAAAGCCCCGCTTCCGCTAAGCCTAACGCCACCCTCGGCGACGTTAACTCCGACGGCGCTATCAACCAATACGACTACATCCTCGTAAAACGCCACTACTTTGGCACACGCTACCTTACCGATGACGAGCTTACCCCCGCAGACGTTAACCGCGACGGCACCGTCAACCAGTTCGACTACATCCTCATCTGCCGCCACTATTTTGGTACTTTTGAGATTGTTTGATTTTTAGTATAAGATGTGCGAGAAAAACCTTTTTTGCAAAAAAGGTCTTTCTCGCGCTCTTTTCCAAAAAACTCTATAATTAAATATTAAAAAGTGCCTTTAAGTCAGATTAACGAAACTTAAAGGCACTTATTATTTTTTGCTTTAAAAAGTTTTGAAAGGGTCCAAGGGAAAACTTTTTCAAAAGTTTTCCCTTGAATCGTCATTTCCCTAAAATAAACCTCTTACTTCCCGAAAAGGCCGCCGAGCTTGTTGCCGAGACCGCCGAGGCTGTCGAGCGAGACCTTCGCCTTAACGCCGGAAACGATCTGTTCGACCTGATCGTCGGGGAGATCCATACCGATAAGACCCTCGATAGTCTTAACGGGGTCGTTTTTGAAGCTTTCGGCGATATTCTCGTCGTTCTTCACCTTGTCAACGATTTCGCTGATTTTTGCCTTAATATCCATGTGCAATTTCCTTTCGATATTGGTTTTACATCATTATACTACCTGCAAGGCTTAATTGCAAGTTAAATCCTTTTGTTTTTCAAAAGAAGCGAATTAGTCACGACCGACACCGACGAAAACGCCATGCAGGCGCCCGCGATGATTGGGTTAAGCAGTCCGAACGCCGCAAGCGGGATGCCGACGCAGTTATAGAAGAACGCCCAGAAGAGGTTCTGCTTTATCTTGCGCATCGTCGCCTTTGAGAGCGCAACCGACCGTTCGACGAGCGAAATCCCGCTCCGCGCAAGCACCACGTCGCCCGATTCCATCGCGACGTCGGTTCCGCCGCCCACGGCGAATCCCACGTCAGCCGCCGACAGCGCGGGCGCGTCGTTTATCCCGTCGCCGACCATCGCGACGACCCCGTATTTTTCCTTAAGCAGTCTTACCTGCTCGACCTTGCCCTCGGGCAGCACGTCGGAAACGTAATGCTCGATGCCTACAGCCGTCGCGACCGCCCTTGCCGCAAACTCGTTGTCGCCCGTGACGAGCACGGGTGTGATCCCGAGCGCCTTGAGCGCGCTCACCGCGTCAGCCGAATCCGAACGCACGGGGTCGGACACGGCGATAGCGAGCACGGGCTTGGAATCGACTGCGAGCACCGAAACCGTGCTTCCCCTTTCGGAAAGCGAATATACCGACTCGCAAAGAGTAATGCCGCAAAGCTCCTCTATCCATTTTATCTTGCCTACGCAGACCCTTTGTCCGTTAATGCTTGCCGAAACGCCCTTGCCGACGACCGATTCAAAGTCGCTGCATTCGAGCCTTTCGCCCTCGTATTCCCGCGCGATGACTGCACCGATGGGATGCTCGCTCAGCGCCTCGACCGACGACGCGTACTGCAACGCGTTTTCAAAGCTCTCGTCGAGCGTGAGCAGCTCGGTCACGCGGGGCTTACCCTCGGTGACGGTGCCGGTCTTGTCAAGCACGATAGCCTTGACGGCGCAGGTGTTTTCGAGCACCGAGGCGTTTTTGATAAGAATCCCCATCGACGCGCCCTTGCCGATGCCGACCATAAGCGCAGTCGGGGTCGCGAGCCCAAGCGAGCAGGGGCAGGCGATAACAAGCACGGCGACCGCGCTGTCGAGAGAATCGGTCACGCTTTTCGTGACGAAATAGGTCACGATGAAGGTGACGAGCGATATCGCGGTAACCGTCGGCACAAAGATGCCCGCCACCTTGTCGGCAACGCTCTGCACGTGCGCCTTGGAGGACTGCGCCTCCTCGACCATACGGATTATCCCCGAAAGCACGGTGTCGCTTCCGATACCCTCCGCCTTGATTTTGATGCTTCCCTTGCCGTTTACCGTGCCGCCGAACACCTTGTCTCCCAAGGACTTTGACACGGGCATGCTTTCGCCCGTCAGCATCGACTCGTCGATATAGGTCGCGCCCTCGCTGACAATTCCGTCCGCGGGGATCGACTCACCCGGGCGCACGATGATGATATCGCCGATCGCGATCTGCGACGCGGGGATGGTCTCTTCGATTCCGTCGCGCAGGACCGTCGCCGTCTTGGGCGCGAGGTCCATAAGCCGCTCGATAGCCTCGCCCGTCTTTGCGCGTGCGCGCGACTCGAGCGTCCTGCCGAGCAGAACGAGCGTGATTATCATCGCCGAGCTTTCGAAATAAAAGGTGTCGCCGCCGACGATTATGCTGTAAATACTGTAAATATAGGATGCGCTCGTGCCCAATGCGACAAGCAGATCCATGCTCGGGCTCTTGTTTTTAAGACTGTGAATCGCGCCTCGGTAGAACCTGAACCCCGCGACAAGCTGCACGGGAGAAGCAAACAGAAGCTGAAGCAGTCCGTTGTGCATAAAAGCGACGTGTCTGCCGAGCATCATACAGCCCATCATCCAGAAAAAGGGCGCCGAAAACAGAAGCGAGAAACAGAAGATGATGAGATTGCTTCGAAGCTCGCGCTTTCTTGCCGCGAACACGTCCTCCAAAACCTCGTACCCCGCCTTTTTTATTGCCTTTTCAAGCCTTTTTAGGTCGGTGACCGAATCGTCGTACGCCACCTCTGCCCTGCCGTTTGCATAGGAAACGGCGCAGGAGATGACGCCATCGGTCGCGTTCAGCGCGTTTTCGACCGCCGCCGAGCAGCGCACGCAGGACATCCCGCCGACCTTTACGGTTGTATCTACCCTCATTTTACATTTGCGTTAAAGCCTGCCGCGGTAACGGCTGCCGCGATCTCCTCGGGCGTGGTCCTGCCCTCGGCGTAAACCACCGATGCCGACGCGTTTTCGAGCGATACCTCGCACTTCTTAACGCCCTTTGCCGCCTTGAGCGCGGCTTCGACCTTCGCCTTGCAGTGGTTGCAGTGCATTCCTTCAACGGCTATTTCCGCCGTAAGCTTCTTTTCAAACATTTCAAATACCTCCGGATTTTTTATTATTCTAACGCAAAATACCTTGATTTACAAGAGTATTTTTTAAATTTTCTTCTTGGTTAGCATCGGCTAACTCATATATGTATGATACCCCATATTTCACCGTTTGTCAACAGTTTTGTTAGCATTTCGCTCTTTTGTTTTTTAACGGAAATGCACACGCTTGTACAATATGCACAAAGTTTGGCTTTTTTCTTCTGCAAAACGAGGATTGACGGGAAACGCTTTAATGTGGTATAGTACTATTAGGTAATATTTTCGGAGGAAGTAATGAAAAGGATACTTTTGCTTATGCTTTCGATCTTCACGCTTGCGACCTCGCTTTGCGGCATCACGCACGCCGCCGAGGGCAGGTCTTATCAAAACAAAATAACCGTCAATATCGACGGCTTTGACTGCAAGACCGATAACGGAAGCGTTTTCGTCTACACCAACCCCGCAGGCTCGGGCTACCGCCTCATTATGGCGAACGAATTCAACTTCAGATACACGAAGGTGATGATATTCGACGGAAACGGCATGCTCATCGAGGCAGGCGGCGACCTTTTTGAAAACAGCGAAACTGTAACGGGCTCGCCTCAGGAAAGGGTCTACGTCCCCGAGGGAGGCTTCCTCGTCGCCTTCAAGTCGGGCTCCGCACCCGAGCTTTACAAGGCGTTCAACGTTGCGATGGAGGGCGCGATGCTCTACAACGCGACCATGTCGGTCATTTACGAAATGAAGGGCAGCGTAAGCGGCAACACCCTCACCGTCGAGTACGATGACCCTGTCCCCGCAAGCGAAAGCGCGAAGAAATTCCTTTTCGTCGGCAACAGCTCCACCTACTTTAACGGCACCCCCATCAAGTTCAAGGGGCTTGCCAAGGCGGCAGGCGTCGAAATTGACGTCGACTACTGCACCTTCGGCAGTGCCAACCTCGGCGAATTCGCAGACGCGAGCCACGAGCGCGGCATCACGCTCCGCAACAAGCTAACGTCGAAGAAGTACGATTACGTCGTGCTTCAGGACGCGGCGGCGGCTAGCTACTACTCCAGCAAGCCCGCGATCGAAACGATCCTTCCCCTCATCGAGGAAAACGGCGCCGAGGCTCTGCTTTATATGAGATATTCGGCGGCAAGCACCCCCGAGCAGATAATCGCCAACGCGAAAAAGCACTACGACAACTACACAAGGCTCGCCGAAACCTTCGGGCTGACCACCTGCTCGTCGGCGACCGCGCTTGCAATTGCCTGCGAGGAGGTCCCCCACATCCCGCTTTATGCCGATGACGGCGGACACCACTCGCACGAGGCGTCCTACCTCATCGCCTGCGACTGGCTCTACACCTACTTGGGCATCGACCCCGTCGGCAACAGCTATCTCGCACAGATCGACGAGGAAAACGCACGCAAGCTTCAGGAATGCGCTAAAAAGGCGTGCGTCGAGGAATACAAATACCCCGAAGCCGACCCCGACGTATTCGTCTCGGGCGGCGAGGAATACGAAAACGTCGCGAAGGGCAAGCCCTACGTCGTGACCGGCGATATTTACAACGGCGACTGGACCGACAATTACGCAGACGGCTCCTGCATGGGTAAGCTGACCGACGGCGTCTACGCCACCTCGGGCGACGACAAGATGATCGGCTGCTACCGCAACAGCAGCGGCCACAGCGTCACGATCGACCTCGGCGACATCACCAACCTCCGCGCGTTAAAAACCGACCTTTACGGTAACGAGTCTTGGGGCATCAAGGGTCCCGACGGCATCGAGATCAACGTTTCCTTCTCGGTCGACGGAGTCAATTTTGCCGATTCTGCCAAGGCGACGCAGTCGAAGATCAGCGAAAACGGCGACTGGCGCGGCTGCTATTACGAGCTTGAGCTCGATTCCCCCATCAACGTAAGATACGTTCGCCTCGACTACACGGGCGGAAGCTTCATCTGGGCAAGCGAAATAAGCGTTTACGGCAAATACTTTGAAAACGACGACCCGCAGGCACCTCAAAACAGCGAAAGACCTACCGACGAAGACGACGGCTACGTCGAGCCCGCCAACAAAAAGCTCGCTTGGCTCTACTGGCTCATCGGCGGACTCACCGTTATAGCGGCTGTAGGTGCGGCTGTCATAATATCCAAAAAGAAAAAATAAAGGAGAAAAAACATGAAGAACAGACTCAGGAACATCACCTCGTTATTTCTCGTCGTCCTGATGCTCGCGGCATCGCTCCCCGTATTCGCCGCACCCGACTACTGGGGCTACGACGAATACGTCACGTTTGAAAACAAGGACGCAAACGAGATCGACTCCTTCCCCACCAAGCTCACCAAGCTCAGCAACAATGAATACAGCATGGTCAGCGAAACCGAGGCGGGCACCATGACCATCACCCTTTGGGAGACCGCTTGGGGCACCTTCAACCTCTGGAAGTGGAACCTCGTTGACAAAAACGGAACCACCCACACCTTCCTCCCCGGCGGTACCGACCTTGAATACGTTTACAGAACCTCGCTTTCGGCAAGCGGTCCCACGTACTTCACCGGCGGCAACCACGGCAATGAGGCGCTCGTTTCGCTTGAATTCTACAACGGCGAAACCGGCGCGAAGCTCGAGCTCAGCAACGGTCAGAGCGTCACGGTCAACAAGCTTCACATAATCGAAAAGACAAAGCTCCTCTACTTCCCCGATGCAAACGGCGACTCTGTCGGCGACTACATCAGCAAGACCCAGTCCTACACCGACAACGACGTTTTCGCAAACGTCACCCGCAAATACACCGTTACCGGTCCTCAGGTTCGCCTCAACGTCGACCTTGATTACGTAAAAGAGGTCTACCACGGCGTTTCCTACACCTGTATGTTCCCCATCGCGAAGAAATACGGTCTTTACGCCGATATGTACGACAAGGACGGCAACTTCGTAAGAACAGTCGAAACCGCAGAAATCGGCAAGGCTGACTATTCGGGTCCGATGAACAGCGGCAACAAGGCTACCCGCGCGATCCTTTACGGCAAGAACGACTCGCAGTATCAGTTCGATATTCACGTTAACACCTACGAGGACTCGCTCGAAAGCCAGCGCAACAGCTTCCTCACCGCATTCTGGGATATGAACACGAACCAGAACAAGCTTTACTTCTCGAAGGGCAACAACCCCCTCGTCAAGTACGAGGTAGGCAAGCAGGTTCACACCGAATGCGTCTGGGCGTTCAAGTACGACGAAGACGGCAGGACCCCCACGCTCTCGGGCACGACCGAAAAGGATGAGCCCGAGGACAACCTCGCACGCGGACTCGAATATCAGATCTCGCTTACTAACGACGATCCCGGCTCGCCTCAATACAACACCTACTATGCGGCAGACCTCACCGACGGCATAGCCGCAACCACCTTCAACGCGAGCGACAACAGCTGGTTTGCTTTCTCGGCGTACAAGCCCAACATTGTAAACGGCGTCGGTACCGTCACCGTCGAGCTCGACAAGACCTACGAGATCACCTCCGCACGCGCACACCTCATCAACAACATTGCGAGCATGGGCGTTAAGGCACCCAAGTCCGCCGCACTCTACGGCATCGTCGACGGAAAAGAGGTCAAGATCTGCGATCTTACCGGTATCAGCACCGCCGACAACCAGCCATACTGGGTAAGCGGTGAATCCGAAGGCATCGTCACCGATACCGTTATCTACAAATTCACGCTCGACGGCGCGTTTATGTATATCAACGAAATCGAGCTTCAGGGCGTTGAGTCCGACCCCCCCGTAGTTGGCCCCGCCGTCCTCGGCGACGTTAACTCCGACGGCGCTATCAACCAATACGACTACATCCTCGTAAAACGCCACTACTTCGGCACCCGCTACCTTACCGATGACGAAACGACCCGCGGCGACGTTAACCGCGACGGCACCGTCAACCAGTTCGACTACATCCTCATCTGCCGCCACTAC
>JAFXDO010000016.1 GCA_017563195.1 Clostridia bacterium | reverse complement strand
ACATTCGTTTCTACAACAACGAACGTATTCAAACCAAAACAAAACTGACTCCGCTTGAAAAACGAAGTCAGTATGCTGCTTAATATTTAATATCTACCATAGGGGTGTTTTTGTGCTGTCCGTATAATTTGGGGCAGAACAAAAACGTCTCGGAGGCTTATTTTTATTTCTTTTTCTTAATGATCGTGCCGACCACAAAGACGATCAGCGCGCATACAAGCATCGCGGCTGCGCCGATATAAAGGCCGTTAACTCCCATAACGTCACCTTTTCCGCGATTATTCGAGAATGTTGCTGGTTACGTACTGAACGCCCCAGGAGATAAGCTTTTCTGCAAGCTCCTTGTTGTCGACGGTCCAGACGTTGAGCTCGATACCCTCGTCGAGGATGTGACGAACGATCGACTCGTCGGTAAGCGCGTTCGACCAGATGTCGAGGCCCATCTTGTGCTCCTTCAGGAGGTCAAGCGTTTCCTGCTTGTACTCGCCGGTGAGGAACTGGCAATGAGACTCGGGGCAGACCTTGCGGAGGTTCAAAAGGTTTTCAAACGAGAATGAGATGAAGATCATCTTTTCGAGGCAGTACTCCGCCTTGACGATGTCAACGACTCTCTGCATATTTTCTTCGCTGAAATAGCCCTTGAATTCAAGCACGCAGACCTTGTCATAGCGCTTGCAGATGCGGAGATAGTCCACCATTTCGGGAACGCGGAGGTCAACTCTGCCGCGCTTGCCGTCAACGTCAAAAAGCTGTACCGACTGAATGGTCTGAAGCGTGCACTGCTCGGGTGCGACAAGGTCGCCGCCGCAGCGTACGGTGTCGTTGTCGTGAAGCAGAACGAAGTTGCCGTCTGCGGTCACGCGTACGTCGGTTTCGATGCCGAAGTAGCTTCTGTTGCCTGCCGCAACGAATGCGGACGCGGTGTTTTCACGCTCGAGACCCGAAAGACCTCTGTGAGCGACGATAAGAGCATTACCCTTGTTGATTTTGATGGTATCCATTTTTAGCCTCCATGCTTATTTTGCAACGATGTTGAATATCTTGTCCTTGATGTAGATCTTTTTGACGATCGTCTTGCCCTCGAGCGACGACATAATTGCCTCGTTGCCCTGAACGATGCCCCAGACAACGTCCTCCTCGGCACCTGCGGGAATAACGATTACGCCCTTGAGCTTGCCGCAGACCTGAACCGCGATCTCCTTTTCGTTATCGACGGTGAGCGCCTCATCGTACTTGGGCCAGTCGGCAACCGAGCAGAAGCCCTTGCCGCCCAACGCGACCCACATTTCCTCACAGATATGCGGTGCGAACGGGCAGAGAAGACGGGTCAGCGCGAGCAGGCTTTCCTTGTCGATCGAGCCGTTGTCGTAAATTTCGTTCATAAAGCTCATCATTGCCGCGATCGCGGTGTTGAACTTCATGCCGTCGATGTCCTCGGTGACCTTCTTGATGGTCTTGTGGAGCGAGCGAACGAGACGGTCGTTTTTGTCTCCGAGCATTTCCTCCAATGCGGCGAAGCGCTCGAGGAATCGCTTGCAGCCCTTGACGCCGTTGGTGTCCCAGGGGGTAGCCGAGCCGTAATCACCCATAAAGAGGGTGTAGGTACGCAGAACGTCCGCGCCGTATGCGTCGACAACGTCGTTGGGGTCAACAACGTTGCCCTTGGATTTACTCATCTTTTCGCCGTCGGGGCCGAGGATAAGACCCTGCGCCGTACGCTTTGCATAAGGCTCTGCGACGGGAACGAGGCCCATATCGTAAAGGAACTTGTGCCAGAATCTCGAATAGATCATATGACGGGTAACGTGCTCCATACCGCCGTTGTACCAGTCAACCGGCATCCAATACTTAAGCCTTTCCTCGCTTGCGAAGAAATCGCTGTTATGCGGGTCGCAATATCTTAAGAAGTACCACGAGGATCCTGCCCACTGAGGCATGGTGTCGGTTTCGCGCTTTGCGTCGCCGCCGCACTTCGGGCACTTGCAGTTAACGTAGGAATCGATTCTCGCGAGAGGCGATTCGCCGCCCTGACCAGGTGCGAATTCATCCATATCGGGAAGTTTCAAGGGGAGCTCCTCATAGGGAACAGCGACCATTCCGCACTTTTCGCAGTGAACTATGGGAATCGGTTCGCCCCAGTAGCGCTGACGGTTGAAAGCCCAGTCCTTCATCTTGAACTGAACGCCGCCCTCGCCGCAGCCGAGCTTTTCAAGCTCCTCGATAGCGCGTCTGATGGAGTCTTTCTTGTTGTCAAATCCGTTGAGGAAGCCCGAGTTGACCATTTCACCGTCGCCGGTGTATGCCTCCTTCTCGATATCGCCGCCCTTGATGACCTCGATGATATCGATGCCGAACTTCTTCGCGAATTCCCAGTCGCGACCGTCGTGCGCGGGAACCGCCATAATGGCGCCGGTGCCGTAGCCCATCATTACGTAGTCGGCGATGAAGATGGGAATCTCCTTGCCGTTTATCGGGTTGATGGCGGTGAGACCCTCGATGCGAACGCCGGTCTTGTCCTTGACAAGCTGGGTACGCTCGAACTCGGTCTTCTTCGCGCATTCCGCGCGGTACGCCTCGATGGCGTCCATATTTGCAATACCCGACGCGTACTTATCGATAAGCGGATGCTCGGGTGCCATAACCATAAAGGTAACGCCGAAAAGCGTGTCGGGACGGGTGGTGTAGATGCGGAGCCTGTCCTCCTTGCCGCTAAGGCTGAAGTTGACGAACGCACCCTCGGACTTGCCGATCCAGTTTACCTGCTGCTGCTTGATATTGGGGAGATAGTCGACCTCCTCAAGACCCTTAAGGAGCTTGTCGGCGTATTCGGTGATACGAAGGTACCAAACGTCCTTCGACTTCTGCACGATGTCGCTGTGGCAGATGTCGCACTTGCCGCCCTGCGAGTCCTCGTTCGAAAGCACGACCTTGCATTCGGGGCAGTAGTTTACAAGCGCGGTGTCACGGAAGACGAGTCCGTTTTCAAACATCTTGAGGAATATCCACTGGGTCCACTTGTAATAGTCGACGTCGGTGGTGTCGACCACGCGCGACCAGTCGAAGGCAAAGCCTGCGCGCTTGAGCTGGCTCGTGAACTTCTTGATGTTGTTGTCGGTAACCGTTCTGGGGTGAGTGCCCGTCTTGATAGCGGTGGTTTCGGTGGGAAGACCGAACGCGTCGAAGCCCATGGGGAACATAACGTTGTAGCCCTCCATACGCTTCTTGCGCGAGACGACCTCAAGACCCGAATAAGCCTTGATGTGACCTACGTGCATACCCGCGCCGCTGGGGTAGGGGAACTCGACAAGCGCGAAGAACTTGGGCTTTTCCGAGCCCGCTTCGCCGGGGTCAGCCGCCTCGAATATCTTGGCGTCGTCCCATTTGTCTTGCCATTTCTTTTCTATTTCCTTGAATTCGTGTCTCATTCTTCGTTTCCTCCGAATTTGATTTCGTTTCCACTCCAGAGACGCTCGAGCTTGTAAAAGTCACGCGCCTGAGCGGTGAATATGTGGATAACCACGCAGCCGTAGTCGAGAAGCGTCCATGCGTTGCCCGCCGCGCCCTCGATGTGGGTCGGCTCTATGCCGAGCTCCTCCTTGAGCTTGAACTCAACCTCGTCGGCAAGCGCGCGGACGTGGGTGTTCGCGGTACCCGTCGAGAGTACGAAGTAATCGGCAAGGATGGTCTGCTCGCCAACCTCTAAAAGGGTAACGTCAAGACCCTTCTTGCTGTCAAGCGTCTTCGCCGCAAGCTCCGCTATCGCTCTTGCGTGCTCCTTTTGTTTGATTTCTTCCATTGCAGTATCCTTTCTCAACGCATCAGAATTTTATTGCATTAAGCTGATTAATATAATAGTTTCTTGCTTCGACCGTGAATGCGTTGATGGTTTTTTCTTCAGAAATAAGATATTTCAGCGTGGTGTCGAAGGAACGGAGCAGCGTCTTGTGAAGCGCCGTCGTTTTGTTGTTCTCCTTCTTCATCGCCTTTTGGTAGTACTCGCGAAGCTTGATGCAGCCTGCATCGTCGCGGAACTCCTCGATGTAGTCGGCAAGGTAGATGACTATCTCGAACGGAGTCATCGCCGCTCTGCCCGTAGTGTGCCAGTATATCGCCGAGCAGGCGTCGGTCGGAAGCGAGAACCTGTCGCTCGCGATCATTGCCGCCGTCTTGGCGTGCAGGAGCTTGTGGTTCGCCTTTTCCTCATCGGTCAATTGAATGCGGTAGTGCTCGCAAAGCTCAAGCTGCTTTTCAACGGGATACTCCTTCGTGAAGTCGTGCATCAGCGCCGCAAGCTCGACCGTTTTAAGGTCAAGCCCGGGGAAGTGAGCCCTTGCAAGCTCCTTCGCCGCCTCCGCGACACCGAAGGTGTGCTTCAGCCTGCGCTCAGAAAGATTCATTGCCGAAATAATGCCGTTCGCATCCGTCATTTGCGATAAAGCCCCCGTTCTTCAATATATTCGTAAACCCCGTCGGGAACAAGCGATCTGTCGGGCTTGCTGCGAAAGTCGGTCGAGGACATCTTCATCCTCGCGTTTTCCAACAGCAGCACCCGATTCGGCGAAACGGCGCGTATCCGCTCTATCGCGTCCGAAATATCGCTGTTCTCGCGGTATGCCACGACGAGATTTGCGTTTTCGAGTATCGATTTATAATTGCGCCACTGATCGAACCTGTCGATCCAGTCGTCACCCGTCAGCAGGAACAGCTCGTCCTGCGGGTGAAGCTGCTTTATCTCCTGCACCGTGTCGCAGGTGAAGCTCATGCCCTCGCGTCTCAGCTCAATATCCGAAACGCGGACGCGCTCGACGTCGGCAAACGCGAGCTCAAGCATTTTCAGCCTGTCCTCGCCCGAAACGCCGTGCGATTCCTTCAGCGGCGGGATGTTGTTCGGGATGACGTAAAGAAGGTCAAGCCCGAGCCTTTCAATAAAACTCAGCGCAACGGCACGGTGCCCCTTATGCACAGGGTTGAAGGTGCCGCCGAAGATGCCGATCTTATTCCTCATCTTCGTCCCAGTTGTGCCAAACCTCGGTGACGTCGTCATTATCCTCGAGCGCCTCGAGAAGTCTGTTCATCATCTTTATCTGGTCTGCGTCGTCAAGACGAACGTAGTTTGCGGGGATCTTTTCGGGGTCGGCAGATTCTACGGTGTAGCCCTTCGCCTCGAGCGCCTCGCGTACCGCGGTGAGCTCGCTCACGTCGGTGAACACCTCGCCGTGTCCGTCCTCGCTTGTGAAGTCGAGTGCGCCTGCGTCAAGCGCAGCTTCCATGAATTCGTCCTCGTCCTTGATGCCCGAAACGACGACAACGCCCTTTTCGGCAAACATATAGGATACACAGCCCGACGTGCCCAAATTGCCGCCGAACTTGTCGAAGTAGTGACGAACCTCGCCCGCGGTTCTGTTACGGTTGTCGGTCGCAGATTCGACGATGATCGCAACTCCGCCGGGACCGTAGCCCTCGTAGGTGAGCATCTCGTACTGAACGCTGTCTGCACCCGACGCCTTCTTGATAACTCTTTCGATGTTATCGTTGGGCACGTTGAGGCTCTTCGCCTTGGCGATAAGGTCGCGAAGTCTGGTGTTCGAGGTGGGCTCGGGACCGCCGTCACGTACCGCGATCGCGATCTCCTTGCCTATCTTCGTGAAGACCTTTGCTCTCTGCGCGTCGGTCTTCTCCTTCTTATGCATTATATTCTTCCACTTAGAATGTCCACTCATTTTTTTAATTTCGCGATAGTCCAAGCAACGGACTCGTTAACTTCTCTCCGCGAGACCTTACAGAAGCTTGGGAGGTTCTACAAGGTTCTACAGACTTGGTTAACTCATTTGTTAACTTCGACTATGCGATTCCTTTCACAATTTTTTTACCGTCTATACGGTTCTACTCTTTGTTGCAATTCACTCTGTCAAGTCAATTTCAACGTAACGTTTTTAAACTTAATTTTTTATTTTAAAGAATTTTGAAGGGTTTGGGAAACTTTTGCAAAAGTTTCCCAAAAAACCGTACTCCAAAAACCGTACTCGCAAAACTCTTTTCTGAAACCCTTAAATCTCTTCGGTTCTTTTCATGCCGAGGAGGTCGAGGCACCTGCCGAGGATGCTGCGGGTAGCGGAGGTCAGCGCGAGGCGGAACTGCTCAGCCTCACCGCCGGTGCCGAGTATCCTGCAGTTGTGGTAGAACTGGTTAAAGCAGGTACAGATCGAAAGCGCGTAGCGCGAGATTATGCTCGGCTCGTACTCGTTAGCGGCACGCTTGACCGTGTCAACGAACTCGGAGAGCTTACGGATAAGCTCGGTTTCCTCGGACACGGGGGTATAGGACGAATAATCGCCGCCCTGAGTACCTCTGCGAAGCACGCTTGCCGCACGCGCGTAGGTATACTGAACGTAGGGGCCGGTGTTGCCCTCGAACGAGAGGGTTCCCTCCCAGGTGAAGTTGGTATCCTTGATACGACTGTTCGCGAGAGCGCTGAACACGACCGCGCCGATACCGACCGCCTCGGAGATGGCCTCCTTGTTTTCGTTTGCAACGTTCTTTTCCTCGATTATAGCTCTTGCCTTGGCGACAGCCTCATCGAAAACGTCGTTGAGAAGAATGATGTTGCCGGTACGCGAGGCAAGCTTTTCGCCGCCGAAGCTCATCGTGCCGTAGGGTACGTGGACGAGATCCTTCACCCAGTCCTTGCCCATCAGCTCGGTGACCTTGAACCACTGTGCGAAGTGGAGCGACTGACCCGCGCTGGTGACGTATACACATTTGTCAAAGCTGTATTCGTTGTATCTGTCCTGTGCCGCGGCAATGTCGCGGGTGGGATAAAGCGTTGTGCCGTCGCGCTTGAGAATAAGCGCGGGAGGCATATTGTATTCCGAAAGATCGACGATGGACGCGCCCTCGTCAAGCTTCAAAAGCTGCTTTTCGCGAAGCTCCTCGACGATCGCGGGCATCTTGTCGGTGTAAAAGCTTTCGCCGCCCCAAACGTCGAACTCGATTCCGAGTCGCTTGTAGGTTTGGGTGTATTCGCGCATCGAGATCTCCTTGAAGAGTCTCCAAATCTCGAGATATTCCTCGTTGCCGCTTTCAAGCTCGCGGAATGCCGCTCTTGCCTGATCGTTGAGCGAGGGATCCTTTTCTGCCTCCTTGCCGAAGAGGACGTAGATACGCTCAAGCTCCTTGATGCCCTCGCGCTCGAGCTGCTCTCTGCTCGACCACTTCTTGAAGGCAACGATCTGCTTGCCGTTCTGTGTGCCCCAGTCGCCGAGGTAGTTTATCGAAACCGTCTTGTAGCCGCAGGCGTCGAAGATGTTGCGGACCGCGTTGCCGATGACGGTCGTGCCCAGATGTCCGAGATGGAATCGCTTTGCGATGTTGGGCGACGAGAAGTCAAGCACGACGGTTTTGCCCTTGCCGCATTCCTCAAGCTCACTGTAATCGTCGTTCAGAAGCTTCTGAAGATCGGAAAGATACTTGCCGCTTCCGAAGAAGAAGTTGAGATATCCGCCGACCGCCTCCACACGCTCGAATCCGTCGACCCCGTCGAAAAGACCGACGAGCTCCTGCGCGATGGCGTCGGGACGGTTGCGAAGCACCCTCGAAAGCTTGAAGCAGGGAAGCGCAAGATCGCCGAGCTTGCTGTCAGCAGGGGTCTCAAGCAGGGCGAGTGCGTTTTCCGCAGTCAGCTCCGCGCCCTTGCCTGCGACATAATCGCACACAAGCTTGCATATTGTATTCTTGATACCGTTCATTGTCAAAGCTCTACTTTCCTTGCGGAGACAACACTCCGCGAGTATATAATTTATTAGAATATCTTACCACACAAATGCTTAGAAATCAAGCGTTAAGCAAGCATTTCCTACCTTATATATTGAAATTTTTAACCGAACGGAGGCAGTTATGCAGATACACGTGGTAAAAAGCGGCGAGACGCTTTATTCCATCGCCGAGCGGTACGGGGTCGACGAAAGCATTCTTGCGTTCGATAACGACGTTTCCGACCCGCTCCGTCTCCCCGTCGGTCAGCCCATCGCGATAGTCGTGCCGACGCTTACGCACACCGTTAAGGCGGGGGAGACGCTCTTTTCGATCGCCGAAAGGTATGGGGTCGACCGAAACCATATTTTCAGACGCAACCTGTTTTTAAACGGAAGGGATGTAATATTTCCGAATCAGCTTCTCTATATCGAGACCGAGCGGTCGCCGCTCGGAGCCTACGCGACGGGGGGATATGCCTATCCGTTCGTCAGCGATACGCTTTTGCGCCGTGCACTTCCGCTGATGGCGGCGCTGATGCCCTTCACCTACGGCTTCCGCCCCGACGGGAGCCTGATAAGTCCCGATGATGCGGCGATGATAACGGCGGCGAAGGAATACGGGACCGAGCCCATCATGCACCTTTCGACGCTTGACGAAAACGACGTTTTTTCGGTAGAGCTCGCAAAAGCGCTCTTCGATTCGCCCGAAATGCAGACGGCGCTGCTCGACTCGGTGATTGCAAATATGCAGGAGAAGGGGTACACCTCGCTGGACGTCGATTTCGAATTCCTCGGACGCGAAAACGCAGTAAAATACGCCGAATTTATAGCCTATTGCAGAGAAAGACTGTCGCCCTACGGCTACGGAGTGATGACCGCGCTTGCACCGAAGACCTCCGACGAACAGCCGGGTGCGCTGTATGAGGGGCACGACTACCGACTGCTCGGCGAGGCGGCGGACGCTGTGCTGCTGATGACCTACGAGTGGGGCTATACCTACGGTCCGCCGATGGCGGTCTCACCGATAAAGCCGGTGCGCGAGGTGGTCGATTACGCGCTTACGCGTATCCCCGCAGAGAAGCTGCTGCTCGGCATCTCGAACTACGGCTACGATTTCACTCTGCCGTATATCCAAGGGGTCTCCCGTGCGCCGTCGGTCTCGACGCGTCAGGCGTTTACGCTCGCGTCGCAAAAGGGCGCCGAGATATTTTTCGACCCGAACGTGCTTGCCCCCTATTTCGATTACACCGAAAACGGAAGCACGCACCGCGTCTGGTTCGAGGACGTGCGGAGCATCTCTGCGCGGCTTGAGCTTATGGCGGAAAAGGGCTTGCGCGGGGCGCTTTGGTGGAACCTTAACCGCGAAAACAATCAAAGCCTCGTCGCCATAAACGATTTAATTGATGTAAAAAGCCTCAATTTATAACTCAAATAACGCTTTTCGGCGATAAAAAACCAAAAGGAACCGAGATTTTGCGAAAAGCAAGGGCGAATCTCGATTTTCACCCGCGATGTACCAAAACCGCAAAAACAATTCAAAAAAATCGGTTCGGCTTCGACAAAACCGCGCACGCCGTTCGGGCTATAATCAAGCCAAGAAATAAAAACGAACGGAACGTGAAAAAATGGAACTTACGGCTGTAAAAAAGCAGATCAACTCAAAAAGAGACGGGGTCGTCTATGCGCTCGTCGCGTTTGCGCTCGGCTGTGCGAGCCTTGCCGAGGGGGTTATGCCGTTCGGCTGTGCATTGCTGTGCGCCGTACCTGCGAAATTCAGAAAAAGCGTTTTCGTCGGCGTGCTCGCCTCGGCTCTGCTCGATGAGTGTATACCGCTTGCGCTGTTTTGCGTCACCTTTCTCTTTGCAGTGCTGATCGCAAAGGAAAAAAGCGGCGGAGTCGGGTTAAGCACGCGGGTCCTGCTCTCCTTTTCGATAAGCGCGCTGAGGGTCGCCTATATCGCGGTGACGGGAGTAGACGGGATGGACGACGTCTTCCGTCTGCTTGCCGCTTTGATGGCGTACCCCGCGTTCACCCTTGCGTTTATGGGCTTTTTCGATAAGAAAAAAGAGCTTCACACCACTCGCTACGATATCTCGCTTATGGCGTTTGCGTTTGCGATAACGCTTCTGTTTTCGCGCTTTTCGCTGGGAGAGATGACGCTTGCGTTCGTTCCCGCCGCCGCATTCACGCTGTGTGCGGCAAGGACGCGCGGCTTCGGCTACGGAGGCGCCTGCGGAGTGCTGTGCGGACTGGTTTCGGGCGGTGCAGCAACCGGCGCGCTCGGGGTGCTCGGTATGTCGTACGGTATGCTCGCGTCGGACGTTGAGCCGCTCGCACTGGTGCTGTCGTATATGCTTTCGGTCACGGGATATTTTTATCTGTCGGGGAGCGAGGGCGTCGCGACGGCGGCTCTGCTTTTGCTTTGCGTTTACGCCGTTTTCATCCCTCTGCGCAAGAAATTGAAGATCAGCAGAAGCGTTGCGTCGAGCGGAGAAAAGCGTGCTCACGACAGAAGGCTTTCGAGATACGCCGCGGCGTTTTCCTCGCTTTCGTCGCTGTTTTATACGGTTTCGGAAAGCACGCGCGAGCAGAGCATCACCGAGCTTAACGGTGATATCGTCGCGGTGGTGGACAAGCATTGCTCGCATTGCAGCGGATGCGAGCTCGATAAGAGCGAGATCTCCAACTTCTTCACGTCGGAGATACGGCGAAGCGGTGTCGCCGCCTATTCGAGGATCCCGACGCATATATCGTCGCGCTGTCCCGACGTCTGCGCCATGGCGCGCGAGATAAATAACCGCCCCGTGAGCCGTGAAAAAGAGGGCGAAAAGGGACTCAAGCAGATGGCGGACGAGTATTCCTGCCTTTCGTCCATACTTATCGACGCCGCCAAGAAGCAGGAGGAGACGGTGAAGCTCGATAAGCCGCTCGCCCAAAGAGTACGGCAGGCGCTGAACGAGCTCGGTATCACCTGCGACGGCGTTAAGGTCACGGGCACGAGAATGCGCGAGGTGGTGGTTTTCGGCGTCGATCCCGAAAAAATGACGGTTGCCCCGAACGAGATCGCGCAGTGCGTCGCGTCGGTAGTCGGCACCGCCGTTTCGCCGCCCGAGCTGGTGCTCCACGACGGGTATACGCTGATGAAGCTCCGCTCGGTACCCGCGTTTCGGGTCGAATGCGCCAAGATATCCGAGGCTAAAAGCGGCGAGACTATCTGCGGCGATACGGTAAGCACGTTCGAAAACGACGACCGATACTTTTACTGCCTCGTTTCCGACGGGATGGGAAGCGGACGCGACGCCGCGCTCACAAGCCGACTTTCGGCGATAATGCTTGAAAAGCTGCTTGCCGTCGGCGCCGAAAAGGAAAGCGCGCTCAGATTGCTGAATAAGGCGCTCGTCGAGAAAAGCGAGGAGGTATTTGCGACGGTCGACCTGCTCGAGATCGACCGCGTCCTCTCCCGCGCGACGCTTATCAAGGCAGGCGCGGCACCGACGATGATGATACGCAACGGCAGGCTCCGCACGATTGAGGCGCGCACCCCGCCTGCGGGAATAATGCGTAACGTGATAGCCGAAAAACGCTCGTTCACGCTCGAGAGAGGCGATATGATAGTGATGCTGAGCGACGGAATATTGCAGACCGGCGAGCCCAATACCCTCCTTCCCAAAAGCGGTATCCCGCCGATGCCGTCGGCACGCGCGCTTGCCTCTACCATCTTCCGCGAGGCGCAATGCTGTAGCGAAACGAACGACGATATGTCGGTCTGCGTGCTCAGAATGGTGTAAGGAAGGGGTTTGTTTTAGGAACAAGAAAAAACCCGTGCAAATGCACGGGCCTTTTCTTTGGGGAGAATTAATTATAAAAAGGAGAACACTTAGAAGAAATCACATGGGGGAGCCGTCTTTTGCACGGCGGATCTTGTTCGTCGTGGTCTTGACGAAGGGGGTCTCGCGGATGATGACGTTGGTCACCTGCTTGTAGGTGGGAAGGCTTTCGAGCTGAACGAATACGTCGTGCTTGAGCTTTGCCTCAAGCGCCTCCTTGCCTTCCTTTTCAAGAAGCTCGGGGTCGACTGCGCACTGTACGGCGAGGCTTGCCTCGGTGCCGCTTGCGTCGCGGTCTGCGTAAACGATGCTTTCGAGTACGTAGGGGATGCCGCCGATGTAGTCCTCGAGTTCCTCGGGGTAAATATTCTTGCCGTTGCCGAGGATGATGATGTTTTTCTTTCTGCCGGTGATAAGGATCTGACCCTTTTTATTGATGGTGCCGTAGTCACCGGTGCGGAAGTAGCCGTCCTCGGTGAATACCTCTGCGGTAGCGGCTTCGTTCTTGTAATAGCCGAGCATAACGATGTCGCCCTTGACGCAGATCTCGCCCTCACCGTCCTCGTTGGGGTTGTCGATCCTGACGTCGACGCATTCCATGGGGAAGCCGACGGTCTTGGGGTCGTTGATGAAGTCGGTGTTGACCGAAACGAGCGGCGAGCATTCGGTGATGCCGTAGCCGTTGGTGACGATGATGCCGATGTCGTCGAAGAAGTCGGCGATCTCTGCGCGGAGGGGTGCGCCGCCGCAGACGATCTTTTCGAGGTTTCCGCCGAGCGCCGCGTGGAGCTCCGCAAATACCTTTCTTCTCTTGTCTATGCCGAGCTTGCGGAGAAATCCGGTGAGCTTGATGCCGGTCTTGACGGTCTTGGTCTTGCCCTTTTCCTCGATGCTTGCCCACATTCTGCGGTAAAGCACCTCCATAAGCGCGGGAACGACGTACATATATTTGGGCTGATAAAGCGCGAGGTTCTTGACGATCCTCTTGAGGCTGTCGTTGATGCAGACGGTGGAGTGACGGTGGATCGCAACGAGAAGTCCTGCGACCGCCTCGTAGGAGTGGTGGTAGGGAAGCACCGAAAGACCTACCTCGCGGATGGATGCGAGCTTGAGCCCGTAGTGAACGAGCGAGATGAGGTTGTGCTCGGAAAGCATAACGCCCTTCGCGAGTCCGGTGGTGCCCGAGGTGTATATGAGCATCTTGAGCGCGTTCATATCGGCGGTCTTCATATCACAGTAGCTGCGGTCGCCCGATTCGTAAAGCGCCTTGCCCTTTTCAAGCAGCTTGCTGAAGGAAAGGAACTCGTTTTCGTCCTCTTCTCTGTCAAAGCAAACGAAATATTTAACGTTGGGGAGCTGATCGCGGATGCGCTTGAAGGTCTCCTCGCGCTTCTTGTCACAGAAGACGATATCGTCGTCGCCGCCGTGGACTACGTTGATAAGGTCGCTGTCGGGAAGCTCCTTGTCGATGGGGCAGAATACGCCCGCGCTCTTGAGCGCGGTGAGATATACCACTATCCAGTTGTAGCTGTTTTCGCCTGCACAGCCGATGTGTCCGCTTGCCATATCGAGCGAGCTGAGCGCGGTGCCGAGCCAGAGCGTTTCGTTCTGGAACTCGTTGTAGCTTACTTCACGGACTCCGTCGGGGGTGCGGAATTTGTATGCGATCCTGTCGCCCGCCTCGGAAACGGCGATCTCCATAATATGCTTTATGCTTTCGGGTCTGATAAGATCGGGGGAATTCTGAGCCAATACGTTTTTAGCCATGAATATGCTCCTTAAAAAACAATCGTTGTTACGCTCTTCATTATACACGGTTTTCAAAACCGTGTCAACAAATATTTGAAATTATTTTATTAAATTTTCGCGAATCGAATTCGGTTTTGTTGACAAAAATGACAAAGAGTGATATTATTGTGTAGAAAGTTACGAACGGAGACACACGGAATTGAAAAAAGAGGACCTTCTTAATATACATCTGCCCCGCTGGAGCGAATTTCCCGCCTTCGATCTTTATATAGATCAGGTGCTCGCCTTCCTCGGCGACAATCTCGAAATATTTAACCGCAACCCCGAGGACGCCTTCGTCACTCAGGCGATGGTCAACAACTACGTAAAGACCGGCGTGCTGCACGCGCCGATAAAGAAAAAGTATAACAGAGAGCATCTCGCGAAGCTCGTGGTCATCTGCATCAGCAAGCGTATGCTTCCGCTTTCGCATATTGCCGAGTCGATAACGGTTATGACCCGCGTGCTCGAAATCGAGAAGGGCTACGATACCTTCTGCGAGGAGGTCGAGTACGAGGTAAGGAGCTGTGTTGACCCCGATAAATACCCGACCCGTCCGCTCGAAAGCGCGGATACACGCAACATCGCGATGCTTCGCTCGCTTGCTTCCGCGGTTGCCAGCGTTTTGGTGTTCGACTGCTTTATCGAGCGTCGCCGCCGTCTGAGCAGCGTTGTGCGGAACATTAAAAACGTATAAAAATAAAAGAAAAAGCATCGCTTCGGTGAAGCGATGCTTTTTTGGTTATTATCTGATCTGTCCGTTGCCGCTGACGACGTACTTGTAGGTCGTCATTTCGGGTAGACCCATGGGGCCTCTCGCGTGCATCTTCTGGGTGGAGATGCCTATTTCGGCGCCGAAGCCGAACTCCTCGCCGTCGGTGAATCTCGTCGATGCGTTTACGTAGACCGCCGCCGCGTCGACGCTTGCGGTGAAATAATCGGCGTTTTCGGCGTTTTCGGTGACGATCGCCTCGCTGTGCCCCGTGCCGTGCTCGTTAATATGAGCGACAGCCTCTTTGACTCCGCTTACCACCTTGACGGCAAGAATGTAATCGTTGTATTCGGTGTAGAAATCCTCGTCGGTCGCGCGGACTGCGTCGATGACGGCGCAGGTGCGCTCGCAGCCGCGAAGCTCCACGTTGTCAAGCCTTGCCTTGACGAGTGGGAGTATCCTTTCGGCGATAGCCTCGTGAACCAGCAGACTTTCCGCCGCGTTGCACACCGAGGGGCGCTGTCTTTTCGCGTTGTCGATGATGTTGAGCGCCATTTCGAAATCCGCGCTTTCGTCGAAATAAATATGGCAGTTGCCCGCGCCGGTCTCGATGACGGGAACCGTCGCGTTTTCGACGACCGAGCGTATAAGCGACTTGCCTCCGCGGGGGATAAGCAGATCGATGCTGCCCTTCATTTTCATTAATTTGCTTGCCGTCTCGCGCGAGGTGTCGGGCACGACGGCAACGCATTCCTTGGGCAGTCCGACCGAGTAAAGCGCGTCGGAAAGCACGTTCGCGATCGCAAGATTCGAGTCGATCGCCTCCTTGCCGCCGCGAAGGATCACGGCGTTGCCCGATTTCACGCACAGCGCCGCCGCGTCTGCGGTGACGTTCGGTCGAGCCTCGTATATTATCGCGATGACGCCGAAGGGAACACGCTTTTTGGTGATCCTGATGCCGTTTTCGCGGGTCCATTCCTCGTCTCTGTCGAGCGGGTCGGGAAGCGCGATGACCTTTTTGACGCTTTCGGATATCGCGCGGATGCGGTCGACCGTAAGGGTGAGTCGGTCGAGCATCGCGTCGCTCATTTGATTCGCCCTTGCACGGGCGAGGTCGCTTTTGTTTGCCTCGATTATTTCGTCTGCGCGTAAAACCAGCGCGTCAGCCATTGCGCCGAGTGCGGCGTTTCTTTTTTCGGTGTTTGCCGCGCCGAGAGCAGCGGATGCCTCGCGCGCGCTTTTGCACATTGCTTCAAGCATATTATCGGTCTCCTCTAATTATTTCCGTGCCGCGAAATAGGTGCCGACGAATTCGCCGTCGAACACGTCGTAAAGTATTTCGGGCTCGGCGCCGTTGAGAATTATCATCGCGATGCCGCGCTCGGTAACGTCCTTCGCGCTTTCGAGCTTGGTCGCCATACCGCCGGTGCCGCGTGCCGTGCCCGCGCCTGCGCCCATGGCGAAGATCTCGTCGGTGACGGTTTCGACGTATTCGATGAATTTTGCATCGCTGTTGCTTCTCGGGTCGGAATCGTAAAGACCGTTGACGTCGGACATATTGATGAGCAGGTCTGCGTGGACCAGCTTTGCGACCGCCGACGCGAGCGTGTCGTTACTGCCTATTTTGATCTGCTCGTTTGAGAGCGTGTCGTTTTCGTTTACGATGGGGATGATGCGCTGACTCAGCAGAAGCTCGAGCGTGGTGCTCGCGTTGGTGCGGCGCTCCTCGTTATCGATAACGCTTCGTGTGAGCAGTATCTGCGCGATGGTAATGCCGAAATCCGAGAATCTGCGGTCGTACATATCGATAAGCTGACACTGACCGACTGCGGCTGCAGCCTGCTTCTGCTCGGTCGTGAGCGTCTTGCGGTCAAACCCCGTCTTGGCAAGCCCGCAGGCGACCGCGCCCGAGGAAACGAGGATTATCTCTCTGCCGCTGTTGTGAAGATCCGCAAGGCAGGAGACCAGCTTTTCGACCTTTCTGATGTTCATATATCCCGACGAATGCGTCAGGGTAGAGGTGCCGACCTTAACGACGACACGCTTTACGTTTTCGGTGTTAATTTTCATTTTTGTTTCTCGTCCGTCTTTACATTTGATAATTTAGTATTATAATATAAAGGAAACCAAATATCAAGGCTTTTTTGAGAGGATATACGGCTTATGTCAAAAAAATTGATACTCGCGTCGGCATCGCCGCGCAGAAGAGAAATACTCGACACCGCAGGATACAGCTACGAGGTCGTTCCGTCGAACGCCGACGAGGTAATGGAGGGCGACGCGTATCTTCTTGCGAGGCTGAACGCGCTTGCAAAGGCTAAGGAGGTTTATGCCTGCATCGGAGGCGACTGCGTCGTCGTCGGCGCCGATACCGTGGTGTGTGTCGACGGAGAGGTGCTCGGCAAGCCCAAGGACGAGCGCGACGCGTTTTTGATGCTTTCGAAGCTTTCGGGCAGCAGCCACGAGGTCATAAGCGGCTACGCGGTCGTTTCGGAGCAGGGCGAGGAAAGCGATTTCTGCGTCACCCACGTGCAATTCCGTAAGCTGACCGACGACGAGATAAACGCATATATCGCAACGCATGAGCCTATGGACAAGGCAGGCGCTTACGGCATCCAGGAGAGGGCTTGCCTGTTCGCCGAATCCTTCGTCGGCGACTTCTTCAACATCATCGGTCTGCCGATAGCGAGGCTCTATCCGATGCTCCGCTCTTTCGGCATTTCGCCCGATTGGCAGGCGTGATATTTGGCGTTTAGGATATTGACACGGAGCTTTTATTTTAGTAAAATATATCGGTAACAGATTTTTTCCGAACAGGAAGGAGAACAATATGAGATTTGCAAAAAGGGTCACGGCATTCCTGCTTTGCGCGATAATGCTTGCATCCGCCTGCACCTTCGTCAACGCGGCGACTGTTTCTATGTCGGTCGTCAATAACTTCAACATAAAGTCGGGTGTCGCTTATGCAAAATACAACGTCTACGGCAGTCAGAGCAGACATACCGAGGCGTGTACCGTTCTTGAATTTACCCCCGATGACTATATCCCGGTTCCCTTCGTAGGCTACGCGGGCTCGGCAAATTTGCTCGCAGATCAATACAGCCGTGCCGTCAACGCATACGGCTTTGAGGTTGCGGGCATTATAAACGGCTCCTTCTTCGGAACCGCGAACGACGCGCTCATCGGTCATATCATTACCAACGGCCGCCTTACCTGCGCGCACTTTAACGATCCGCAGGAAATGGTCACCTTCGATTCGCAGGGCAAAATGTCGTTTGTAACCAGCACGCTCGGCTGTACACTTAATGCGAACGGCAAAATCACCGCCGGCGGTGTGGCATACGTTAACAAGCGTATGGACGCGGCTTGGTCGGGCAACGCAGATAAGATCTTTTATTTCGACGATGCTTGCGGCACCGCCGTTGATTCGACCGGTTCGAACTACGAGGTTCTTTGCAAGAAGGTCAACAACACCGAAATGGCTGTCGGCAACACTCTCGAGGGCGAGGTCATTGCGGTATATTCGAGCACAAACAGCACTAGCGTATCGAAGGGTCAGTTCGTTCTTTCGGTTAAAATGTCTTCCTCGTATGCAGAGTACGTTAAGGATCTTCAGGCAGGTCAGCGCATCACGCTCGACGTTACCGAACAGAATGCGGCTGCAAGAGCTTCTATGGAATCGGCAAACGGCGCGATCACCAACGTCGGCATACTCGTTAAGGACGGCGTTGACCTCACTCTTACTCAGTCCTCTATCGGTACTCACTCTGTAACCGGCACATATGCACGCTGGACCGCGTTCGGCACCAAGCCCGACGGCTCCTACGTATTTTTCACCTCCGAAGGCGGAAGCACCGGCGTTTCCTCCCGCTCGCTTACTCTCCGTGATGTTGCTGCAGCTATGATCAAGCTCGGCTGTAACAACGTTGTTCGTATGGACGGCGGCGGATCCACAGCTATGTACGTTTCCAATACAGGCTCGGGCTACCCCGGATACGTTATGTCCCACTCGAGAAAAGTGTGCGACTGTATCCTTATCGTTAAAAAGTCGAGTATGGTAAATGCCGACCTCGTTGCCGCATTAAGAAATGCCGTAGCCGAGGCCAAGGAATACATCACCATCGTTTCCGACCCCGAGATCTCGGCGGCTATCACCGAAGCAGAATCCGCGCTCAACAAGGGCAACGTAGTCGCAGGTGATGCAATCGATTTTATCGCAAGGCTTTCTATTTCGAGCAAGTCCAAGCTCAAGGATCTTATGGACAAGACCAAGGCTCTTTCCTACAACAGCTACAGCGAAGAGCAGCTTTCGGTTATCCGTGCGGTTTATCAGCGAGCAGAAGAGGTTTATAACAACGATTCCGCTACCACCGCAGACGTTGTAAGGGCCTTCGTGGCACTCAGATCCTGCACCGAAATTTCGGGAACGACCGTTATTTCGAAGGGCAAGTCTTATACCACTACCGGCACAAAGCACGGCTCCTATCCCGACGACGGCGTCCGTCTCACCGACGGAGCGAAATCCGAAACAGACGGCGGCTCGGTTGCATGCTATTCGGGCTGGGACGCATACACCGCTGCCGAGGTCATCGTCGACTTGGGCGCGAAAGCAAAGAGCAACACCTACACGATTTACGGTGCATACGGCTTCTACGGAATCCTTACTCCGACCGATTTTGAGGTCTTCGTTTCGAATGACGGCAAAAGCTTTACCTCTGTCGGTAAGACGGGCGAGATCGTTCCCGTCGGTGTAGGCAAGCAAATGAGCGACGGTATAGTTAATATGTATAAGTACACCGTCACCGCCGATAACGATCAAACCGCAAGATACGTTAAATTCAAGGTTAATCCCCAAAACTTCGTTTGGATCGACGAGGTTGAGGTTGCCATTGCCGAAAGCGTTAAGCTAAGCGTTTCCTCCGGCAAAAAATACACCACCTCGGGCGAGCTTCACGGAACCTTTTACGATAACGGCGTTCGCCTTACCGACGGAGCGCTTTCTACCCCCGAAGGCGGCAACGTCGAATACTACTCGGGCTGGGGCAACGGCGTAAACGCTGTGGTTACGGTCGATCTCGGCTACGTTATGAACACCGACGTTTACACCGTATACGGCGCATACGGCTTCTACGGCATCGATGCTCCCGTGAGCATGAAGGTCGAGGTTTCCGAAAACGGCACAAGCTTCACTCAGGTAGGCTCTACCTCTACCCGTATTTCCAAGGGCACGGGCACCGCGCTTGAGGACGGAACTACAACACTTTACGCCTTTACCGTCAAAACAAACACGCTTAATTCCGCGCGCTACGTTCGCTTCACCGTTACTCCTTCAGATTTCATCTGGCTTGACGAGGTCGAGGTTGCGGTTTCGGATATGATGTCGCTCGAAAAAGTGAACGCGGCTGTCGGCGTTTACGGCTTCAATCAGTACGTTTACGACAGCGACTGCTACATCTACACTCCCGATTTCGGTACTCTCACCGCAGATAAGATCAACCACAGATACACCTGCAACGCGATCCTCACCAAGACGAGCGATCCCAACGTGTTTATCGTTAAGTCTGTTCAGACTAACAACGGCACCGCGGCAAACGTGACCCTCGCCTCCAACGAGATAATGATCGCCTGCCACTGCGGCGCAGAGGCGCAAAGCGTTATCAGCCATACCGTGCTCGCCTCCGCACAGGTCGGTAAGAAGATTACCTTCTACGGCGTCGATTTCGTAAATAAGACCGTCGGACCTATGGCGTATGCGGCTGTCGAGGGAGTTGAAAACGTAGACGTTATGCTCGGCGACGTTAATGACGACGGCGCTATCAACCAGTACGACTACATCCTCGTTAAACGCCACTACTTCGGCACACGCTACCTTACCGATGTCGAAAGGGTGCGCGCAGACGTTAACAAGGACGGCACAGTCAACCAGTTCGACTACATCCTCATCTGCCGCCACTACTTTGGTACGTTTGAGATTAAGTGATTTTTAGGATAAAGACGTGCGAGAAACCCCTTTT
>JAFXDO010000015.1 GCA_017563195.1 Clostridia bacterium | reverse complement strand
GTAGTGGCGGCAGATGAGGATGTAGTCGAACTGGTTGACGGTGCCGTCGCGGTTAACGTCGCCGCGGGTCGTTTCGTCATCGGTAAGGTAGCGGGTGCCGAAGTAGTGGCGTTTTACGAGGATGTAGTCGTATTGGTTGATCGCGCCGTCGGAGTTAACGTCGCCGAGGGCGGCGGTTACGGGCTCGACGGGCGGAGCTTCGGTCTTCGACTTCCAGACCGCGTAAAGCGTGGTGTTTGCGTCTGCCGTGAAGTTGCCGCCTGCAAGGTAGTCGGGCTCGGCAGCGGTTGCCGATTCAGACCAGCCGAGGAATTCATAGCCCTCACGCATAGGGACGGAGTCGGTAATTGTGAGTGCGGTGCCCTTCAGCTTGGGCTGAGAGGTAACGCTCACGGCTCCGCCGTTGCCGTTATAGAGCACGGTGTACACGTCGGACGAGCCGCCGACGGTAAAGTAGGCTTCCTTGATGAGTATCGCCGTAACGGTGCTTGTCTTTTCGCTGCCCGAAAGAGCGTGATGGTTTTCAACGTTCATCCAGATCGCGTAGGTGTAGTTGCCTGCCGCGAGCTTGTTGAATTCAAGCGCGTTGTCGAGCGTGCTGCCCTGAAGCGAGTAGTTAAACCCGTATGTCGCGGTTCGTGTGCCGGTCGCGATCTCGCCGTTGAGGTCAAAGCCCTTAAGCGCGTATGCAGACACGCCCGTGATGAGGTTGTAGGTCGTCTTTATGTCGCCCTTGACGACGAATACGTTGCCTGTCGCAATATTCGAGGGGGCGTTCGAGTTTTCTATCCTCACGTCGGTGCGAAGCTCACGCACGAAGGTCGTGTCGCCCGCATAAATGTAGGCGGGCGTGTCGCCGTAGCAGATGATCCTGTACCAATATTCGCCCAGAGTGTTGCAAAAGAGCGCGTTTCCGACAACCGTCTGGTTTTCGCTGAGCGTTGCGACGACCGTCGATTCGGGATCAACGTCGCTCGTGCAGGGGTAGCTCATCGCCTTGATCGACTTGGTGGTGGTGATCTCGCAATGCGAGGGGTAGTAGGTGCTTCTGGTAAGGTAGTTTGCTGTCGCCGCGGTGTAGGCTTCCTTCGATGCCGCGGTTATGTTTGCAAGCGCGGTGGAGTTATAGAGCGCGGTGAGTCCGCCGAGGGCAAGCTGTCGGTCGAGGATGTAATAGCCCGCATCGTTGCCCGAGGAGATGGTGTTGAAGCTGCCCCAGTAATTCCATACGTTGTAGCTGATTCCCGCGACCGTCTTCATAAAATCGTTGAAGGCGTTCGAGCTGTTGTTGCCGTATCCGATAAGCTGACAGCCCCACGACCACGCGCTGCCGCCGCTTTCGGCGTTGGTGGTGGTGCGGGTGTGGATATTGATGCCGCTTGCGGTGTTTACCAAGCCGTTGAGGTTAGAGGGCGGGGTGTAGTAGCCCTTGTTTGTAACGACCTGAAGCGCGCCGTATTTCGACTGATGGTTCCAGGTTATCACCTTGTAAATGCCGTCGAGAAGCGTGGTCTGACCGTCGCTTGCGCCGCCTGAGGTTGCCTGAGGCTGGCTGGGGATCGACGAGCTGTTTTCGTTGTAGAAGACTATTTTGTAGCTTCCGCTTTGCTTCTGAACGACGATACAGACCGCCTGATTGCGGGTGTTGGTGGCTGCGGTCGAATAGCCCGAGCCGGTGTAGTTGTCAGAGCCGCCCTCAAACATAAAAATGGCGGACTTGCCGTTGTTGAGCGCGGTCACTATATCCGAGTTCGACGAGATGTAATACTTCATCATCGTATCGATATACTGACGTCTTGTAGTATTTGAAATAAACGAGCTGCAGGTGAGGGATGCGAATTCATCGGTGTCTGCGCTTACTACCGAAAATGCAGGGCAAAGCGAGCAGATAACTGCAATCGTTAGCAGTAACCCGATCAATCGGTTTCTCATATTCTTCTCCTCCGTTTTATGAATAATTTCATTATATATTACGCACAGCAAAATGTCAAACAACTTTTTTTGCATCCGACAAGTTTTCGACTCCCGTTGCCTCAAAAGCATTGATTTTTCGGAGAAAGTATGGTATAATGGCAGAAATTATGGGCTTATGATGCGGAAAAATATCGTTTTCAGCCCATTCGGGAGGCACAAGATGCAGATTTATGAAGAATTACAGGCGCGCGGACTGATCGCTCAGGTCACCGACGAGCCCCAGATAAGAGAGCTTGTCAACAACGGCAAGGCAAGGTTTTACATCGGATTTGACTGTACGGCAGACAGCCTTACGGCAGGACACTTTATGGCGCTTACCCTTATGAAGCGTCTTCAGATGGCGGGCAACAAGCCCATCGCCCTCATCGGCGGCGGCACCACCATGATCGGCGATCCCTCGGGCAGAACCGATATGCGCAAGATGCTCACCAAGGAGGATATCGACCACAACGCCGAATGCTTCAAGAGACAGATGGAAAAGTTCATCGAGTTCGGCGAGGACAAGGCGATGATGATCAACAACGCCGACTGGCTTTTGAACCTCAACTACGTCGATATGCTTCGCGACGTCGGCGCCTGCTTCTCGGTCAACAATATGCTCAGAGCCGAATGCTATAAGCAGAGAATGGAAAAGGGTCTTTCCTTCCTCGAATTCAACTATATGATAATGCAGTCCTACGACTTCTATTATCTTTTCAAGAACTACGACTGCAACCTCCAGTTCGGTGGTGACGACCAGTGGTCGAACATGCTCGGCGGTACCGAGCTTATCCGTCGCAAGCTCGGCAAGGATGCAAACGCGATGACCATCACCCTCCTCACCGACTCGCAGGGCAAGAAGATGGGCAAGACCGCGGGCAACGCCGTCTGGCTCGACCCCAACAAGACCAGCCCCTTCGACTTCTATCAGTACTGGCGCAACGTTGACGACGCCGACGTTATGAAGTGCATCAGAATGCTCACCTTCATTCCGCTTGAGGAGATCGAGGAAATGGACAAGTGGGAGGATTCGCGCATCAACGAAAAGAAGGCGATACTCGCGTACAGCCTCACCGCTCTCGTTCACGGCGACGAGGAAGCAAGGAAGGCAGAGGAGACCTCGCGCGCACTCTTCTCGGGCGCAGGCGACGACGCGAACATGCCCCACACCGTTGTCGAGGAGGCAAGCCTTTCCGACGGAAGCATCACGGTCATCGACCTTCTCGTGCTCGGCGGTCTTGCACAGAGCAAGGGCGAGGCACGCCGACTCATCGATCAGGGCGGCATCAGCATCGACGGCGAAAAGGTGACCTCAGTCGGCGCAACCGTAAGCAAGGAAGCGCTTTCCGAGGGCATCAAGCTCAAGAAGGGCAAGAAGATCTTCCGCAAGTATTCTCTTTAAAATCAAAAAACGCTTGAGTGTGCTCAAGCGTTTTTCTTTTTTATTCCACACGAAGCTCGAGGCTGTGTCTTCCCTCGGGCAGGGTAAGCGGAAGCTCTGTCGGCTCGCCGTCAAGCAGGCATCTATCGTTCCCTGCCGACGCGGTTATATGAAGCTCGCAGCTGCCGAAGGTCAGGTCCATTTCGTACTCGATCACAGGTCTTGCCGAAAGCAGGGCTTGGTTCGCTCCTACGCGTATGCCGAGCACGTATTCCAGCATTATCCTGTAATACCACGATGCGGCGCCGGTATACCAGCTCCAGCCGCCCCTGCCCGAGTGCGAGCCCGAATAAATATCCGCCGCGACGGCATAGGGCTCTATCTTATAGCGCGACGCAAGGCTGCGGTCGGTCGAGCGGACGATCGGGTTCACGCAGTCGAGGATCAGCAGCGCCTCCTCGTTAAGCCCTGCGGCTATACAGCCGAGCGCGCCCCATAGCGCACCGTGGGTGTACTGACCGCCGTTTTCGCGAATGCCCGCGACGTAGCCGCGGATATATCCGACGCGAGTGAGTTTGTTTTCGAAGGGAGGCGAAAACAGCTTAAACAGCTTTGATCTTCCGTCGTAAAGCTTTGAAAATGCAAGCCTTAACGCGTTTTTCGCGCGGGAGGCATCCATCCCCGCAAGCACGGCAAACGCCTGCGAGAGAATATCTATCTCGCACTCCTCACAGCCCTCTGTCCCTATCACGCTTCCGTCGTCGCAAAAGGCGCGGGCGTATCTGTCCTTGAAGTAGGCGTTTTTCTCGATCGCGGAACGGATTTCGGATATCGCATCGACCATACCCTTTTCGGCTTCGGCGTCGCCTAACGATCTGACTATCGGCAAAAACCGTTCTGCCGCAACGATAAACAGCATCGACGAGAAAACGCTTTCGCCTATCCCTCTCCTGCCGACGAGCGAAAACGCGTCGTTCCAGTCACAGGAGCCCATAAGGATCAGCCCGTGTCTGCCGCGCTTATCGGCATAGGACAGCGCGCGAAGGCAATGGCGGTAAACGCTTTCCTTCAAATCGCTTCGCTCGGGCGTTTCGTATCTTTCGCTCTCCTCGGAAGAAAGCGGGCGCGACGTGAGGTAGTAGGTCTCGACGTCAAGCAGACCTCTGTCGCCCGTCTTTTCGATATAGTCGGCAACGACGATGGGAAGATAGAGCATATCGTCGGAGCATTTGCTCCTTATTCCGCTGTTGACCCGATTTATATTCCGCGTGTGCCACCAATGCATAACGCTCCCGTCGAGGTATTGGTGTGCACAGCAACGGATAATATGCGTCCGCACATCCGACGGCATCGCATAGACGAGCGTAAGGCAGTCCTGAAGCTGATCGCGGAAGCCGTACGCGCCGCCGCTCTGGTAAAACGAGCCGCGGGCGAAGAATCTGCAGGCGGCGACCTGATAGGGCGCGAAAAACCGCATCATCGTATCGTGCGCACGCGAATGCGTCGTGACCGAAAGACGAGGCACCATACTCTCCGCAAATGAGCGCGCAAGCTCTGCCGATTCGTCGAAAAAGCGGCGGTCGATGCGCGATATTACCTGCTTTACCCCCAAAAGCGTCGTGCAGGCGCCGAGGAAAAACAGCGCGTCGGAGGAATCCTGCACAAGCTCGAGCGACTCCCCGTCGATCCTGCCGCCGCACACTCCCGCAAAGCCGCGTCCCTCGGGAAAGGTCATCCCGAACACGCTTCGAAGCAGCAGCGCGCTGTTCCCGTCGGAAAAATAGGGAACCACCTCAAGCGTGCCGATCGGGCTGACGCTGTCGCCCATCACGGGCTTGACAGCAAGGCGTGTTTCGACACTTCCCTTTTGGTATTTCACCCGAATGAGCTTGACGGGGTATTTCGGCGGAACCACGACGGTCAGGCGGTATTCACAGCCGCAAACGCTTCCGTAATAGCTTGCACAGCCCTTTTCGTAAACCACGCGACTTGATATCGCGCAGAGGTCGTAACAGCGTCCGTCAAGCACGGCAAGCACACGCTCACCGTCGCAATGCGTCTTTGCGTCGCCGTAAAAGGAGCAGAGCCGTCGCTCGCGGGCGTTGTCGTAAAAGGTATAGCCCAGACTCGACTGCGTCACGACGGTCGAAAAGCGTCTGCCTGTCAGAACGAAGGAATAGGGCGCATCGGCGGGAGAGCGCTTATCGACGGTGAACGAGTCGTTTTCGAAAAAGCCGTGGCTCGTGCTCAGCGCCGCTTCGCCCTGCTTCAATGCGCGGGGATCGTTAACAGCCGTTATAATATCGCGTATCGGCACCGCCCTGCTCTGCACGGCGCGGCCGTCGTCCGAAAGGTCGATGCAGACGCTCGAATTCTCTCTTAACCCGTCCGCGAGGGTATCGGATATCTCCTCCCTTCGAAGGATAAATATCCCGCCCGACACGCCCAGATATTGCTCGCCGCCCGACCGCTTAAGGCACTCGCGGAGGGTTCGCTCGACAGGTCTGCCGTAGCGGTCCTCTTCTTCGATGATAAAGATAAGCTCGAGCCTGATAAAGGCGCGCGTCAGCGTAAGATAGGCTTCTATAAGCGATTCGGTACGCGAAACGGCGGACTCGCTTATCCTTGCCGTGACCAAGGGATAGTCGCCCGAGATGCCTCTGCTCCAAAGCTCGTTTATCCCGCATTCGCTGAAATTCTCACGAATGCTTGCCTCCTTCGGGTAGAGAAGCGACGGCAAAAGCCGGTTCGTCATCTCGCTTTGCACCGTCACAGCCGAATCGCGGAGTCCCTCGCGTGCGCTTTTTATGCTTTTGATGCATTCCTGCTTGGTCTCGCCGCAGGTCAGCAAAAAGGTTGCCCTGCCGCCGTCTGCGGAGACTGCTCGGACGAGGCAGATCGGGTCGATGCAGGCGCCCACGGCGTTATCGGTCTCAAGAGAGGCGTAATCGAGCGGAGTGTTTATCGAAAACGCCTTAAGCGATTCCCTGCTCGTCAAAAAGCCGAGCTCGGCATTCCTATCGCGAAGCGCAACGGCAAGCGTGAAAATATGCCTGCCGTCAAGCCCGCTTCGACGGTGAAAGAAGAGTATCCTTCGCTGCTTGTCGTATTCGCTTTCGATAAAAAGCCGCGAAAAGGAAATATGCGAGGTGTACTTTTTCCTGCTTTCCAGCGCAGGCTCGAGCGACAGCGTGACGTCGTATCTTTTCAGCGACTCGGCACGCGTGCTTATCACGAAGCAGTTGCCCGAGATGCTGTATCTCACACGGCCCGAAAACTCGCTGTCCGACACGATATGCGACGCGTAATTGCCGCCGCGCTCGAAGCTTACGCCGCTTTGACCGCTCAGCGGCGCACAGCAATAGCCCTTCCCCGCCCGCGCGAAAACGACGCTCGGCGAAAAGCGGAGCGAGCTTTTGTCGAACTGCGTATGCGAAAGCATCCTGTCGCCGCTCGTAAGCCCGATATGACCGCTCGACGTGACGACCGCGGTAAGATCGCCGCGGTTCAGCAGGACGGCTGACGGGCTTTGCAGATCGATGCCCTCGGTTTGGCTCCTTCCCTGCGGCTTGACGCGCTTGATCTCCTCACGGTTTTCCGAATCGTTGCCGAAAACATGGGCGTCGGTCGGGATCTTTTCCTGAAGCAGCTCGAGCGCCGACGACATCTGCTTCGACGCCGTAAAGCGGCGAACGAAAATATTGTCCTTTATCGCGTTAAGGCAGGCGATAACGCTCATCCCGACGTGGTGCGCCATATAGCTTTTCACCAAAAGCCCGTCGCCGGATGAAAAGTCGATCGCCTCGTAAAGCCCGTACCTGCCGTACATGCCGCGGTTTTCAAACGCTTGAAGGTTCTTCACGGCGCTAAAGCTCAGCGTGCACAGCGACAGGTAGGTCGAGTAGGGCGACGCGACCCGCTCCTGCTCCGACACGCGGCGCAGAGCCAGCCGTTGGATGCCGTTTGCCTTGTATTGGTAATGCATTTCGCTGTCGAAGGAATAATATCCGCTTTCGCTTATTCCCCACAATTCAAGCTCGCGCCTTTGCACCATAAGCGAAAACGCGACGCTTTCGTACATAAACGAGTCGCGGTAAAGCGGCAGAAACAGATGCGGCATAAGGTATTCGAACGCCGTGCCCGACCAGCTCATCATACCGATATAGCCCCGATAATGGGTGAGGGTGCGCCCGAGCGTCTGCCAGTGCTTCTTGGGAACAGCCCCGTTCGCAACGGCGCAATAGGAAAGCATTCGGGCTTCGCTCATGAGCATATCGTAATATGCTCCGTCGGGAGTATGCTCCTCGCCGCTGAGTCCTATCCTGAACAGCGCGCGGCGCTTGTCGTAAAAGACGCTCAGGTCGGTGCCTTCGATCAGCTCGGACAGACGCAGGCTCAGCCGTCCGACGCGTTCGTCCTCGCTTTCGTAATCGCGCATCCCCTCCTTCAGCGCGATAAGCATCACGTAAAGGTTGCCGCTGTCGACCGCCGACAGATATTTGTCGCCGAGCACCGTCGTATCGTTAAGATCGTACCAATTATAAAGGTTGCCCTTGTATTTATCAAGCCGCTCGATAACCCCTATGCTGTCCTCGAGTCGGGTGCAGAGCTCTGCCGTGGAAAGCAGGCAGAGATCCCTTGCGGCAAGCAGAGAAACGAGATAAAACCCGATATTCGTGGGCGAGGTGCGCATCGCGACGTCCTGCACGGGCGAGGTCTGGATATTGTCGGGCGGCAGGTGGCTCGTGGCGGAGCCGACGTTATCGAGATAAAAGCCAAGCATATCGGTCGCGTGAATCTCAAGCAGTCTTTTCTGCCTTTCGCCAAGCAACGGGCGCACCTCTCTGCCTCCGCCGACCGAGCGCGAAAGCACGACCGACACCAAGGGATACACAAAGTAAAGCAGACCCGCAAGACGCATCGCGGGGTTGCGCGCGAGCATCAGCAGGGCAAGCCCCGCCGCGGCAGAGACACCGCCGTCGAGCACGTACTTGCCGAGCGACGCGCCGAGCCCCTCAACCTGCGCGGCGGTCGTCCATTCAAGCGTCTTTTCGCGCGTGAAGCATCGGTAAACCGCGAGGACAAGCGCGTTGAGCGTCAGCAGTGCGCGGCGAAGCGACGAGGATATTTCGAAGAACAGCCGCATAAGCGTCTGCACGAGCATCGAGTACGCCCTTGAGAAGAAGCGCAGGCAGGCAAACGGCGAGCTCGACAGCAGGAACGACGCGATCGACTGAGCGGCGGGAATGAAAAGGTCGGCATACGCGAGCAAAAGGATGACAAATCCGCTCTTATCCGCCTCAAACGCGCCGACGATCACCGCGAGCGTCGAAAAGATCGGCGACAGATGGCGCGATGCGATAAGCAAAAGCCGCAATTTTGAAAATCTGCTCAGGAGCCTGCCTCTTACGAAGCAGAGATTCTGAAAATCGCCGCGCATCCATCGATGCTGTCGTCTGAAAAACGAAACGGTGTTGCCGGGGGTCGAGTCGGTCAGCGTAACCTCCGACGCGCAAAGCGTACGGAGCACACTGCCCTCGAGAATATCGTGGCTGAGGACCAGCCCCTCGGGAAGCTTTTTTGCCACGAGAGAATCGAAAAGCCTTACGTCGATAAGCCCCTTGCCGCAAAAGCTGCCCGAGCCGAACAGCGACTGTCCCCGGCTGAAGCTTGCACTCGAATAGTTATCCGCCCCGCCCGAGCCCGAAATAAGCCGCGAAAAGCCTGTGCTGTAGGCGCTTTTCAGCTCTGTCCTGACAGACGGCTGGATGATGCCGTAGCCCGACACCACCCTTCCGTCGCGGACGCTCGGGCGGTTTACCGGATGAAGAGCTATCGAGACGAGCTCGAGCACGCTGCCGACCGAAAGGTTCGTATCGGAATCGAGGGTGAGGATATATTTGATATCGCGGATGAAGTCGCCGCCGTAATACTCGCTCTTTCCGCCGTGAGCTATATGCGACGCAAGCTCGCACACGGCGCCGCGCTTACGCTCCCACCCGCCGTATTTACCCTCGCTCGCGTTAAGCGTTCTCTCGCGGAAGAAGAGGCAGAAGCAGTCGCCGTGGACGCGGTTCAGCTCGTCTATCCGCCTGCGCGCCGACTCGATTATCGCGCTGTCGTTCAGCAGATACTGTGAATCCGAGTCGGGCAGGTCGGCAAGCAGGCAGAAATACACGTTTTTGTCGAGGTTCATATAACGAAACCGCTCGAGCGATTCGAACACCTTACCGTCCCCGCTCCCGCCCGTCATAAGCGACGCGACGGTGACGAGCGTTTTTGCGTCGTCGGGGACCCGCGTCAGCTCGAGCCTCGGCGCACGGTGGGCGGGCACGAAGTATGACACGAATCGGTCTGCGACGGCAGATGAAGCCACCGCGAAGGGCACGGCAAGCAAAAGCGCGCTCCACCACCCGATAAGCGTCACCGAGGCTGCCGTCAACGCCGCAAGGACTATGCAGAGCGTGGCTATCCACAACGCCGCGTCCTTTATTTTCGGCGCAAAAAGAAGCCCGCCGACAGTCGTTTTCTTGGATTTTGCTTCAAACACCAGCGCTTCGGCGGCATCGGGCTCGCTGATTCGTTTACGCCTTGCGTAGGCGGCAAGACGCGAGCGGTATTGCGATTTCGTCGCGGCATCCGAGCGATCGTACGCCTCCTCGTGCCGCACAAGGATCCTTTCCGCCGACCAGAGCGAGGAGACGACCTCGTCGTAATCGGGGTCGGAAAGCGAGTGCAGCGTTTTTACGGCGTTCGGCAAAAGGAACGCCCTTGATCTGTCGGTCAGCGACGAAGCGATCTGCGTTATCGCGCAGGCGGCAAGCAGCGCGCGGACCGACGTAAGCTCGTCGAAGGAAAAGCTTCTGCTTTGCGCGGCAAGCCATTTTATAAGCCCCTTCGGCGTCGGAAGGCAGTCGCGCCGCTCGCAGTAATTTTTAAGGATAGAATAAAAATCCCGACAGCGCATAGCCGTCCTGTTGTCGATTATGAGACGGTAATGCCTGTCGATGCAGTAAAAATTGTCGCTCAGCCACGCAGATACATCGGCGTCGGAAAGGCGGCGCTTGATTATCGAATAGGCGTGCTTAAGCTCGTGTCGCAAATTGATTTGCATAAGCTATCCCCCTGCAGCTTGCTTGATTTTTCCTTATTATCGGCAATTGCGAATTTTTTATGCCGTTTTGACAATAATAAGCGAAAAAGAGGGGTGCAAAAAATGAAAAATCAAGCCGAGGGTCTGCCCGATTCCGCTGAATGCGAATACACGTGCGAGAATGTCGGTGCGTCGGGTAATATCATAACCGTCGCAAACGGGATATGCATACATTCAATGGTGATTGCGGGGCAGATAGAGGGGCATTTTGCCGCCGCGCCGCAATGCAAATCGACCAAGTACGAGCAATGCATTCCGACGCTCGTTGCGGTTGAGGAAAGTGACGAGATAGACGGTCTGCTGTTGCTTTTGAACACCATCGGCGGCGACATCGAGGCGGGGCTTGCCATTGCCGAGCTGATATCGGGAATGAAAAAGCCGACGGTTTCGATCGTGCTGGGCGGCGGGCATTCGATAGGCGTCCCGCTCGCCGTATCGGCAAAGCGCTCCTTCATCGTGCCGAGCGCGACGATGACGCTTCATCCGGTTCGGCTGAACGGGCTTGTCATCGGTGTTCCGCAGACCTTTGAAAACCTCGCAAAAATGCAGGAGCGCATTATCGACTTTATCGTGCGGAACTCGCGCGCGGAGGGCGAAACGGTAAGGAGGCTTATGACCGCGACAGACGCGATGACCACCGACATCGGAACCGTGATAGACGGCAGAGAGGCTGTGAAGCACGGGATAATCGACTACGTGGGCGGGCTCGGCGACGCCATAGGCGAGCTTAAAAAAATGGTTACAAATTATCGCTCCTCTTGATATTTACTTTTGTTTCCGCGTGTGGTATAATATAAAAAAGTAAAGGAGATATATTATATGGAAATAATTCTGAACGAGCAAAACTTTGAGCAAGAGGTTCTTAAGTCCGATATCCCCGTGCTTGTCGATTTCTGGGCAACCTGGTGCGGTCCCTGCAGAATGGTCGCTCCCGTCATTGCGGAAATTGCCGAGGAATACCGCGGCAGAGTCAAGGTCTGCAAGGTCGACGTTGACGAAA
Organism: Clostridia bacterium; assembly: GCA_017563195.1. GTDB lineage: Bacteria > Bacillota > Clostridia > Oscillospirales > CAG-382 > Coliplasma. The sequence goes on along the minus strand of JAFXDO010000015.1, from coordinate 7,678 downwards.
ATCCTTCTCTTGCAAACGCTTACAGGATCAGCAGCATCCCCACGGTGATGCTTTTCAAGGACGGCAGAGCGGTCGACACCATAATCGGCTATCGCCCCAAGGACGCGTACGTCGCTGCACTCAATAAGTAAAATTAAAAGCCTGCAAATCTGTCTGATCTGCAGGCTTTTTTATTGTAATTATTCAAACTGTACGACGAAGTAGGTATCTCTGCCGTTGAAGAGGGTCCATATCGTGTATTCGTAATAGGCGCCAGACGGGCAGTAAATATCATCGAACGCGTCGCTCAGGTCGAGCCAATCGCACTCCTTGTCGGTAAGCATGGCGTGGACCTCGCAGCTTCCGTTATAATACCACTCGTCGAACATATCCTGCGCCATGGCGTCGATATCGTCGTAGATCCTGTCGGAGCCGTAGCTGTAGTAGTAATACTCGTCGGACTCGTCGGCTATCGGGTAATATTCCATCTCCCTGCCCCACTCGTATTCGATGCAGACGTCGCGTCCCGCGTTGAACATATAGTAAAGATAGGGGTCGCCGTCCTCGTGGGTAAAGGCGTCGTCGAACGTGGTATCGACAACGTACCATTCGCCGTCGATGAGAATAGTGTTCACTATATGACCGCCGTCTGCGTTTTCGACCGTCATTCTGCCGACCTCAAAGCCGGCAATTGACGCAAGCGTGTAGAACGCGTCGGTATAGCCCTGACAGTTTGCGTACCCGTCGAGCAGTGCGCCGACTGCGGTAAGGTGACGCGGGGGATTCATCGGGTCGTCAACGTCGGTCGTGCCGTTCAGATAGGTCACGTTATCGAGTATAACGTCGTGGATGAACACCTCGAGCAGGTAGTCGTCCTCGGCATATCTTTTCAGATCGTTTACCGTCCTCGTCGCGACGTCGAGCACCTCGAGCTCATCGTCGTTGAGAGCCGAGGTGTCGCCGCTTCTGTAGGCGTCTACGATCCTGTCGCCGGGGTATTCGGTGATCGAAAGATGATATTCGTTTCGGTTTTCAACCGTGTAGGTGATGCTGCAGGCGGTCGCTATCCTCGCGATGGTCACGCCGTCAAGCTCGTCGATATCTCCGACGTATTTGAAGTCGATCTCGAAAACGTCGTCCTCCTTCAAGCCGTTTATATAGTCGCGAAGCTCAACAAGCGACGATATTTCCTGCATTTTCGGCTCGTTATCGACGTACGACTCGTCGGGCTCCGACTCATCGACCGAGGTATCCGGCGATTCGGCAGACGGCTCCGACGCATCGGCATCCTCGTTATCGGGTGTAGCTTCTTCACTCGGCGTAAAGGCGTAAACCACGCCCGAAACGACGCCGTCGGCAAGATCGATAAGCGTTTCTGCGCATCCCGTCAGCATCAAAGCCGATGCGAGAAGCAAAACGATAAGTATTTTTTTCATATACCCTCTTTTTTTAATTGATTTCGGTTCGCTCGATCGGATGATCGGCTCCCATAAGTCCCCTCAGGGTGGCGCGTATTTCGTCCTCGTCGAAGAATCTCGCACGGAGGACCACCGTGTCGCCCACGTAAAGCTTCTTTTCGCCGTCGTTGTCCATATCCCTTTGCGATTCGTCGGCGCGGGTGATGCTTATTACGACCGAGGCGGACGGCCACATTACGTCTCTTACCGCCTTGCCGACAACGAAGGAGTTATGCGACACCTTCATTTCGAAGCAGGCGATGCTCGGCTGTTTGCCCTCGTTCTGCGCGTGCTCCATATTTTCGAGTGCACGGTCGTAGAAGGGGGTGCGGTTGAACATTTCGGTAAGGAAGGAAACGGTAAATATCACGAGCGCCACGAAAAGCAGATTCGTGTACTGACCCGTAAGCTCGATAAAGAGCACAGACGCCGTAAGAGGCGCACGAAGCGTGCCGCCGATAAAGGCGCACATACCGAGGAAAACGGTTGCGGGGAACAGCGATTCGTCCATTCCCATCAAAAGCAGAAGCTTGGAAACGATCGCGGCAAACGCGGCGCCGATGGCAAGCGTCGGAATGAATATACCGCCCGTAACGCCGCTGTCGGTTACCAAAAGCATCATCAAAAGCCTTACCGCGAAGAGCGCGAGCAGTATCAAAACGCCCTTGTTGTTCTCCATGACCGATTCGATCATATGGTGTCCGCTGTATACAGCATCGTCAAAGCAGAACGCCAATATTCCGGATATCACAAAAACGGTGATCAGCTTGACGGAAGGGGTCGCGATTTTCGACCACTTCTTCGTACAGTCGCCGAAAAACGAAATCGACGAGTCGAACAGAGCGACGCCCAGCGACACAAGAACGCCGAGCGCGAGCAGGAAGTGAGCGTCGGAAAGCGAAAACTCGGCAAAGCCTTGAATATGGAACAGGCTTGCGCTTATTCCGAACGCCTCGCAGAGCAGCTGATTGACGTACGACGCCGAAACGACGGTTATCGAAACGGTAATAACAAGCATCGGGGTGAAGCGCTTGTGAATCTCCTCGAGCGCGAAAAGTATGCCCGAAAGAGGCGCGCCCGTCGCAACGGCAAAGCCTGCGCCCGCGCCGCCCGTCATAACGTATCTGCTCCAGATGGAGCGGTTTTTTGAAACGCTTCCGCACATCGAGCCGACGGAGGTGCCCATCAGCACGGCGGGACCCTCACTGCCGAGCGGGAGTCCGAAAAGGAAGCTGAGCATGCTTCCGAAGAAGGTTGCCAGAAGCGTGCGAAGCCAACGGAACGAAAGCACGCCGCGGAGCACGCCCTCGCTTCGGGGGATGCCGCCGCCTCTGCTTTCGGGCGCTTTTTTGTGGATGAAATACATCAAGAGCGCCGCCGCGACAAGCGCCAAAAGCATCAACGCGACGCAGATCGGGCGTTGTCTCGCCATAAAGTACAGCTGCCTCGACGCTTCCTCAGCCTGCTTTGCCAGCAGCTTGAAAAGGAAGATGAGCGCGCCGGTCAATGCGCCGCAGGTCACGCCGTAGCATATGCAGGGGAATATATTTTTTATGTACTCTTTGTATTTGTAGTGTTTCATTGCCGTGCCTTCGTTTCATGTTTCGGCAGATTTCGTGTGCCTTGCCTGCATTATAAACCAAAAGAACGCGTTTGTCGACGCTTTTTTCGAAATTTTCTTTATTTTTAACCGAAAACAGAGCGCAGTACCGCTTTTTGCTTAACGATGCGCGGCATTGCTTCTCGGTAATTAAATTTCATACAAAAGCATTGACAAAACATTTTGAGTTTGCTATAATACGTGGGTATCTGGGTGTGGCTCAGCGCATAGAATTTTTTCGAGCGCCGTCAATGACAGATAACATCTGGGTGTGGCTCAGCTTGGTAGAGCGCTTGGTTCGGGACCAAGAGGCCGGAGGTTCAAATCCTCTCACTCAAACCAAAAACAGAAACGGACACAAGAGGGTCCGTTTTGTTTTTGCGTTTTTGTTGGCTTGAACCGACGGTCGATCGGTCCCGAACACGGGACCAAGGGATCACAAGGGAAAAACGATTCGGGGAATCGTTTTTCGTGCAGTGATCGGCACAAAGCAAGGAGCGTCGTGCGGCGGCTTGTGCCGACACGCGTCGCGACTATGCGACTGCCGTGGGCCGCGTGAGGTTCAAATCCTGTTTTATTATTGAAATTTATTACGCGTTGTGTTATAATCAAAGAAAGAGGTGATATGTTGTGAAATGCAAAGTATGTGGTTCCGAAAGCGGAAAGTATCCGCTTTGTCGTTCCTGCAACATCAAGAAAGAATCAGGCGCGATAATAAAATGCAACAAGTGCGGCAATTGGCACTACGCCAGCGACGATTGTGTTCGGGAATCAGCAAAAACTGATAACGACAGTTATTTGTATGACGTACGCAATATTCTGATCAGCAAGTCCGAACAGAATTTCTATCAAGCAATCAAATTCGCTCTGCCTGAGGGACATTATGTTTTTCCTCAAATCAACTTAGCAACTTTTATCGAAAGAACCGATGACGCACGATTTCATAACGAATTGTTCCGAAATGTCGACTTTTTGGTTACTAATGATAAATATCGACCATTGTTCATAATTGAGATTAACGATCAAACTCACTACAATAGCGAACGAAAAGAACGTGATGAAAAGGTTCGAAAAATATGCGAAGAAGCAGGCATACCGATTCTCAAATTGTGGACGTCATACGGTGCTAACGAGGAATATATCAAAAAACGCATCGATGATATATTGTCATCTTTTCCTGTGCCCCGCGTACATCATTTTAGTCAGGCGAATGAAGAAACGCCTCAGACTGAAGTAGCTGCACCGAACAACACAAACAATACGAATCCTATATATACAGGTCCCGTATCTACAAATTCTCGTTCTTATAAACGAAAAGGATGTTATGTTGCTACTTGCGTGTACGGTTCCTATGACTGTCCCCCGGTTTGGACCCTTCGTCGTTATCGCGATAATACTCTTGCAAAAACTTGGTACGGACGAGCTTTCATTCGTACATACTATGCTATCAGTCCTATGATTGTGAAATGGTTTGGAAATACTAATTGGTTCAAGGCGTTGCTTGAAAAGCCCTTGAATTCATTTGTAAACAAACTTCAAAATAATGGTGTTGAAAATACCCCCTACGATGATGTTGCTTGGTAACTTCAAAATAACTACACAAAAAGAGAGTCCTTCGACTCTCTTTTTTCTTAAAAATAATCATCAACCGTAATCTTCCTCACAGCGCTTGCAGAGGAAGTGCGCGCCGACGCACATACCGATACCGAGAAGGGTGCCGATTATGCCTGCGACAGTGTTTGCACTCATGAGCGAAACGATGCCGAACAGCAGCACGTAAACGCCGACGCTGCCGAGGATATTGCCCGTTACCGAGAAGCCATCGAGCTCATAGTCCTCCTTGAAGAGGTAGATGATATCGCGGATAAGGTGGATCACGATACGGAGAGGAATGGTAAGCAGGAATATGACGTAGCAAATAAAGGTTACGATGAGCGCGGCAATGAACGAGCTGCCGTCGTCAACGTAGGAGTACTCGTCGGTGACGAAGCCATTCACGTAGGTCTTGACGATAACCTTGACGGGAGGATGGCGTTCCTCCATCATCGCGCAGAAGATCTTCTTGAGCGATCTGAGGTCGCGCCAGAGGTAGACGAACATACCGAAGACGACCATCACGCCGTAGAATGACAGCCAGTTTTCGACGCCGAAGATGCTCAAGCCCTTTTCCTTAAGCGTGTCGGCGCAGGTGGCGGAAACGACCTTGATCGTGGTGCCGAGCGACAGCCTTTCCCTGCTTTCGTACAAGCCGCTTACGCCCAAATTGCCCTCTAAAACGTATCTGCCCGACGGAAGCGCGCCCTTGTTCTTCGCGCCGAAGGTAAGCAGGAAGGTCAGCTCCTCATCCTGCGCGACATAGATATCCTCGATCGTCTCGGGCTCTAAATTGTCGTCGGGGGTTCTGTAATAATCGACGTATTCCACCGAATCCGAGTCCATTATCGTGTAGTTTACCTTGTTGGAATCGGCGTTTGCCTCACCCGTCATCAGGAAGGTGAACGTGGTGTTCCAAGGGCCTTCATCCATTGCGGCAAGGAATTTTTCCTCCTTTTCGGAGACCTTGCCCACCGTGTCGTTGAGGTAATTCCTCATCAGCTCGGGGTCGTAGTCGTACTTGGGGAAGGTGATCGCGATGCAGACGTCGTCGTAGCTGTTGCCGCTCTGAACAAGATCGAAGACGATCTTTCCCTCCTCGAAGCGGTAGTCGAGCGACGCGCCGACCTCGTCAAAGCTCGAATCCATAACAAGGATCTCGCATTTGTCGAGCTCGACCTTGCTTTTCATAAGGTCGAACATTTCGGTATTTGCGTTGGTGAGAATGGAAGTAAGCGATGCCAGCGCGAAGCACAGGATGATAAAAATCACCTTGAACACCAGCATAGCTATGTGTTTTGCTCTGCTCATAACGATTCTCCTCTTAAATATATTTTTGCCGTGCGGCTTTTTTGTAAAAAACAAAAAAGGGCGTTACAGCCGCCCTTTACCTTCTTTATCCAAATATGATTGCAAAATTATCTGTGCCGAAAGCGCATCGACCACGTCACGGCGTTTTTTGCCGTTGAAGTCGGTGATATTCATATAGGTATACGCTTCGACCGTCGACAATCGCTCGTCCATAAAAACCACCTCTAACGAGGTCGCGTCACCTATCATTTCGGCAAAAGCCCTTGATTTCTCTGCACGAAATGATTCCGAGCCGTCCATATTTTTGGGAAGACCGAGTACTATAAGCGTGCCGTTGAGTTCTTTTATCTTTTCCGCGACCTTTTTGCAGGCGTCGCGCATGCCCGTGACGTTTACAGTGCAGACCGCGGACGCGAGAAAGCCGGTTTCATCGCTGACCGCAACGCCCACTCTTGCGTCGCCGTAATCTATTCCTATGACTCTCATGCTACCTGATCCTTGTGTTTCTTTTATCATTTTAAAGCATTTTCCTTAATTTGTCAACAAAAATCACGTATTTATTGCCTTTTGCGGGCAATAATACTCTCGAACGAAAGAGATTCGTTCGGACAGGAGCATCAATTATGGGAAAACGAAGAAAATACAGGTTTCCCAAAGGCATTAATGACGCAGACCGTTATTATTATCCTCATCCGCAGGCTACCGATACCAATTATCCGACAAACCTCGTTACGGACCTATTCGGACTTAACAATATGGTACCCGAAATGAACACGGACGTATTGGGCAGCTACACCGGAAGACCGATAAACGGGCTCAGACCCATTCAGGATGCCGATGACCTGTAATTACGGAATAATTAATTCCGAGAAGTGAGCTTTTTTAGCAGACCGTTTTCCGAAAAAGCAGAACGAATTAACCGAAACGCTTACCCGTAAACCGATCCCTACGGCAGTTTCCTTTAATTCTCCTTCTGCCGCAGTGCAAAACGCACAAGGGAGCTCGGTTTATTGCAGAATGCAATTCACTTAAAGATACCCAGAAAAGGGTATCATCAATTCGGAAACGCAAAATGGCGCAATGCTTTTTTTGCAGGATCCGAGAAAATGCCGCCGTAAAAAACACGGCGGTATTTTTCTTTTTAAAAAAGTCGAAAATTCGTTTGCATTGTCCCGATTATTGTACATTATATCGATTATAATAAGCTCGTAAGGTAAAGAACCGAGCGAAGCAAAAACGCTTGGCTTTAAAATAAATCGCGGAACGCATAAGAGCTCCGCAAAGCAAGGAGGACAATAAAATGAAAGATTTCGTTACGTTGGCGAAGAAGACCGTGAACGACCGCGACGGTTTCGTGTACGGGTTCATCAGAGGCGTGTTGGGTTCGGCTTTGTTTATATCGTTTCTCACGCTTTTCTCCGCTTGCATCGGCGGATGATGCCCATATATCGGCTTTCGGCGCGCAGCTGCCTTAAGGCTTTTATCTTAGGGCGATGCGCCACAGTGAGAAAACGGTTTTGCGCTACCGTTTTGCCCTGTAACTTAGTCAAAAAAACTTGAAATACGTTGGTATTCCTTCGTTTTTTCGCCGTCGTTACAGAACAAATCGCATACGCGCAAAACTGCTACGCACCTTAAAATCAGATAGTTTTGTCAAATCCGCGATAATACGAGCGTATATCGCGGATTTTTGATGCAGTATTGTGCGAAAATGGCGATTTTAAGGCGATTTATCACT
>JAFXDO010000014.1 GCA_017563195.1 Clostridia bacterium | reverse complement strand
GCTCGAGCATCGGGCTTGAGGACAGCCAGACCAAGCGCGCAAGCTACCTCTTGAAGAACGAGGTCGACGCTTACGTGTTCGGGCTCTACAACGAATCGGGCAGAATCATGGACGCGGTGACCGCGACACCCGAAAACGTGCTTTCCACCGTCGCTTCCATGAAGCAGACGCTCGAGGAGGCGAACGTGCCCGACGGCAGAACCTGGATCGTCGTGCCCCCGTTCATCAAGACCAAGCTTATGCTCGCAGGCGTCAAGTTCCAGATCAACAACGGCGTAAACGGCACCGGCGCGGTCGCCTTCACCGACGAGCTCGGCTGTGACATCTTCGTGTCCAACCAGCTTGCCAAGGACGAAAACGGCAACGTTATGATGCTTGCCGGCTCCTACTCCGCCATCGCCTACGCCGAGCAGGTGCTCGAGACTCAGGTGCTCGACCGACTCGAAAGCTCGTTCGACAAGGCTGTCCGCGGCAGACTCGTCTTCGGCGCAAAGGTAATCAAGCCCGCAGAGCTTGTCTGCTGTCCCGTAAGCGACGGCGGCAACTCGCTTTAATCAGGAAAGGAGAAAAGTAAATGGAAACTACCGTAAAGCTTAACGTTATCAAGGGTATCGGAAACGCGCTCGAGATGCGCTTCGAGGAGCTCATCGACGACACCAACGTGATCGACATCAACTGCAACCTCACCGGCGCGGCATCCCCCGTCACCGCCTTCATCAACGTACCCAACGGCTCGACACAGCTCAATCTCGTCTGTATTTCCAAGCAGGCAGGCGTCGCCGACAAGGTCATCCCCCTCACGGCGGGCAAGATCAACGCGATCTGCCTCGACACCGAGCCCGTGAAGGGTAACTCGGGCATCGCCTGCTTCAGGCTCCACGACCTCTCGGGCACTCCCATCACCGACACCGTGCCCAAGATAATGATGGTTTCTCACGTCAACGTCGTGAATAACTGATCCCCCGCGGCGGAGTCGTCTGCACGGCTCCGCCAAGCCTTAAAAAAGGAGGAAAAATATGACAGGAAACGAAATTTATTCGGCGTCGCTCGACCTTTTGGGGCTTAAGGGCGAGGACGGGAGCGAGCGTGGCGACACGGCTGACCTTCGCGCGCGTGCCCTGAGCCTTTTGAACCTTCTGCTTGCCGAATGCTCGATAATCGACTGCAGGATAAGGCGTTGCGAGCACAGCGTGCTGTCGGTCGCAAGCCTCGACGAGACGCTTCCCTGCTCCGACATCATCGCGTCGAGCGCACTTCCCTACGGGCTCGCGTCGATGCTTGTATCGGGCGAGGACGAGGACCTCGCGACAAGCCTGCTCCGTCTTTACTACGACGCGCGCAAGCAGGCTATAACCTTCGGGATCGCGAGAAGACACCCGATAACGGAGGTGTATAAATGAATATAAGCAGTCAGCGCGGCTTTAAGGGGATCGACGAGCGCGCGCTTCTCGCAAACGGCATCGAGCGTGCCGTCGAGATGCGTAACCTCTATATAACCCCCGCGGGCGCGTTGAAGAAGCGTCCGAGCACCGTCGCGGAGTTCAGCTTCGATTCCCCCGTCGACGGTCTGCTCGCCTGCAGTCTCTTCGGGAAAAGCATCGTCGCCGTCGCCTCGGGCGGGCATCTGTATATAGCCGACGCCGACGACTCGACCCCATTTGTACAGGTCGGCGACATCGGGTCGGGCGAATGCCTGTTGTTTTGCTTCGGCGGCAGGCTTTATATCAAAACCAAGAGCTACTACGGCAGGTACGACGGCGAAACGGTAAGCGAGGTCGAGGGCTATATCCCCACCGTCGCGACGAGCTGTGCCCCCGACGGGAGCGGCACCCTTTTAGAGCAGGTCAACCTCATCTGCACCAAGCGCCGTCAGCTCTTCTCCTGCGACGGGCAATCGGTGCTCTACCGACTTGCCGAGCGCGGGATAGAATCGCTCGTCTCGGTCAGGCTCGACGGGGTCGATTACGAGGGAAGGTACGCCTTCGACCCGGCAAACGACGCCGTTTCCTTCGAGCTGCCCCCCGCCGAGGGGCTTAACAACCTCGAAATCATTTACAAAATGAAGGACAGCGAGTCCGACCGCGCGCGGATCCTCGACTGCACCGATCTGATGCTGTTCGGCGGCAATTCCGACGGCAGAGCCTTCCTATGGGGCAACGCAGGCTACCCCAATTACCGCTTTCATTCCGACCTCGCAAACGGCGTCCCGAGCGTCGAGTACTTCCCCGTAAACGGCTTTACCGTCATCGGCTCCGACGCGATAACCTGCATCGTACAGCAGTACGACCGCCAGCTCATCTTCACCGAGCGCGCGGCGTATTATTCCTACTGCGAGCTAAAGACCGACGCGCTCGGCAACGTCGTGTCGAGCTTCCCCGTCTTTTCGCTCAACGGGAGCAAGGGCTGTCTCATCGCGACGAGCGGCTGTGTCATCGACAACCGCCCCGTGACCCTCTGCGACGACGGGCTGAACCTCTGGGAGTCGACGAGCGTGATAAACGAAAAAAACGCCACCTGCTTCTCTTCTCCCGTGTGCGAAAGCATCGCGAATTACGACCCGAGCGACGCGCATCTGCTCGACTTCCAGTCAAGGCGCGAGCTCTGGTTCATCTCCCGCGGGCTTGCGGTGATCTACAACTACGGCATCAACGCCTTTTATATCTACGACGGCTTCGGCGGCACTCACTACGACACCTTCGGCGACCGTCTCTACTATTCAAGCGGATCGGGGGTATATTCCTTCTCCTACAGCGACTCCGAGCTCTGCACAAGCGACTGCATCTGGAAAAGCGGCAGCCTCCTCCACTCGCACGAGAGCGGTCGCTGCGACGTCGTTTCGATCGAAGCCGACGTCTTTATTCAGGGCGAGCTCGACGTGAGCTTCGAGATCTCCGACGGGGTCAACAGCCGCCTCCGCAGGATCCGCTTAAACGAATCCGACCCCTGCTTCCGCCGCATTTCCTTCCGTCCGTCGTTAAAGAGGACGCTCCCCTTTTCGATCACGGTGCGCATCAACGGCGGCGGGCAGGTATCGATCCACGGCATGACCGTAAAGACAAAAGAAAAAGAAAGGAGCAGCAGATATGGCTTATTATGACGCGATATCCACCCTCAAAAGCGCACTCGACGGCTATTCCGCCGAGGAGGAGCGACTGAACGCGCTTTACAAGACCGCCATCGAAAACGCCGAAAAGGCGTACAGCGACGAGCTTGCCTCACTCGACAAGCGCTACAGAGCCGACCGACGCCAAGCGGCATCCGACGTCGCCCGCGACGAGAGAAACGCGATGACGCTTCTTGCCGAGCGCGGACTCGGCTTTTCGGGCGAGGCGGCGCAGACCAAGCTAAACTCAAACGTTGTGCTCGCCAACCGCTTAAGCGAGCTTGCGCTCGGCAGAGCCGAGGAGCACCAAGACCTCAGAAACGAGCATAACGCCGACAAGCACGACCTTACCCTCGAGCTGAACGACAAGCTCATGGGTCTCAACGACGACAAAAACGGCATTCTGGAGACCGTCGCGAAGACCGAGCTCGAGCGCGAGCTTCAGGCAGAAAAGCTCAAGGCAGAAAAGGAGCTTCAATCGCAAAAGCTCTACCACGAAAAAAAGCTTCACCAAGCCGAGCTTGACGCAAAATACGGCGGTAAATCCAACACAAGCACCGGCAACGACGTTAACCTAAGCATCAACGGCTCGACGGGCAAGGACGACGAAAGCGACATTCTCGCCGGCTGGACCCCCGAAATGAAGCCGAAGGACCTCGCGAAGCTGATCGTCGCAAACTCGACAAGCGACAACTACGTGAAATACGACTCCGAGGAGTACGCCATCAACAAATATCTCCTCGAGATGCAGGAAAGCTACAAGGTCGACGGCGAGTACATGCAGGAGCTCATCTTTATGCTCAAGGCGTACGGCTACGAGGAGCTCGAGCCGCAGGATATGCAGGTGCAGGTCATCACCCGCGACGCCTACGACCACTACGGCGCAGCTTACGACGAGTCCTACATCCGCTTCGTCTCGAACGGTATGAGCGAAGCCGATGCGCGCTCCGCCGCGAAGGATTACGCCGAGGAAGCACGCTTCGACTTCATCTACGAGCGCGCGGGCAAGAGCATTCCCCTCTTCAGAAGCTGCTGTGAGACGCTCGGCATACCCGAGTCCGACGTCGAAGCCTACGTCAAGCGCAAGCAGATATTTGACAACAGAGACAACGCGGCAAGCGGCTTTAACCCCGAGCGCGGCACCGCAAACTACCTTAAGTAAGGAGGACAAAATGGACGCACTTTCATACGTCGACCCCGAGCTCTTCGTCATCGTGCCGCTGCTCTACGCAGTCGGCGCGGCGATCAAGAAAAGCCCGATAAACGACTCGCTCATCCCATTCATCCTCGCTTTCGTCGGCATCCTCCTCGCCGCCGCGCACACACTCTCCACCGCCATCCCCGCAGACACGCAGGAGCTGCTCTGTGCGATCTACCGCATACTCACACAAGGGCTGCTCTGCGCAAGCGCGAGCGTATACGCAAACAATATCGTCAAGCAGGTAAAATCAAAGGACGGAAATGAGACTGATACTCTCGATAGCGGCAAGACTGGTTAACGCCGTCGCCGACTGCATTTCCGCTCTTATCTACGAGCCGTGAGCGGCATCTCGCTGCTGTCCGAGCTGCTGCCCGTGATCCTTTCGTCCGCAGGTCTTTCGGGCGGTCTCTTCGCTTGCATCCTGACCTTTGCCGTAAAAAAGGCGAAAAACGACGCCGAACGCAGGCGCGACGAAAGGCTTCGGCTTGAAATACTGCGTCTCGAGGGTGAGGACAAGCTCTCGCAGCTCCTCTTCGAGATGCTTCGCTCCGACGCACAGTCGAAATCTCCTCAGCTTGACGAAAAAATACGCGCCTACAGCCTCTACCTCGAAAAAAGCCGCGCTATCAAAAACGAAATCATCGGCAGCTTTACCTTTGAGTAATGGGGTTTTGTTTGAGGTTCATTTGCGAGAAACCCCTTTTGCAAAAGGGGTTTCTCGCGCTCTTCCCCAAAATCCTTTAAAATAAATAATTTCAAAAATTTTTGAAAGGGGTTCAAGGGGAAAAGCTTTTTTAAAAGTGTTCCCCTTGTAAAAATCCCCCCCTTGTCCTTTCGTTTGTTGAAAAAAGATTGAAATAAGCCGACGAATGTGTTATAATGTTTCCAAACAGAACTAAAGGAGACGCTTTATGAAGAAGACACTTGCAGCTTTACTTGCAATTTTATGCCTTTCCACACCGATGATCGCGCTTGCCGACAGCTCGGCGTCCGCAGAGCCGACCATCTACGAGCTTGCACTCGCGCTCGAATACAAAAACGATACCACCACGCTCCCCTACCGACTCCTGCTCCCCAAGGAATACGACGAAAGCAAGAGCTACCCCGTGATATTCTTCTTCCACGGCGCGGGCGAACGCGGCAGCGACAACAAGCTTCAGTTCTTCCACTGCGTTCAGTACATCTACGACAACGCCCCCGAGGACTGCTTCATCGTGGCGCCCCAGTGCCCCGCACAGCCCAACCAGTGGGTCGACACCCCTTGGGCTAACGGCGCCTACTCGGTCGAAAATGTACCCGAGTCGAACGAAATGAAGGCGGTGCTCGAGCTTCTCGACGAATTAAAGGGCAAATACAGCCTCGACGCAAACCGAATCTACGCCGCAGGCATCTCGATGGGCGGATTCGCCACATGGGACGCGCTTATGCGCCACAACGACGTATTCGCGGCGGGCGTACCCGTCTGCGGCGGCGGCGACCCCTCGATGGCTGAGGTCCTCAAGGACACCCCCATCTTCACCTTCCACGCGGTCGACGACACCGCTGTTCCCGTTTCGGGCACTCAGCAGACCGTCGAAGCCATAAAGCAGGCAGGCGGCGACAAGATCGTCTACGTCGAATACCCCACGGGCGGCCACGGCATCTGGAATCAGGCGTTCGCGACGACCAACCTGCTCGACAAGCTCTTCGATTGCGAGCTTTACGACCGCTACCCCGAGCTTAAGCCTGTCGAATCAACCCCCGAAGCCTCTTCTGCAGAGTCCGAAGAGGAGTCCGAGGGCGGATTTTGGAACGCCACCACGATAACCCTCATCATCTCCTGCGTCATCGCGGCTGTGATAATGGCTGTCTTCGCGGTAATCAAGAGCAAGAAGGGCTAAAAAATGAGAAGAGAGATCGACATTTACGATCCCATCGAGGACAAGGTAGTCGAAAAGAAGCAGCTCAGCCCCAAGGCAAAGCGCGCGCTGATCTACGTCGGCTGTGCGCTCGTCGGCATCATCGTCGCGGCTGTGCTGATCTATATCTTCGACCTTGCCTTCACGGGCGCACCGACCCCCGAAAAGGCTATCGCCGAATACGAAAAGGCGGCTATCCTTTACGATATCGACGGTATGATCGAATATTCCTCGGAATACAACAAGGTCGTGCTCTACGGCAACAAGGAAACGAGCGACCGACTCCTCACCTCCTACCTCGAAAAGGGCTACGAGGGCAAGTCGCCGCAATACAATTCAAGCGAGATCGGCTTCAAGCTTATCTCAAGCGTGCAGTACGAAAAGGGCTCTAAAAAGTACGAGGACGCGCTCGACAAGTACGTCGAAAAGATCGAAAACGGGCGCGAAACCGTCTCCGAGATCGCCATCGTACGGATGACGGTCTTAAAGGGCACGAGCGAAACCACGCGCAATTACGTCGCCGTAAAGGTCGACGGGAGGTGGTATTTTGCTTACGCGACTACTTAAAGCCTCGCTTTTAATACTCCTCGCCTGCGTTCTGCTTGCCTCCTGCACCCCCACCAAGCAGGAAAGCGAATCGGACGACGCATCCATCAACGAACAACTGCTTAAGGACGGCTACACCATGAAAAAGATCGAAACCGAAAAGGGCTACACGTTAGAGCTTGAGTTTGCCGAAAGGGACTACAACGAAAACCTTCAGCCCTTCCAAAACCGCTTTTACACGGGCAAGACCACCATCGAGCGCAACGGCGGCATCGGCTCGCGTCTCGCAACCGTCGCCTACACCAAGCGCGAAAACGGCACCTATATCTACTCCAACAACCCCGAAATGCTCGCACCCGAGGACATCGGGCAGGCGATCCTCCGCACGAAGGAGCTTTCGGGCGACGTTATCTTCACCTACGAGCACTCGAACTACACGGGCGTGCCCGTCTACTTCGGATATCAGCTCTTGAACGAGTCCGACTCCGACGCGACCGTCACCGTCACCAACCTCGGCTTCCAGCCCGACGGCGAATGGCTCGGTCAGCGCTCATGGAGCGACTATTTCAACTACCGCTTCGAGCTTCCCGAGGACTACTTCTTCGCAGACGGCTCGGTCAACCCCATCTACGTCGGCTGCGACTATATCGACTACACCCCCACCCCGCGCGAGCCCGTGACCTTTACCATCCCCGCGGGCGAATATATCTACGTGCTCGGCGGCACCACCGCAGACGCCTACGACAACGTGAACGTGTTCGGCTCTGCCGACAGACCCATTCTCCCCGGCAAGTGCTCGAACGCGGTCGTCAAGTTCAACGTCTCGGGTGCGCCCGTCACCGGCACCTTCTACGTTTACACCGAGGCTTCTCAGGTGCAGGCAAACCCGCCCGAGCAGGGCTTCATCACCGAGCGCTTCAACTCTAAGACCGGCAAGCTGACCGACTACTCCAAGCAGTACAAGGGCGTCGACCCGACCGCAGGCCTCATCGAGTCCAACATCACCTTCGTCGTCGACGACGAAACCAAGCCCGGCAGGCTCCCCGTCACCTACACCAAGTACGAGGACCCCGCCTACCCCGGCAAGAACACCCCCTACGCCGAATACACCCTCCATCCCCGCGTCATCAACGCGACCGAGTGGGTCACCGCGCTCAACCCGAACGGGGTCGACAAGGCGATCGGTACCGATATGATGATCTTCCAATGCGTCGACGTCGACGGCAACGAAATCGTTATCGACACCGAGCACGCCGATTCCTCGGGCGAGCCCGCAAACATCGGCAACTGGATGGTTCAGTACACCGACAATTTCACCCTCGTCAACGCAGGCAGCACCTCTCGCACCTTCACCTTCTTCAAGCGCGGAAACTCGGGCGTGCTCTTCGTGATGTCGCGCGACGAATGCGGCAACATCCTGAACGCCAAGGCACTCACGGGGCCCTACAACTTCGCATCGCTTGACGATTGCTTCGCGGGCGTCAACAAGTCGCTCCTCGTGCAGAAGAACGGCAGATGGTGGTTCAAGGTCGCCGACGGCAGACCCTATTGCGACGTTATCGACGAGCGCAGCGAGGTCATCCAAATCACCGTCGAGCCCAACTCCGTCGAGCGCGTCAGCATCGACTACGTAATACTGGGCAACTCCAACGGCGGCACCACCCATTGGGTCACCGTGGATTGATATTAAATAATCATATGTTTGCGAGAGAAGCTTTTTTACAAAAAAGCTTCTCTCGCGCTCTCTTCAAAAAATTCTAAAATTAATAAAATTCAATGAGGGTTTTATGTGTCAGGCGCGTATAAGTCAATGAAAACAAAAGGAGGGCACGAAAATGAAACGCATCGCAATATTGATCCTTACGGTTTTGCTCTTCACGTCGTTCACCCCGAACGCCGCGATAGCACTTGCCCCGCCGGACAGGCTCGATCACGCCTGCTACGTTCACTCGAACTTCGACGACGGCTTTATGCCCGACACCGAGTATCTGATAAGCGTCGGCTGCAACCCCTCGCGCTACGGCTCGGCTTGCGTACCCCTTATCGTCGAGTCACGCGATGAGTACGACCTCGTCTTCCCTGACGGCCCGACCGTCATTGATATGGACGACGACTACTTCGACAGTCATTACGTCGTGATAATCTATGCAACCGCACCCTATTTCGGCAACGATTACGAAATTGCCGACCTTTACTGCTTCGGCGCAGGCATGCTTTATATCGATCTCATCTGCTCGATGCCCTCAGAGCCCATCGACGGCGGCTGCGAAGAGCACAGCGTAATCGAGATCCACGTAACCAACGACTACCCGCACGAAAGCGTCCGGCTTTCCACCCGCGTCTTCACGGGCGAGCTTATCTCGCGTCAGGCGACGGTCATCGACGTCGGTGCGCTCGAAATCGTAGTCCCCAAGGACGAGCTTTACGGCAAAAACGCAACGCCGACAAAGATAACCGATAAAGCAACGCTCGATGCTCTTGCTGCAAGCCATCAAAGCGAAGAGCTTAACGAATACGCCGAAAGCCTCGGCGACGATTTCTTCGACAGTAAATTCCTGCTCCGCTTCCTCGCCGTTTCGCCCAATCAAGCAGTCGCTTACGAGGTCGGTGCGGTGTCGGTCGACGATCGCAATAACCTTTATATCAACGCAACCTACGACAGATCGCAGGCGCTCGATACGGCGATGCAGTACACGCTTATCCTCATCGCACTCGATCGACCCTCGCAGGATTATGCCGAAATAAAGCTGAATATGACCGAGCGCAACGCCAAGGGCGACGTCGACGGCAACGGATATGTCGAGCCCTACGACTATATCCTCGCCAAGCGCGCCTACTTCGAAACCTACACGCTTAAGGAGAACGAAAAATACCTCGCCGACGTTAACCGCGACGGTGTTATAGACCAATACGATTACATTCTTATAAAACGAATCTACTTCGGCACCTATACTGCTGATTGAGAGGTAAAACGAGGAAAACCGCCCGAAATTATCGGACGGTTTTCTTTTTGTATTAATATTTTACTGCTTTCTTTTACTGTGTGCCCAAGCAATCGCGCTGAATGCGACACATCCGAAGCAGACGGTTAAAAAATCCTCAAATCCGCTGAAGAAAAACGGGAATATTCCTCTAACAAACATCAAAAACGAAAAAATCGTAAACAGTAACTCACAAAGATTTAAAAACCACTCGGGGCAAGAGGTGTTTTTGATTTGAATATAAATCATAAAAAACAACATAAAGAATAAAATCACGCTGACGATAGGTGCGGCGATAAGAAGCATTTTCGTATCCTTGTCAACGCCGAAAAAGGCAAACAAAAGGTATGCCACAACAGCTGTAAACAGCGGAAACGCCATCGCAGGTCTTGTATTGCCGTAAAGCTTATCGAGAAAATTTTTCATAAAATTAAATCTCCGTAATTATCTGTTGCTGTGCATCAATATTATTCGTGCTATTATAGCATAATTATAATCGTTTGTAAAGGGTAGTGTATCGGCTGCGCCGAAATAATGTTATGACTTCGCCATAGTGAAATATCCTTCGGATGTGAAATAATGACCTGCGGTCATTGTGAAATATTGCTCCTTCGTCGCAATGTGAAATGAAATATATCCACTCACGCCCGCAGGCATTTCACACGCCGCAGGCGTATTTCACGCACAAAGTGCATTTCACAAATCCCGCAAGGGATTTATTTCGTTATCGATTAGAATATTCAAAGTGAAATATCCTTCGGAT
>JAFXDO010000013.1 GCA_017563195.1 Clostridia bacterium | reverse complement strand
TCCCGTGCCTCCGGGAACGGTTTTGCGCGATCCCGACAGCGGGCTGGTCATTCACGATATGTCCGACGGAAAGCCGTTTGTTGCGGCTAAGGGCGGCAGAGGCGGCTGGGGCAACACCCATTTCGCTACCCCGACAAGGCAGGTGCCGAGGTTTGCAAAGAGCGGCACCAAGGGCGCAGAGCGCAATATAACGCTTGAGCTCAAGATGCTTGCGGACGTCGGTCTGGTAGGCTTCCCGAACGTCGGCAAATCGACGCTTCTTTCCGAGGTCACCGCGGCGAGACCCAAGATCGCGAACTATCACTTCACGACGCTTTCGCCCAACCTCGGCGTTGTTACCGTTTACGAAAAGAGCTTCGTCATGGCGGACATCCCCGGGCTTATCGAGGGCGCGTCCGACGGACTCGGGCTCGGTCACGATTTCCTGCGCCACATCGACAGATGCCGTCTTATTCTTCACGTTTTCGATATTTCTGCGAGCGAGAGAGAAAACCCGCTTGAGGATATTGTGAAGATCAATCAGGAGCTTGAAAAATACAGCCCCGAGCTTGCCTCGCGTCCCCAGATCCTCGTTGCGAACAAGATCGACCTCGGCTATTCCGAGGAGCATCTTGCGGAGGTCGAGCGCTATGCTTCGGAAAACGGCTGCGAGCTGTTCCTTATTTCGGGCGGTCTTTCCGAGGGTGTGCCCGAATTGATGAAGGCGGTCTCGGCAAAGCTTGCCACGCTTCCTCCTATCACCTATTACGAGGAGGAATACGTCGAATCTCCCGAGGATACCGATATGTCGGTGTCGGTCGAAAGGGTCGGCGGCGTTTTCGTCGTTACCGGTGAATGGCTCATCAGGCTTTGCAACGACATCAATTTCGACGACTACGAGTCGCTTCAGTTCTTCCAGCGCGTGCTTCGCGACAAGGGCGTTATCAAGGCGCTTGAGGACGCAGGCGTTCAAGAGGGCGACACCGTTTCGATATACGACATCGAATTCGACTTTATGTACTAGTCGCTTCACTTGCAAGGCATAAAAATCCACGGGGTCCCCGAAAACGCTTGCCGTTTTTTAGGCATAAGGCGCACGTCCCCGTTTTTTATAATAATTTGTTTTGAAAAGTTTTGAAGGGTATGGGGAACTTTTTCAAAAGTTCCCCGATAAAACTCCTCAATCCTCGTCAAAAATACTCTCGATCACCTTTTCACAGCAGTCGGGCGAATACTGCCAGCGGTCGATATGGTCGATTTCGGGGTAGTCGTAATCGGGAATCGCGTTTTCGCGTTCGCTGCAATCGATTATCGCCAGCTTCACCTTCATTCGGTCGGGAATTATGTTCTTGATGAACACCGCCGCGCTTTGACCTACCTGCACGTCGGGGCGTACCTCGGCAAGACCTGCAAGATTGGGCGCGAGCTCGATGAAGACGCCGTAGTCCTCGATCGAGCGGACGATGCCTGCGGCAGTCTGGCCCGAAACGAAGCGCGAGGCGTTTTCCTCCCAGGTGCCCAGCAGCTCACGGTGAGTGAGCGTCAGCCGTCCGAGCGAATCCGCCTTATTTTTGACGACAGCCTTTATGACCTGACCGTTTCGGAAGCGGTCGCGCGGGTGTGAGATTCGCGACACCGACATACAGTCGATCGGCAGCAGCGAAATGATGCCGCAGCCGACGTCGCAGAAGGCGCCGAACGGGTCGAGACGCGTGATGCGTGCCTCGATGACGTCGCCCGTGTTGAGCAGGCTTATCCTTTCGCGCATACAGTCGCGCTGTGCGTCACGCCGCGAGCAGATAGCCTTTGGTGCTCCGCTTTCGTCGTGCTCGATGCCGATGACCTTAAAGCAAATCGGCTTCCCGACGCGTGAAATCACCGCTATATCCTTTTCGGGCAGTCCCGGCGCGGTGTAAACGCATTCGCCGCGGGGGATGATGCCCTCGATATCGCCTATTTTGACGTGCAGATGTCTGTCGTGGTCGCAAAGGTAGCTGATCCCCTCGAGAATTATCCCCGATTCCATAGCCGAGGCAAGCGTTTCTGCGTTTTGCGAGTAATATCGGTTTCTTTCGGTCTTGAGCCGCTTGCCCTCGTAGCTGTAATCCTGCTTCATAAAACAGTCTCTCCTTAAACTTTAATTCCTTGTTTGATTATATAAAACAGGAGGTCAAACTATGCTTGATAAGCTTTCACAAATCGAAAAAAGATATCTTGAGATCGAGGAATCGCTCTCCTCGCCCGAAGTGATGAACGACATGGAGGGCTATAAGAAATATATGAAGGAGTACAAGAACCTCGCGCCCATCGTCGAAAAGTACCGCGAATATATCGCGGCGGAGACCGACGTTAAGGACGCGGAGGAGATACTCGCTATCGAGGACGACGCTGAGCTTCGTATGCTCGCCGAGGAGCAGAGAGCCGAGGCAAAGGCAAAGCTCGAGCCTCTGATGGACGAGTTAAGGATCCTGCTTCTTCCCAAGGACCCCAACGACGACAAGAACGTTATCATCGAGATCCGCGGTGGCGCGGGCGGCGAGGAGGCGTCTCTGTTTGCGGCGGTGCTTTACAGAATGTACACCATGTACGCCGAAGCCTCGGGCTTCAAGGTCGAGCTTCTTAGCTGTAACGAGACCGAGCTCGGCGGCTTTAAAGAGGTTTCGTTTATGGTCGAGGGCGACGGCGCGTACTCGCGATTCAAGTTTGAAAGCGGCGTTCACCGCGTTCAGCGCGTTCCCGAAACAGAGGCACAGGGCAGGATACAGACCTCCACCGCGACGGTTGCCGTGCTTCCCGAGGTCGAGGACGTCGATTTCGAGCTCAATATGGAGGAGCTTGAGATAACCCGTCACCGTTCCGCAGGCGCGGGCGGTCAGCACGTAAACAAGACCGAGTCCGCGGTGCGTATCATCCACATCCCGACCGGCATCACCGTCGACTGTCAGGACGAGCGTTCGCAGATAAAGAACAAGGATAAGGCGCTCAAGATAATGAAGAGCCGTCTTGCGGATATGTACAACCGTGAAAAGGAGCAGGCTGTTGCAAGCGAGCGTCGCTCGCAGGTCGGCACCGGCGACAGAAGTGAGCGTATCCGTACCTACAACTACCCTCAGGGTCGAATCACCGACCACCGTATCGGCTACACCATCCATTCTCTCGAAAGCTTCTTAAACGGCAGAATGGACGATATGGTAGACGCGCTCATACAGGCGGATAGGGCAGAAAAGCTCAAAGCAGGTCTTGAGTAAAAGGCGTCTTTTTGCATTCTTTTCGCCGTTTCGGTTTTGCAATTGAATAACAACAAAAAGAGAGGCAAAGGCTACTTCTCATAAGGATGTTAAAAAGCACCGACGAATTTTGATTATCTGTCGGTGCTTTTGCTATTCGATAAATTGGAATTTGGCTAATTATTTAGATGAAATAAAATCGGTTTTATTCTCCACCTCAAATTCCATTGTGTCCATATTTAGAACATGAATGCTACAATTACCTGCCTTGAATACGCGACTTTTGTTGTTCCATTCAATGCCCTTAACCAAATGGTAAATAACGTTAATCACACCGCCGTGTGTTACAACTAAAACGTTGCCTTTTACATCGCGGTAATTGGAGGTAAACTCTAAAAACCACCTCTTTATTCGCCGATAGAAATCCTTGGGACTTTCGCCATTAGGATAAGCTTCATCCATTTCTAATGAACTAAAAAATAACCCAGGATATTGTTTCAGTGCAGTATCATTGAGCATACCTGCCAAATCACCATTGTTTGTTTCCCTTATTTGAAATTCCTTGTGAATAGGTAAACTTAACTCGGAGGATATTATACTTGCCGTGGTTAGAGTTCTGGTCAAGTCACTTGATACAATCTGTGCAATTTGGTAGGTATGGTTGTTATCTTTGAGATGCTTCGCAAGTTGCTTTGCCTGCTCCACTCCCTCGGGAATTAAGTCTAAACTACTCCAGCCCCCACGATATCTATCATCGTCTTTTCCGTGCCGCACAAAAATCAATTTCATTCTAACCACCTCCATCAAATTCTTATTTATCTAACTGTTTTATAACCGGCATCGCATTTGTAAGAACAAATGCTTTATTGGGCTATGCCCAAACCCATTTTATCATAACAATTTGTATTATTCAAGTTTTATTCCGACTTCGTCGGAGTGATATTCTTTTGGAATACCTCGTCGCAGACGAGATATTTTCCAAAAGAGTGTTATTGAAACCTTGCGGTTTCAGTGTTATTTTATTCGCCCTAAAAACTGTCCGAAGGACAATATCACTTGGCGAAAGCCAAATATAACTGCGAAGCAATATCACTCGCCGAATGAATAACCCCACAAAACTATGTTTTGTGTGGACCCCATGAGGCGAATAAAACTGCGAGACTTCCTTATGAGAAGTCTCGCCATCCCTCTCTTTTTTTGCTTGTTGACATAATTCGCGTTTTGTGTTATAGTTAAAATGTATAACCGTGCGAAAGGAGCAATTATTTGTGAAACGGTCGAGGTACATATCGTTTCTTTTGGCCTTGTTGATGGTGGTGACGGTGCTTGCTGTGCCGTTATCGGTCAACGCGGCGATCGATCTTGATGATTTCAACCTTACAACGGGACAAAAATATTTTCTCAGAGTGATAGGCTCGCTTTCGCGCGCCGATTACTACGAGACCGACGTTCTCGGCTCCATTACCCTCGCGCAGGCGATTTACGAGGGCGGATGGGGACGCTACAGCTTGCCCGTCGGTGGCTGTAACCTCTTCGGTATTAAGGCATACAAGACATGGGGCGGAATGGTTTACGACCAGAAGACCTCGATGCTTTATTCCTGCTACGACGATTATCTTTTCACCGAGGGGCAGGGGCATCTCAACACCTATTCGGCTTGGCGCGCACACGAGAGCTGGGCTGAAAGCGTGTCGGTGCACTCCTCGCTGTTCCTTAACGAGTCGAAGTATGCTGCCGTAGTCGGCGAAAAGGACTACAAGGTAGCCGCGCGCGAGATCGTTGAGGCGGGCTATTGCAACGACTACGGATATATCGACACGGTCATCAAGCTTATCGAGCAGTACGGACTTACCGAGTACGACGATCTGACTCCCGATTCCGACGGCGTTGTCGCCGTTATCACGAAGCAGGAGCGCAAGATACTCGATATCGGCGAGACCTACGAAATTCCTCTTACCTATTATCCCGCAGACGCGGTTGCGTCGAGCGTTACCTGGGCGAGCGACGACGAATCGGTCGCAACGGTTGACGAAAACGGCGTCGTTACGGCGGTAGCACACGGCATGACGCTTGTTACGGCGACGCTTGCAAACGGTCGCGAGGCGTGCTGTATCGTCTACGTCGACTGCAACGCAACCGTTATAGACAAGGACGCGACGGTTTACAAATCCCCGTCTGCATCGGCGTCCGACAACGGCAAGATATACCGCGGAAACGCCGTTAAGGTCAGCGATGCGACGCTCGTGCGCGGCAGCGACGGCAACAGCTTTTACAAGGTCAGTGGCTACAACAGCAAGGGCGAGCTTGTCGAGGGGTATGCGCTTTCGCAGTATATTTATCTTAACAAACGAAACGTTTCGTCGATCGCCGTCGTAAGCGACGACATTACGATAAAAAAGGGCGACCAATACACGGTCAAGGCGGTGGTTGCGCCTGCCGATGCGGTCGATACAAAGCTTAATTGGCTTACGAGCAATTCATCCGTCGCGGTCGTGGAGAACGGCGTCATCACGGCGAAGTCGAACGGTATCGCGATAATCACCGCGAAGGCGGACGGCGGCTGTGAAAGAAGCATCAAGGTCACGGTTGCCGACGACTACCGCGAATACGACGCGCTCGTTTCGGCATACGAGACGCTCACGGTCCGCAATGAGCCGTCATCGTCCTCGTCCCGCGTCGGCACTCTTCCGTTTCTTTCGAGCGTGAAGATCATCGGCGAGGCGGAGGGCGACTGGTACAGGATCACCGGCTCGACCTCGGGCGGAAGCGTCATTACGGGATACGCAAGCAGTGCGTATATCCGCAAGCTCGACGACGATGCTGACGTTAAATACGGCACGGCGGGCGCCGATATTGCCGTTTATTCCGAGAAGGACGCAGGCTCGCTCGGCTACGGAAAGCTGACCGAGGGAAGCGAATACGCGGTCCTGCGCGATGAGGGTGACGGCTGGAGCTACATCGTCGGCATCAAGACGACCGACGAGGCAGTTCACGGCTATGCAAGGCTCGACGGCAGCGCGACCGATCCCGACCCCGACGAGGGCTCGGGAAGCGACACGATCCCTTCGGGCTCCTACTACGGAGTGACCACCTCTGCGCTCAACATACGTGCGGGCGCAGGAAGCGATTACACCTCGCTCGGCAGGTTTGAGGACGGCGAAAGGATCGTCATCACGGGCGACGCCGTAAGCGGCTGGTACCCCGTCATAGGCAAGGACGCGAGCGGCAACACTATAAGCGGATATTCCTCTGCCGAGTTTATCGTTATACTTTATTCGGGCACGGTTGATGCGACCAAGCTCAACGTACGTGCCGAGCCTGTTTCGGGCTCTGTCGTGGGCACGGTCGAAAACGGAACCAAGCTTATAATCACGGGCGACGCAGTTGACGGCTGGTATGCTGTCGAAACCGAGGACGGAAGCATCAAGGGCTACGCCTCGGCAGACTACGTCACGTTAAACGGTAAGCTTGAGGTTCCGGTAGGCGATACCCCCGTCGTTCCCGATGACGACTTTGCGATAACCGACTCCAAGCTTTCGATAAAGGGCGGATATCTTTACGGCGTTACGCTGAAAACGACCGCCAAGACTCTCCTGAACAGCTTCAAGGGCGACGTAAGCATCATCGGAAGGGACGGAAAAGCCCTCTCGTCCGACTCGCTTGTCGGAACCGGCTGCATCATCCGCGCGACTGTTGACGGTGAGGAAAAGGATATGGCGACGGTCGTTATCAAGGGCGACGTCGACGGTGACGGCGACATACTTGCATACGACTACGTGCTCGTTAAGCGTCATTTCCTCAACACCTATACGTTAAAGGACGCGGATCTCGACGCGGCGCTCGTAAGCGGAGAGCCCGAGGTTACGGTAATCGACTATATTTACATCAAGCGCCACTTCTTCGGCACGTATAAGATCGGATAATGATTATGCGAGAGGAAGACCTTTTTGATCACCCCTGAATTCTTGCGAATTCCGAGCACCCCGAAGGAGCTTCTCTCGTGCTCTCTTTAAAAAAATTTTCCAAAACAAACAAAAAAGCACACACCCACACGTAAAAAACGAGCCGAAAGGCTCGTTTTTGTTATGTATTAAAGCTATTCAAGCTCGGCTGCGGCTTGCTTTAAAAGCTCGATAACGTTAAGCTTCTGAGGGCAGATGTCCTCGCACTGACCGCACTGCACGCAATCGCTTGCCTTGCCTCGCGTGCCGCCCGTCTGGAAGCCGTACCACCATTTTGCGCCGTAGTTCGTATATCTTTTCGAGTTGTTGACTATCTTGAAGATCGTGGGAATGGGGATATTGCTCGGACAGCCGTCGGTGCAGTAGGAGCAGCCGGTGCATTGGATGATATCCATACTCTTGAGCACCTCGCGGACGCGGTCGATCGCCTTGAATTCGTCGTCGGAAAGCGGCTTGAAGTCGCGCATAAACGAAAGGTTATCGTTCATCTGCTCGGTGTTGCTCATACCCGAAAGCACCATAAACACTCCCTCGAAGCTTGCCGCATAGCGAATCGCGAAGCTTGCGCTGCTGCCGCCGAAGGGGGAGAGAAGCGCCTCTGCCTCTGCGGGAAGCCCCGCGAGCGAGCCGCCCTTGACGGGCTCCATAATAATTATCGGCTTGTTGTGCTTTCTGCAGACGTCGTAGCAAAGCTTGCTCTGAACGCCGTCGTCGTCATAGTCGATATAGTTGAACTGTATCTGCACGCACTCAAGCTCGGGGTATTCGGTAAGTATTTGGTCGAGAACGTCGGCGGTGTCGTGGAAGGAGATGCCGACGTGGCGCACCTTGCCCTCCTTCTTAAGCTCGAAAGCGGTTTCGTATGCCTTGCATTCCTTGAACTTCTTAAAGGAGTTGCGGTTCTGCGAATGCATCAGATAAAAATCGAAATAATCGACGCCGCAAGCCGCAAGCTGTGACTCGAACAGCGGGCGTATCTCCTCGTGGGTCTTGAAGTAGGGACTCGAAAGCTTGTCGGTGAGGATAAAGCTTGCGCGGTCGTGACGCTTGACGAGCGCCTCGCGGATAGCGGGCTCGCTCTTTTCGGAGAGGTAGCCGTGCGCCGTATCGAAATAATTGAAGCCTGCGTTGAGGAAGCTGTCGACCATAACGCTGAATTGCTCGATATCCACCTCGTTATCCTTCATCGGCAGACGCATACAGCCGAACCCGAAATTCTTTTTCACTTCATTGAAAACGCTCATCTTTTGCCTCCGTTTTTGTCTCTTTTGTACTATTCTACACGATATAAGGATGTTTGTCAATTCAAAATAAAGAAACGATCCGTACTTAGGCGATGCGCCACAGTGAGAAAGCGGTTTTTCGATTGCTTTACGGCAGAGACGTCAGTTCTTTCTTGCCTTGCCGCCGCGGGCGAGGTTGATGAGCACGTAGGCGGTCAAAAGTACTGCGACGGTCACGCCGACGATGGCGAACATACTTCCCATCGAAACAGCCTCGTCTGCAAAGTAGATATTGCAGTCTATTGCGTCGCGAAGCCCGTCGACAGCCTCCTTGGGCACGCCGACCGATTCAAGCTCGGCGATCGCCCCGCGCATCGCGTGGTTACGGAAGAGCGAGGTGCCGTAGGTGCCGGGGAGGAAGGAGATGACCTTCTGAAGTCCCTCGGAGAAGGAGGAGATGGGCATATACGCGCCGCAGATGAAGCCGTAGCAGGAGGAAACGATGCTTCCGACCGCAGAGATCTGTCCCTGAGTCGAAAGGAAGAAGCCGATTACCGAGGACAGCGCCGTGCCGAACATTACCATAATGAAAATATCGAGCACGAGGAAGGCGACGTCGGCAAGGCTTAAGTACCAGCCGATCGACTTGATGTAGATAAGTCCCGCGACAAGCGCGATGATATTGATGATAAAGGTCGCAACGAAGGTAGCCACGTAGTAGCTGACTGCGACGTAGGACTGCTTTACGGGGGTTACGGCGATATCGTTATACGCGCCGCTGACCTTGTCCTGCACCATAAGCATATTCGAGCAGAACGCAACGGTTATGCAGGAGACCGCAAGAAGCGAGGAGAGAAGCTGTCCGCCGACGACGCCGTCGATTATGTCGGCTTCGATCTCAAAGGGAATAGCGGACGTGAAGCTGTCGCGGTAGACGTTGCTTAAAAAGGTTGAATAAAGCACGAGAAGAATGAGCGGGGTGATGAGCGAGGTGAAGAAAAGTCCCTTGTCCTTGAAGAACAGCTTTATATTTCTCGCGATGAGTGCTTTTACCGTCTTCATTTTGCTTCGCCTCCGATCATTTTTTTGCCCGTGACGTTGAGGAACACGTCGTCCATGCCGCCCTTGGTTATCTCGTAATCCTTGAACAGCTCGGGTCGCTTGACGATGAGCGCGGTCGCCTCCTTGGTGCTTTTTACCTTGACCCTGAAGCTGTCGCGGTCGCACTCGTAGGGGAGAGACAGCGATTTTACGTCGGATTCGCTGACGTTATAAAGCGTGATATAGTCGTAGGTGTAGCGCGACTTGAGCTCGTGCGGGGTGCCCTCCGCGGCGATCCTGCCTCGGTCGATAATCACGACGTTGTCGGCGTTTGCCGCCTCCTCCATATAGTGGGTCGTGAGGAATACCGTCATTTTTTCGTTCTGCTGAAGCTTGGTGACGACGTCCCAGACGTTCTTTCGCGTCTGCGGGTCAAGTCCCGTGGTCGGCTCGTCGAGAATGAGTATTTTGGGCTTGTGGATGAGCGCGCGTGCGATGTCTATCCTGCGCTTCTGACCGCCGGAAAGCTTGCCGAGGGGACGCTTCAGGAGCTCGTTGAGCTCCAAAAGCTCGGAAAGCTCGATGATACGCTTTTCAAGGTCGCTTCCGTGGATGCCGTAGAGTGCGGCTCTGCTTTTAAGGTTGTCCCTGACGCTCAGCTGCTTGTCGAGCACCGAATTCTGGAACACCACGCCGATTTCGCGCTTGATGGCGTCGCGGTCGGACTCGATGGTCCTGCCGTTTACCTTGACTTCGCCGCTGTCCTTGGTCAGCCTGCCGCAGATGACGGATATAGTCGTGCTTTTGCCTGCGCCGTTCTGTCCGAGGAACGCGAAAAGCTCGCCCTCGTTGACTTCAAAGCTTATTCCGTCGACGGCGTGCACGTCACCGAACGACTTGTGAAGCTTATCTATTGTTAGGATCTTCAATTTTGTTACCTGCCTGTGAATGTTTTGCTGTATTATAAACCGAATGATTGCATTTTTCAAGGGGGGACCTGCAAAAGCCCCCCCTTTTTTTATTGAGTAAGAATAGGCTCGTCGATAAACCTGAGCAGGGTAAGCTCGGTTCCCTCCGCGATGTGATTTGTGAGGGGTGACGCAGGCAGCTGCAGGCTTTTGCTTTTGCCGTCGCTGCTTTCGATTATGAGGTCGACCTCTAAGTGGATGTGCGTCATATAGCTGCGCTCGCCCTTTATTCGCTGCGCCCGAACCTCGTAAACGTTGAGGTAAACGACGCGTCCGCTGAATTCCTTCGGCGTGAGGAAGAGATATATCCGCGTCTTCTTGACCGTGAACGCGAGCAAGCCGATTGGGATGAGATAAAATGCGGTGCTGAGCTCAAAGAGCGTGGTGTATTCGAGCAGAAAATAGACCGTCAAAAGCACCAACGCGAGCGACAGCACGAAGATTATCAGCGAGCGGCTCTCTAAGTCCTTCTGCCGCTTTCTTGCTTCCTTTAAGGTTAACATAATGTCACTGTCCGATCATTGAGGTGAGCTTATCGGCAAGTGCGTCTGCGGGGATATAGAAGCTAAGCTCCTCGCTCTTGCCGTTTGTGGTTTGGGTTATTTTGCAGAAGAAGTTGCCGCGGGGGAACTCGATCTCCTGCTTATCGAGCACGACGTCGCTTGCGTTTTTTGTGCAGATGGAGCTTGTCGACTCGTTACCGGTGAGGATGTCGTATATCGTGGTCACGACCTTACAGTCATCGCGCTCGGAGGATAACGCGGTTACGTAGAAGCGGCTTGTCCTTATCTTGCCGTCTCTGCCCGATTTGAAGCGGACGTCGCCGTTATCGCGGATGAAGCCATAAAAGAGCGAGAATTTTTCGGGGTCGGCGTCCTCTCTGCCGAAGGTTATGCCTGCGATCTTATCCTGCTTGTAGGCGTTTACCGTTTCGGTGACGAGCTCGTCGATGTGCTTGTCTGACACCTGTATATGTGAGGTGACGAAGAAGAGTATTACGCCGATGAGGCAGTAAAAGAAGCCCATAAACCCGTTTGCGAACAGGATGTTGAACGCGCCGTAGAGCGCGAGTCCGACGCCGATGCAATATATTATTCGCGCCGTGTTCTTGCCAAAATATTTTGCATAAAAGCTTGTGTTTTTCATTTTTTAATTTCGCGATAGACGATGCAACGGACTTGTTGACTCCTCTCCGCGAGACCTTTCAATAATATGTTGACCTCGACTCCACGCGGGTAGGGGGGTAAAGCCTGTTTAAGCTTTGCCGCGGGAGCTAAAAAATTAATATTCGCGTCTTTTGTAGACTCGGTTATACGCCATCAGCCAGGTGAAGGCGTTGAGGATAGTCATATAGATGGGCATAAGCAGGGTCCAGAGGATGATGGTCACGAGCGGTGACGCGGTGGCGAATACCGTCGCGCCCCCGAGTGCGAGGCTGGCGCGCATCACGGGGATCATTATTGCGATGAATGCCGCGATGAAGTTGAGCCAAAACTCCAGCTTGAAGTCCTTCGTCTTGACGATGTATTCGAGCTTGCCCTTGAGCTCGCCGTTGAATATCTTCTTTTCGTCGGATTCGTCGCCCTTGTGGTTCTTTTTCAGGAACTCGATCCTCAGCACGCGCGAAACGGCACAGAGCGTCGCGCTGACTATAAGGATGCCGCCGAGCGTGTAGCCCATTCCGTAGTAGCTTACGATAGTCTCGTACAGACTGTTGATTATATGTCCGATCAGGAAGTACAACGCCCCGAATCCGACCTTTTTTACCAAAAACATAAAGCCCTCCTGTTAGTCCTCAATTGGATATTCATCATAATAGTATTCTACGATGCTTGAAGCTATCCCCAAAGCGTTCTGCATGGTCTGCTTCGTGCGGTTGCCTTCTTCGTCGTATTCATAAAGGTATTGAAGAGTAATATTACCGTTTTCGTAGTTGGTTTGCGACAGCAGTAACTCGCCGTCGTATTCGAAAACGCTTTTGTAAACCGTTTCGCTGTTTTGCGAATTGATTTCCTTTATCAAACCGTTTTCGTAGGTGTATATCATTTTGTAATCGCCGCTGCCGCTTTCGAGCGTTTTGCCGTCTTTATCGTAAATGTTGTAGCTGTCTGCGTTTTGCATACGCTCGGTTGCGTTGCCCGCCTCGTCGTAACTGTACCAGTGCGAAAGCTCGCCGTTAGCGTATACCTTTAACAATCTGCCCTGCTCGTCGCGCTCGACGTCGTATACGTTTTCGTTTTTAACGGTACCGTTTTCGTTTAAGACACGCCATTTATACATATAGCCGTATTCGTCGTGCTCAAACTGATGGTGCGAGAGGATCGCTCCGTTTTCGTTCTTGGTTATCGACTCCGACTCGTAGCCGTTTTCGTCATAGCTTGTGTAGATATAATTTGTGCCGTTATTGAACACGTTTTTTACTACCGAAACTCTGCCCTTTGAATCGTATTCGTATTCGCTCGTTTGGGTGACCTCGCCGGTGCCGTTTTTGTTGATTTGCTTGCTTACGAGCTTTTTGGTATGCCCTGTACCCGACGATTCCTCAGACGTGCTTTCCGGTGTGCTTTCCGAAAAAGCAGGATCGGATTCGTCGACGGATTTGCTGTTACAAGCGGTAAGCGCGAGCAGTAAAAATACACATAAAACAATACTTAACGCTTTTTTCATTCCAATACCTCGGTTTTTAAAATATTGCCCTTTAACTCAATATTGCTTTGACCTACGTCGCCGATGCCGAGATAAAGCTCGTTATCGTTTAGCGCAAAGCTTAGCGCGGGTAAGCCGTATTCTATCGCTTTGATCGTTTTAAAGTTGCTTCCGTCGTCGCTTACCGTAAGGCATATTAGATAATTCCCGTTATCAAGCGGTTTTGCGCACAATACGTAAAGCCTTTCACCGTAAACGGCAAGGTCGGTAACTATTGCGTTTTCAAACACGGTGTATTGCAGATTTTTCGCATCCTCGAAATGAAACAAATACCCTGTAGTAAAATAGGTTCTTCCGTTAAAATAAGCACTTTCGGCAATTTGTGTATAAAACGGATATCCGCCTACAAGTCTGTTCTGCCACGACGCCTCGAATACAAAGCAGTCTCCGTCGTATCTGTACAGGTCCGAGCCGTTAAGCGCGTAAAGCTCGTCTTCGTGCTTGAAGAGTTTGTACACTCTTCGGTTGAACGTGTGGTTTTCGCTTTTGCGCTCTGCCTTAACCGAAACAAAACTGATTCCGCCGTCGGTCGAAACCGAAACCGGAAAGCTTTCGTTTGCTTCGGTCAAGCCTGTTGCGGCAAAAAGCTTTCCGTCGTACTCTGTAATATCAAAGCAGTGCACGGCGTAAGGGATGTTTCGGTAGGTCTTAAACACACCGTTTTCAAGAAGGTAGTAATTACCCTTGCTCCAATCGCCTGTAGGGTCGCATCCCGGTATATAAAGACTGCCTTTAATAACGCAAAAGCGGTCTATCTGCTCGTCAGGAATAGCGCCGCAGGTGTAAAAGCGCTCATCCGTCAGATCGTACCTGTATGCATTCGCAGGCGAAATATTAACGTCGTAATCGCCTGCGCCTATATAAAGACTGCCGTCGAAAATACATAAGTCCCATACGTTTTTTGCGTTATTTGCAAGATTTCCGTAGGGTGTGCTTATTATTTCGTATTCGGGTTCGTTGGTATCGGCTTCGCTCAAAAGCACGCTTGCAGCTTCGTTCTGTTCGGTTGACGCTGTGCCGCAGCCCGATAAAAGGATGGAGAGAATCAAAATCATCGGAATTAATTTGTTTCCGCTCATTTATAATCTCCTTTTACAATATATCCCCCTCGATTGCTCAAGGGGAATATATTGTGATCATTGGAATTATTCGCCGTCTACGATTTCGGCATCGAGGATTTCGACCTCGGGAGCTTCTTCGACTGCTTCTTCGACCGCTTCGGAAGCCTCTGCCTTCTTCTTACCGAGATATTCGGGAAGCGAGAGACCCGAGAGAGCAAAGACCTCTTCAAGGGGAGGGACCGACTTCATAAGGCCCGAGAGGAAGTTTGCGGTGCTGGTCTTGCCGTCGCCCGAGCCGCCGTTATCCCAAACGGTGACCTTGTCGATCTTGATATTCTTGATAGCGTCGACCTGAATTCTCATAAGGTCCTCAAGCTTGTCTGCGATGAGGAGCTTAAGTGCAGCCTCTGCGTCGCCGTTTGCGGACTTGACGATCTCTGCGAAGCCGGCAGCCTGCTTGCGGAGGATCTCTTCCATACCGCGTGCCTCAGCCGCCATACGTGCGTAGATAGCGTCTGCTTCACCCTGTGCCTTGCGTCTGATCTTTTCAGCCTCAGCCTCAGCCTCGAGCTCGATCTGGCGCTTCTGGATCTCGGTCTGTACGATTACGTCAGCCTCGAGGGTTGCCTTTTCACGTGCAGAACGCGCTTCTTCAGCCTCTTTTTCTGCGGCATATGCCTCTTCGAGTGCCTTTGCTGCCTGAATCTTTTCAGCGGCGGTTGCGATTCTCAAAGCCTCTGCCTGCTTTTCGCGGAGCGATGCGTTGGACATAGCGATTTCGGTCTTTGCAAGGTTTTCACCATGAATAGCCTCTGCGTCTGCCTTGGAGACGTTGATACGCTCGTCCATTTTTGCGTTTGCCTGACCGATAGAACCGTCGCGTTCCTTTTCGGCAACGCTCTTCTTAGCGTCGTTGATAGCCTTTGCAGCCGCTTCCTTACCGAGCGCCTCGATGTAGCCCGATTCGTCGGAGATGTCGGTCATATTAACGTTGATGAGGCGGAGACCGATCTTTTTAAGCTCTACCTCAACGTTACGAGATACCGCTTCGAGGAACTTGTCTCTGTCGGTGTTGAGCTCTTCGATATCCATCGTAGCGATGATAAGACGGAGCTGACCGAAGATGATATCCTTTGCGAGCTCCTGAATTTCGGCGAGCTGGAGACCGAGCAGACGCTCAGCCGCGTTTTGCATAATGCTGGGCTCGGTGGAGATACCTACGGTAAAGCGCGAGGGGACGTCGACACGGATGTTCTGACGCGAGAGCGCGCTCTTAAGGTCTACCGAGATCGAGAGGGGAGTAAGATCGAGGAATTCGTATGCCTGAACGACGGGGACGATGAATGCTGCGCCGCCGTGGATACATTTAGCCGATCTTGTGGAGCCGTCGGAGTTCTTGCCGACGCGACCGTAGATTACCATGACCTTGTCGGAGGGACATTTTTTGTACCTCGAGAAGAACCATAGCACGATCGAGAAGAGAAGGATACCGATAACGGCAACGAGAATAACGGTGCTGGGAGTAGTCATTGTGTTTCTCCTTTTATGTTAATATTTTTATATTCTGTGCTTGCGTCTGACGATGAGGGTCTCTTCGCCGGAGATGCCGACGACGGTGACCTCCTCGTCGCGGTTTATCATTGTTTCCTCATCGGTGACTGCGTATTTTTCGCAGAGCTTGCCTTGGATTATCGCGCTGATCTTGCCCTTGCCGCTGCGGGAAGGCGGGATGCGCAGATAAACCGTGCCGCTTACGCCGAGTGCGTCGCGTATGTCCTCGGTACCGTCGTACTGAAGCCCGAAGAGCCATTTCATCAATACCGCGATGACGACCATTGCCAGCGTGCCGCTTGCTACCGCGATGAGTATCGAAAGCGCGAGGTTCATTCCGCTGCCGCAGCAGATGACGCCGACCCAGCCCATAACGCTGAAGAAGGCGATTATGCCTCTGAGCGTAAATACTCTGAGCCCTGCGTCGAGTCCGTCGCTGTCGACGTCGTCAAGCTCGACGCCTTCGTCAACGCCGTCTGCGTCGAAATCGCTGTCAATATCTGCGCCGTCAGCGTCGCTGTCGCCGCCCATGCCGATGAGGGTCAGAACCGTCTGGATCAAAAGAATAATTGTTGCGGGGATACCGATGCAGGCGAATATCTGTCCTGCAGAGCCTATTGCTTCCCACCATTCCATCATAAATAGTCTACCTCACTTTTTTTAGTTCCCGCGGTAAGGGCAGTTACTTGCTTGTGCCTTCGACCCGCGAGGACGCTTTGTTTTTTTTAGTTCCCGCGGTAGAGGCTGTTACTTGCTTGTGCCTTCGACCCGCGAGGACGTTTTGTTTTTTAGTTCCCGCGGTA
This sequence comes from Clostridia bacterium, assembly GCA_017563195.1. Classification (GTDB taxonomy): domain Bacteria; phylum Bacillota; class Clostridia; order Oscillospirales; family CAG-382; genus Coliplasma. The sequence goes on along the minus strand of JAFXDO010000013.1, from coordinate 15,632 downwards.
GGGGCTGTTACTGGCTTGTGCCCGTTGCGCGAGAGAAATATTAATAAAGAATTTGCTTTAAAAAGTTTTGCGGGGTTCGGGGAGCTTTTTCAAAAGCTTCCCGAGAAACCGTTTCTTCCCGAGAAACCGTTTCTTCCCGAGGAAAACCTCATTCTCATCGAAAACTCAATCCAGCGTTGCGAGTATATCCTCGGCGCGCTTGCGGAGTATCGACGCGTAGTGTGCGTTCATCATCACGGCGAGCACCTTGATGAGTCGCTTCTTTGCGCCGGGGAAGGGCTCGGAGAAGTCGGTAACGACGGTTTCGATGTGCTTGACAATGTAGTCCTCGTCCGCGACCGGCCGCTCGAGACTGCTTATCGCCGCCACGTAGTAGAGGTAAAGCGTGCTGTCGTCGATAATGTCGTCGCGTTCGTCGTCAAGCCTGCCGTTTATGTACGACAGTAGGAAGGTTATCTTGTCGAGCTGCATTGCCTCCTTGAGCATATTGATTATCGCGATCCTGCAGAACTGACGCTTTGAATAAAGCTTTTGTTGGGGCGGAGAAAGGAATCCGCGCTTGACCCAGTTCTGGATCATATATGGCTCGAGCCCCGTCATACGGGCGACCTGAGACATCATCAATCCTCCGCAGATGAACGCGTTGTCGAGTATCTCCTTGGCGACCGACGCGTTTGGCACCGCGACCTCGATCGTGGTACCCGGGAGCTTATTGATCATATTTACCCTCCTTTCGCTTGAAAAGATCAGCTGATTCTTGGAATTCCGATGCTTTGTTCTTTGTTGTACCTTGATTGTATCACACGGTCACGTGATTGTCAAGAGAAATCGCGTGATTTTTTAAAAAATTTTGTATATGTTGACAAACAATTCGCCTTGTTGTAAAATTATTACAGATTATTATATGGAGTCGGCTATGGAAATAATAACCCTTAAAAACGACCTGCTCGAGGTTGAGATAATGACGCTGGGCGCTACCGTGCACAGCATTAAATATAAAGGAAAAGAGCTTGCGCTCGGCTATGCGACAGAGGAGGAGTATATAAGCGACACCTGCTATTTCGGCGCTACCGTCGGCAGATGCGCCAATCGCTGCGGCGAGATACAGTACCTGAACGGGGTCGAGCATCGCTTGACACCCAACGAAAAGGGGATAAACCACCTGCACGGCGGGGTCGAGGGCTTTGACCTGAAGCGCTGGAGCGTAAGCGAGCGCGGCGACGGATACGTTACGCTGTTTTACCTGTCTCCCGACGGAGAGGAGGGGTACAGCGGCAATTTGTCGGTGTACGTCACCTTTAAATTGGTTTCTTCTGCGCTGGTCATCTCCTACAGGGCGATAACCGACAAGCCGACCTGGGTAAACCTTACCAACCACACCTACTTCAATCTTTTCGGCGTCGGCAACGAAGTGGGCGCAGGGGTCGGAGGGGTCGGTATGAGAATCGACGCCGACAGCGTATCACTTTACGACGAAAACACACGGATCATCGGCAAAATGCCGGTCGAGGGAAGTATTTTCGATCTGAGGAAGGGTGCTGTCGTCACCGCTTCGTACGATCACAATTTTTATCTTTCGGGCGATGAGTACGAGCTTATCGACGGAAAAAGGCTTCGCTTTGCCGCCAAGGCGTCGGGTACTTACAACGTTGAGTGCTTTACCGATATGCCCTGCATCCAGCTGTATTGCGGCGGGTTCATTCCCGAAAACACACGTCTGACCGACGGCACGGTCGTCGGCAGCGGATATGGCTTCTGTCTCGAGACGCAGCTCGAGCCGAATCTACAGTCGCGCGGGGATGGGATACTTTATCCCGACGGCGAATATTCCTCGACCACCGCCTACCGTTTCGGCGACGGGAGCGTCCGCGTGTCGAAAATAGACAAAAAAGATGCATGAAAGTGCAAAAAATCCGTTGCTTTAAAGCGAGAATAATGTTGAAATAATTAAAAGTTTGTGATACAATAGGTCTATTATAAATTTTGCAATTTCCATATAAAAAGGAGTCAAGCTATGGCAATGTATTTTGAACAAGAGTCCCATACCTTCAGTGAATATCTGCTTGTTCCCGGATATTCCTCGGCTGAATGCATTCCTACAAACGTAAGCCTTCGCACCCCCGTGACCAAGTTCCGCAAGGGTGAAGAGGAGCCTGCTGTTTCTTTGAACATTCCGCTCGTTTCGGCGATTATGCAGGCTGTTTCCGACGATAAAATGGCTATCGCGCTTGCTAAGGAAGGCGGCCTTTCGTTCATCTACGGCTCTCAGACCATCGAGGATGAGGCAAATATGGTTCGTCGCGTCAAGCTTCACAAGGCGGGCTTTGTTTACTCGGATTCCAACGTGCGTGTAGACGACACTCTCGCAGACGTTATCGCGCTTACCGAAAGGACCGGACACTCGACCATCGCGGTTACCGACGACGGCACGGCTCACGGCAGGCTTATGGGTATCGTTACCTCGCGTGACTACCGCGTTTCGCGTATGTCGAAGGACCTTAAGGTCTCGGAATTTATGACTCCGTTTGAAAATCTCGTTTACGCTTACGAGGGCACCAGCCTCAAGGAAGCTAACGACATTATCTGGGACAACAAGCTCAACTCGCTTCCCATTATCGACAAGGACAACAAGCTTTGCTACTTCGTATTCCGCAAGGACTACGCGTTCCACAAGGAAAATCCGCTCGAGCTTCTCGACTCGCAGAAGCGTTATATGGTCGGCGCAGGTATCAACACCCGCGACTACGAGCAGCGCGTTCCCGCACTCGTTGAGGCAGGCGCAGACGTGCTTTGCATCGACTCCTCCGAGGGCTTTTCGGAATGGCAGGCTCGCACCCTTAAGTGGATCCGCGACACCTACGGCGACACCGTAAAGGTCGGCGCGGGCAACGTTGTTGACGCAGACGGCTTCAACTTCCTCGCAGAGGCGGGCGCAGACTTCATCAAGATCGGTATCGGCGGCGGCTCTATCTGTATCACCCGTGAGCAGAAGGGTATCGGTCGCGGACAGGCTACCGCAGTCATCGAGGTTGCAAAGGCGCGCGACGAATACTTCAAGAAGACCGGCGTTTACATTCCCATTTGCTCCGACGGCGGCATCGTTCACGACTACCACGTGACCCTCGCGCTTGCGATGGGCTCCGACTTCATCATGCTCGGCAGATACTTCTCGCGCTTTGACGAATCCCCCACGAACAAGGTCAACGTAAACGGTCAGTTTATGAAGGAATACTGGGGCGAGGGCTCGGCACGTGCACGTAACTGGCAGCGCTACGATATGGGCGGCGACAAGAAGCTTTCCTTCGAGGAGGGCGTCGACTCCTACGTTCCTTACGCAGGTCCGCTTAAGGACAACGTCGGACTCACGCTTTCCAAGGTTCGCCACACCATGTGCAACTGCGGTGCGCTTTCCATTGAGGAGCTTCAGAAGAACGCGAAGATCACTCTCGTTTCGGCTACCTCCATCATCGAGGGCGGCGCTCACGACGTGCTTCTTAAGGACAAGACCTCGGCAACGACTCATAAATAAGATAAGAAAAGAAGGCTGTAAAACCTCAAACGGGTTTTTACAGCCTTTTTGTTTATTATTTGCATTTGCTCATTATCTCGCGCTCGGATTCGATATCGCCGATGAAGGGATAGCTCTTCGCGATATTTTCGAAGCGGGCAAGCTGCTTTTCGGAGTTTTCGTCGCTGTGCTCGCCGAGCCGCGCGTAGATATACTGCGTGCGGATTATCGAGGGGAAGTCCTTCATCGTCTTCATAAACGATTCCTGCTCCTTGTCAAACAGCGCGCTGACCTTGTCGAAGTCGCGGTCGAGCAGCAGGTAAAGCGAGATGAGATCGGCTCTCAGCAGCATTTTGTAGATTCCCGGGAGTGCCGAATCGAGCGAGATTATCCTTTCGATCTCGCGCTCGCATTCCTCGAGCCTGCCCTGATCCATCAGTCGGTTACAGCAAAACGCCGCGAGCGATGCGATAAGTCCGTTATTCATATCGGCTTCGTCGGGAAATACGAACCATTCGTCGGGCATATCCTTAAGACGCTTGCCGTCAGCCTGCATCGCGTTAATTGAGAGCTGTATCCACATTGCCGTGGACGCCTTCGGGCTTTTGCTTGTATAAATGGCGTTTTTGCCGTCGTTATCTATGTTCTGGGTGGTCATCGGGATACCGTTTACAAGTGCGAACAGCACGCCGAACACTATCATCATAACGCAAAGCGAGTCGACGAAATATGAGCCGCTTATACACAGCAGTATTGCAAAAATCGCCGAGGACAGGAGGTTCATTATAACGCCGCCGAGGTGGTAGAGCACGCTTTTGTAGCGTCCGCCGTTCAGCGCGGGCGGGATGAGCAGGCACTGTCCGCCGGTGCCCGCAAGCTTAAAGCGCTTGAAAACAAGCCTGCCGTTGCTTTTTTGCACCATAAACCCGAACAGTCGGTAGGAGCAGAATTTATAGCCCGTCGCAAGCCCGAACACAAGATGTCCCGCCTCATGGATGGCTATCTGCGCAAAAATTGCGAGCACCATAAAGGCAAAGCTTGCTATTCCGAGCCCCGGGACGTCGGGTATTCGGCTTCCGTACTCGGCAAGAACGACGCCGAAGACGACGCCGACCAGCAGAGGAAGTATAAGCCCGAGCAACCTGCTTTTCTTTTTCTTTTCGTTGTTTTTCATCATTTTTCCTCACAAACCGTCATTACGTATTCGCCCTCGAGCGTGGTCGTGCAGATATGCCGTATATCCTCGTAGGAGACCGTCTTCAGCTTGGATATTCCCGTGCCGCAGAGCTTGAAGTAGGCTTCCTTCGCGGTCCAGAGGCGGAAAAAACGTGTCAGCGACGCTTCGTCGAAGGATTCGGGTATCACGTCCGAGCCGAACACGAATTCGAGATCGCCTCCGACGCAGGCGTATTTTGCGACGCGAGTCTCGCAAAAGCGGATCTTTTCGATATCTACGCCGATTTTTTTGTCCGACACGGCGACGGCGGCGACGTCCTTCGAGTGGCTTATCGAAAAGCAGACGTCAAGACCTACGGCAAAGGGCTTTCCGTTTTCGGTGCGATCGAACAGGATATCTTGCTCGTCTGCTCCGCAATGCTCGGAGATTCCGCGCCTTGCAAGCGATTCGCCGAGCACGCTCAGCCGCTTGTCGGTTTCGTTTTTCATCCGGTCGACCGATTTTCTGCGCGATTCGGTAAGCATACCGTAATATTTATTGTATTCTTCCTGCGAAAAATCGCTCAAAAATGCTTTATACAGCTTCATTTTCATTCAAATAAACAAAGGGCGGAGTCCGCCCGATGTATTTTACGCCTGTGCAGGCTCTTCCTTTTTATCGTCCTTTTTATCGTCCTTTTTATCGTCCTTTTTATCGTCCTTTTTCTTCTTCAACGACTTGACCGCCTCGAGCACCTTTCCGATGATGCCCTGCTTCGAGTCCTTGGTGGTCGCGTCGATGGCAACGATCCTGACCTCACCGCCCGAAACGACGAGGAAGGAAAGGGGAGTCACCTTGACCGATGCGCCCGAGCCCGCGGGGGTGTTCGACTTCTTCGCGCCTGCGTTGATGACGTTCGCGCCGCCGCCGACAAAGCCCGCCGAGATCTTCGAGACGGGGATTATAGTCATACCGTCGATCTCGATCCTTTCGCCGAGCACCGAATTGGCGTCGGCAAGCTCGACGACCTTATCTGCCGTGAACGACATAAGCTCCATAAGATTTTCTGCCGCTGTCGGCTTTTTAATACGATTTTCGTTCATTTGGTTTCCTCCGTTGCAGCTTCCGCGGCGCCTTCGGCGGCGTTTTCGGCAAGTGCGGTCAAGCCGTTCATCAGCGCGCGGATGACGTGTATCACCCTGAGACGTATATGGATATCCGTTTCGAAATACGCTTCGTTTTCGAAGTCGCAGCCGATTCGGACATCGGTGTTTTTCATGCTTTTGACGTTTGTCTCGATATAGCCGAGCAGCGGGTAGACCGCAGAGCAGAGCACGCCGTATTCGATGGCGGTGTCTGCCGCGTCCTCACCGGCACAGACGGCGATTATTCTGAAGCGTTTTATCCTCATCCGCTTAAGCAGCCAGACTATCTGACCTGCGAAAAGCATAAATATCGTGAGGATCTTCATTGCCGTGTCGGAGATCCCTCCGCTTTCGGCTTCCTTTTTCAGCCCCTCGATGCCGTTTAAGGGCTCGAGCCCCAGCTTTTTTATGAAATAAGCCGCGATCCTGCTTTGCTTTTTCGGTTTTGCTTGCTGCGGCTCCGATCCGCTGTCTTCCGAGGGTTCTTTGGGCGCCTCAGGCTCTTTTTTCTTGTTGATATCGAAAAGCGTGAAAAGCGAAAGCTTAACCTTCATCACGAGCCTTCCCTCGGTATTAAACGCGAAAAGAAGCTTGATATTCAGCATCAGTATTGCGAGCACGAGCAGCACGAGTGCGCCAAGCGTTATTCCGATGATCTTAAGCGCAAGCAATCCTACCCCTCCCGATAATACTATTCACCCTTTGATTTTAACATATACAGCGAATAAAATCAATAACAAGTTACTTTGTTTTATTATGCCTGCTTATCGCAAGCTCGATATCGCCGTTCACGATGAGCTTTATCGCCGCGACGACGCTCTTGGCGGTGTCCTTGAGCGTGTTTTGCTCATCAAAGCTGAAGTTTCCGAGCACCCAGTCGACCATATCGGTGCCCTCGGGTTTTTTGCCCGCGCCGACCTTGATTCGCGGGAATTCCTGCGTGCCGAGCTTAACGATAATGTCGTTCACGCCCTTCTGACCGCCCGAGGAGCCCTCCTTGCGGATCCTCACAGAGCCTACGTTGAAGCAGACGTCGTCGGTGACGACGAGGATCCTATCGTGGGGAATGTTGTATTTCTTCGCAGCCTTAACGACAGCGGTGCCGCTTGCGTTCATAAAGGTCTGCGGCTTCATAACGAGGCATCCGACGCCGTCGATGCTGCAAAGCGCGGTGAGCGAATCGAACGCCACGGTGTTTATCTTGATGCCCAGATCGTCGGCAAGCGCATCGACGCAGACAAAGCCCGCGTTGTGGCGGGTGTGCCTGTACTGCGCGCCGGGGTTACCGAGCCCCACGACGATCCATTCGGGTATTACGTTTATCTTTTTCTTGAACATATTAATTCCTTTTTACTCTCCCCGAATCATGTGTTTTATCTTATGTAAAAGAAATACGCATACAAGCCAATATGGATTACACTAACAACAAACATGCCGGCATTATAAATAAAGTTTTGAAATTCCATTGTCGAATTACAAGACCAATCTTCTTTGAAATTAAATAAGATTTTAGCAATCGCTCCGCCTGTAGCACCGCCGATTATTAAAATTGGGATCAAAATAATATCAGGGATTAAGAAATTGCCGTGAGGAGCAATATAGTATGCCGATTTTCGGATGATTACTAAAACAAAAGCGATGATATTAATTACGATTAGATATTCACCAATCCAGCCGGCTCTATCTACAGCATGATTCCATACGAAAGAAAAAACGTTATCAACGCCTATTGTAGTTACAATAAGAAGAAACTGAACAATAAACATAAACGGTGGAATGAAAGCTAGAAATTTACTCAACCAGCTTCTGCGCTCTCGATATTCTGTATCAGAAAAGAAGTTAGCGATACAAGCTCCCAAAGAACCTCCGATAATTGGCAGCAGGATAAGACCGGTGGCGGACAAACGACTGGAGGGATGCTCCGCTTCTGCCACATACATAACTAATGTCACGATGTTGATAATTACCAGATATACTATCCCAATATAGTAATAAAATGGCATAGAAAAAGCTCCTTTCCATAATGTGTATTTGGGCAAAAGCAGCCTTAGGCCATGGCGCAGTGTCCACAGTCAAGGCTGTTGAATTGGCACCCCCGGCGGGAATCGAACCCACGACTAATCCTTAGGAGGGACTTGTAATATCCACTTTACTACGGGGGCAAATTATGAAATTTATAGAAGCTGCTTGAAGTACGCCTATCCTTAAAAAATCTCAATTCGCAGTAGGATTCTACAGCTTCATTTCGATTTTTTAAATCTGCATCCGTTTATCCTCGACGAAGGGCTTCGTCTGTCTAAACGGCGCAGAGCCATTTTACATATCGACATATCCTTAATATTTTACCACAACGAGCGGTTTGGTCAAGTCTTTCGGGCAACATTGTGCATATAATTAAGGTAGGAGACGTATGTTTGTTGAAAAACATCATTGAATTATTGAACACGCTGTGATAGAATATATTTGAAAAAATATAAATTATTATGCGGAAAAGTGACTTATGAAGACTTTATACGAAAAAAAGGTTGTTAAATTCGGCGGAAGCTCGCTCGCATCTGCAGAGCAGTTTGTAAAGAGCGCAAATATTATCAAGGCGGAGGAGTCCCGTCGCTTTGTCGTGCCCAGCGCACCCGGCAAGCGCTTTGACGGCGACACCAAGGTGACCGACCTGCTCATTTCCTGCCACACCAAGAGCGTTTCCGGCGGCGACTGGTCGGCGGATTTCACCGAAATAACGTCGAGATACAACGACATTATCAAGGGTCTTTCGCTCTCGATCGACCTCAGCGACGAGTTTGAGACCATTCGCGAAAAAATCAGCAAGGGCACCACGCTCGATTACGTTGCATCGCGCGGCGAGTACCTCAACGGTCTCGTGCTTGCAAGCTACATCGGCTATGAATTTATCGACGCGGCTGAGGTCATCTTCTTTGACGTCAGCGGCAAGTTCGACGCCAACAAGACCAACATCGTTATGTCTCAGCGTCTTGCGGGCAAGAAAAACGCGGTCATCCCCGGATTTTACGGTGTGAACCCCGACGGCAGCATCAAGACCTTCTCGCGCGGGGGAAGCGACATCACCGGCGCTATCGTTGCGCGTGCCGTCGTTGCCGATATTTACGAAAACTGGACCGACGTTTCGGGCTTCCTTATGTGCGATCCGAGGATCGTCGACAATCCCAGACCCATCAGCATCATCACCTACCGCGAGCTTCGCGAGCTTTCCTACATGGGTGCTTCGGTGCTTCACGAGGACAGCATTTTCCCCGTCAAGCTTGCGAGCATTCCCATAAACATCCGCAACACCAACCGTCCCGAGGATCCCGGCACGCTTATCGTCACCTCGACCGACGGCTACCGCACCGAGGATCTCATCACCGGCATTGCGGGCAAGAAGGGCTTTTCGGTCATCCGCATCGAAAAGGATATGATGAACCAGGAATCGGGCTTCGGTATGCGCGTGCTCAAGGTCTTCGCCGATCTTGACATCCCCTTCGAGCACATCCCTTCGGGCATCGACACCATGTGCGTTGTCGTTAACACCGCCGACGTAAAGGGCAGGGAATACGACATCGCGTCCTCTATCCAGAAGTCGGTCAACCCCGATCACATCCACATCGACAACAATATGGGTCTCGTTGCGGTCGTTGGTCGAAACATGGCCGGTCAGCCCGGTACCGCGGCAAGGATCTTCTCGGCGCTTGCGAGAAAGAACATCAACATCCGTATGATCGACCAAGGCTCGAGCGAGCTTAACATCATCATCGGTGTCGACGAAAGCTCGTTCACCCGCGCCATCAAGGCGATCTACAAGGAATTCTGCAGCTGATGTCGTACAAGACGGTAAAGAAGGCACACGAATTTCGTATAGTTGAGAAAAAAAGCGAATTTATCGGATACTGCGCCCCTGTAAAAAGCGAGGACGAGGCGGTCGCGTTCGTCAACTCGATAAAGAAAAAGCACTCCGACGCGCGGCACAACGTTTATGCCTACGTGCTTCGCGAGGGCTTTAAGGAGCGTTTTTCGGACGACGGCGAGCCGCACGGAACCGCGGGTATGCCGGTGCTCGATTCTATACGCAAATTGGGGCTTACCGACACGGCTGTCGTCGTGACTCGCTATTTCGGCGGCATACTTTTGGGCACGGGCGGTCTGGTACGCGCCTACACCTCCGCGGCGTCGGGGGTATTGAAGGAGGCGGGCGTGAACGAGGTCGGTGAATACACCGTCGTATCTGTGCACGCCAATTACTCCGACTATCAAAAAATAATCCCGCTTGCGTCGTTCTTCGGCGCGAGGACCGAGGAAAGCATCTTTTCGACCGACATCGATATGGTTTTCACGGTCAAAAAGGAAAAAAGCGAGCTGTTCATCCGCGAAATAATCGATGCGACGAACGGCAGAGCACGCGCCGAAAGCGTCGGCGAAAGGATAGATTTCGTCTGATTTGGATATTTTCGGGATTTCGATTGGATTTTAATAGGAATAAAGCAGGAAAAACCGCGGATGCAATATCTGCGGTTTTTTTATATACTGATAACAGAGCATAAGGCTCAGGGGGCAATAAACGAAAGGAGAAAAGCATGAAAATAATGCTTGATGCAGGGCATTACGGGCAACGCAATCGAAGTCCCGTGACGCCCGAATACTATGAATCGGTCGCGATGTGGCGACTTTGCGAGTATCTTTCCGACGCTCTTGCGCGATACGGCTTTACCGTCGGGAGGACAAGGGAGGAACAGGAGACCGACCTTGCGGTCACTGCACGAGGCAGGAAGGCGGCGGGGTATGATCTCTTCATTTCGCTTCACTCCAACGCGGCAAACAGCGAAAGCGTCGACCGTGTCGACGTCTACGGTCCGATCGATATGAACGGTCGCGTTTACGAGCTCGGAAGCGTACTTATCAACGCCGTGTCAGAGCTGATGGGCGTGAGCAAGGGCAGCGTCAAGACTCGCAGGAGCTCGAGCGGGGACGATGAATATTACGGCGTGCTGAGGGGTGCGAGAAGCGTCGGATGCGGGGCGTATTATATTATCGAGCATTCCTTCCACACCAACAGGAACGCGTCGCTCTGGCTTCTTGACGACGCCAATTTAAGGGCGCTTGCCGAGGTCGAGGCGGCTGTCATCGCGTCCTTTTACGGGATGGTCGACGGGTTCGAGCCGGGCGACGTCGATATGAACGGCAGGCTCGATTCGGTCGACGTTATGCTTATCAAGCGCGCCTACTTCGGTACGCTCACGCTAAGTGACGCGCAGAAGCGGCTTGCCGATATCGATAACAGCGGAAATATCGATATTTTCGATTATCTTCTGGCAAAAAGAAAATATTTCGAATAAAAAAGAAAGCAAGCTCTGTGAAGCTTGCTTTTTTATTGCCTTATTATTCTTTTGCGGTCTTGACGACCCTGTAGGCACGGTCGTTGATTATCAGCGTTTCATCGTCGAGCCAGGAAAGAACGGCGGATTTGACCTCGTGGTCCTCCCCCTCGTAAACCTGCATATCCGGCACTCGGTAGGAGCCGAAAAGCGCCTTTCCCTCGGGGGCTGCCTTGCGGATATAAATGACGGTATCGGTACCGAAAAGCGCCTTTTCACTGCAGACAACGGCGATATATTCACCGTTTGGCGAGGCGATCTCCTCGTGCACCGTCTTCTGTTTGATGACCGAGCCGTAGATAAGTCCCCAGACGAAAAGCACGGCGAGCAGTATCGTGAGAAGCACCGAGATAACGGCGCTTGCCGCCTTGAGGTTGCTGTCGGGGAGGAATCTGATATAAAGCGTAAAGACACAGCCGCCGCAGATCAGCGCGATAATGAGCGAGGCAACGCTTTCGGAATCCACGAAGCAGAGCGCGTTTGCGACTGCGATGGGAGCAGCGAGCAGAAGCGCTGCCCTGCAGGCAAGGTTGGGCTCGGGCTTGATCACGAGGAAGGCAACGAGCGCGCCGACGGCGAGAACCGCCTGCACGATGACGATGACAAGCTCGTTATTCAGCGAAAATTCGTAGCCCTTGCAAAGCCCGACGAGCTCGAGTATGGGAACGAGCAGGAGCAGCAGGCAGAGGACGATCGGAATCGCCGTCATTATTGCATTTTTTGCTTTCATATAAACCTCCTCGGTGATCACTCACCAATTAAGACGCAAAAAGGTTAAAAATGTCACAAAATTCAAATATTTTTGTCCTTGAGGACGCGGATTTTTTCGATGCCGTAGTATTCAAAGCATTTAATCGCGTCGATACCTATCCTTTCGCCGAGCGTCACGCAGGGGACTGCGGGCGGGCAGGCGACGTTGAAGGAGGCGAACACGCGGTCAAGGCTGTCCTTGGCGTCGATGACCTCGCCTTCGAGGTACAGCGCGTCGTGCATCGAAACGGCGCAAGCACCGCGCGGTATCGCAGGGGGAGATAGGTCGATGGATTCGCGCCTTTCTATCGAAAGGAGCAGGTCGCAGAGCCTGCGAAGCGATGCTTCGTCTGTCGGCGAGAGCATAAAAACAATATGGTCGTTATCGTAAAATTCGGGGATTATCGAGTATTCCTTGAGGATTTTTGCGAAAACATGACCGAAATAGCCATATTTTTTCGTGTTGATCGTAAGCTTGAGCAATTCGTCGCCTATGAGGGCATAGCCCGATTCTGCAAGCCGCGACTTATATTCCTCGACCGTCGGGATGAACCCGAGAAGTGAAGCTTTGAAGCTCTCCATAACCGCGTTTGCCGCATCGAGCGACTGCAGGATGAGGTAGGACGGGCTTGTCGAGGCGAAGAGTGACAGCGCGTTTTTCGCATTTTCGACAAAAAACGCGTTGTGCTTTGAAACCTGAAGATATGCGCCGCCCGTCAGCACGGGGAGCGTCTTGTGCGCCGAATCACAGCAGATATCGGCACCCAAGTCGATGGGATGGAGCGATTCGGGAAGCAGCTTGAGGTATGCGCCGTGCGCGTTATCGACAAGTAAAAGCCTATTGTATTTTTTGCAGATGCTTGACGCCGTTTTTATATCGGCGACAGAGCCCAAGTAATCGGGGCTCGTGATATAGACGCAGTCGGCGTTGCCGCGCTTCAGTGCGTATTCAAGCTCGTTCGGGTCGAAATCGCAGGAAAGCAGGCTGTTTTCGCGAGGGTAGAGCCATACCACCTCAATATTCATAAGCGCGCACGCCGAAATAAAGGTCTTGTGCGCGTTGCGTGTCGCGACGATGCGTCTTACTCCCTTAAGACGGGCAAGATACACCATCGCGCGGATGCAGAGCGATGAGCCCTCGGTCGAATAAAAGGTTCTCGCGCCGAATATGCTTGACGCGTTGCTTTCGCTTTCTTCGATTATTCCCGACGCGTGGAAGAGGCTGTCGGCTCCGTCGATCTCGGTAATATCAAGTTCTTCGACGCCTAAGATCCCGTTTCCCTTATGCCCCGGCATATGAAGCCGCGCGGGGTTCGATTCGGCATAGTGCCTTACAAAATCGCAGATTGGGGTAGTAACGCGCTCGCGGTTGTCCATCAGACGTCACCGAGCTGCTTTGCCGCGGCGACCATGATCGCGCATTCCATCCTCTTGCGGAAGAGCTTGCAGCCGTATTCGTAGACGCCGTTTACCGATCCCGTCGCGTGGTATGCGTTAGCCGCACAGCCGCCCGAGCAGTAAAGGCGTGCCCAGCAATCGTTACATTCCTTGCGGGTGTAGACGTTGCACTTCATAAATTCGTTTTGTATTTCTAAATTGTCAACGCCGTTCCATACGTCGCCGAGCTTGAATTTTTCGTCGCCGACGAACTGATGGCAGGGGTAAAGATCGCCCCACGGGGTGACCGCCATATATTCGGTCCCCGAGCCGCAGCCCGAGATGCGCTTGTAGATGCAGGGACCGCCGGTAAGGTCGATCATATAGTGATAAAAGGTGAAGGGGCGTCCCTCGCGCTCACGCTCGAGCATAAGCTTGGCAAGCGATTCGTACTGCTCGCAAAGGAGCGGGAATTCCTTGTCGGTAAGCTCGCTTTCGTCGCCCTTGGCGCAAACGACGGGCTCCATGCTGAGCTCGTTGAAGCCGAGGTCGAGCATCACCTTTATGTCGGTAAGAAAATCGGGGTTGTGCTTGGTGAAGGTGCCGCGCATATAGTAATTCTTGCCGTTTCTGGCATCGACGAGCCTTTTGAATTTGGGGACGATCCTGTCAAAGCTTCCGTTGCCTGCATAGTCGACGCGGAATTTGTCGTGGATTTCCTTTCTGCCGTCAAGCGAGAGCACGACGTTGTCCATTTCGCGGTTGGCAAAATCGATAAGCTCGTCGTCGATCAACAGCCCGTTAGTCGTCAGCGTGAAGCGGAAGTGCTTGTTGTGCTGCTTTTCGATGCTTCTTGAGTATTCGACAAGCTGCTTGACGACGTCGAGGTTCATCAGCGGCTCGCCGCCGAAGAAGTCGACCTCGAGATTATGGCGCGTGCCCGAGTTTTCGATAAGAAAATCGAGTGCGCGCTTGCCTGTTTCGAAGCTCATCAGCGCTCTTTCACCGTGATATTTGCCCTGACTTGCGAAGCAGTAGGAGCAGTTCAGGTTGCAGGTATGCGCGACGTGAAGGCAGAGCGCCTTGATGACGCCCGAGGTCCTTTTCTTAAGCTCGCCCGCCATGGGCTTGTAGCTGTCCTCGACGAAAAGCCTGCCCGTATCGCGGAGCTCGCAGATGCCCTCGTAGCATTCGTTTATATCGTCGCTCGTGATGCCGTCGACGCCGACGTATTTTTCGCTGATTTGCGAAATGAGCGATTCTCTGTCGGTGTTTTCAAAAAGAGGGATCATATCGTACACGACGTCGTCGACCACGTGCACCGAGCCCGAGCAGACGTCGATAACGATATTGTATCCGTTTAATTTATACTGATGGATCATTTTGCACCTTTATGAAAAAATGCCGCCTTGCGGCGGCACTTTCCTAATGACTTATTTGCTTTCCTTTTTGTTTTCGCACTGCTGGTTAGCGATGCCGCAGCTGGTCTTGCAAGCGGACTGGCAGGAGGTCTGGCATTCGCCGCATCCGCCGTTTTTAGCGCTTTCGCAGAGGTTACGGGTGTTGAGAGTCTTGATATGTTTCATAATTTCCTCCGTATTTCGGTTTAAATTCGATTAATTATACTACAAATTTGCATCCAAGTCAACAGTTTGATGCAAATTATTCTTCGTTATCCTCTCTTTTGCTCGCCTTGGGCATATGCATACCCTTGGGGCGCTTGCTTTTGCGCTTTATAGCAACGAGCATCGCCGCGACAGAGGCAACGAGGGTGATGCCTACGAAGAGATAGATGAGCAGGCTTCCGACGTCGATCCTCTTCCTTGTCTTTTGCACGTCGGGAGCCGATTCGTCGGTGGACGATTCGTCTGAAACGGCTTCACTTTCGTCGTCTGCCTCGCTCGATTCCTCGGGCTCGCTTGATTCATCGTCTTCGGGGTCGTCGGGGAGGGTGACGGGGACGAATTCGCGGTGGAGAAGCGACGCCTTGACAGCGGCTTCAAGCTCGGTCAGCACCGACGCCTTGGCGTTGCTTGCCGCAAAGAGCATCGCAAGCTCGCTTTCAAGCGTCCGGATCGCGTCGAGATCGATCCCGCCATCGAGCGTGAGCAGCGCCGCGTTTATCTTGTTAAGAGCCTCAGCCGCGGTTGCGTCGTCACAGCCGCCGTTTCCGAGGACGAAGTTGTTTATCTTTTCCTTTGCGAACTCGAGAGTTCTTTTGATGACCGATTCGGTGTCGGATAAGGGGGAGACGGCGTCGACACGCATCGCGCCGTTTTTAAGCGTCGGGTAGTAATTTTGATCAAGATAGCCGT
>JAFXDO010000012.1 GCA_017563195.1 Clostridia bacterium | reverse complement strand
GCCACGACCGAGGATATCGTCGGTGAGCTTCGCGTAAACGCGGGCGGCTCGTCGTACGTAAGAGTCGTTCCCGGTGAAAACGTCGAAAGACTGGTGCTCGATATCGATGGGATCGAGCCCGATATGCAGCTTACCTACGATACCGCCGTCGTCTTCAAAAAGGAATTCAACGGCGTCGAGTACGACACGATCGACGCACCGGTATCCGCGGGCATGAAGGTCGGCACCATCGTCTACAGCTACAACGGCATCGAGCTTGCAACGGTCGACGCGGTCGTAAAGGATAACGTCGATTCCGACGGACTCAAGAGCGCGCTCGATTCGGTAAAGGGTTTTATGGAGGGCCCGCTTCTCAAGCTTCTCTATATCCTGCTCGGTATCGTGGGTCTCTGGCTCGTTTACTCGGTGGTGATGGCGGTCATCCGCGGTGTGCAGAGAGCAAGAAAGCGTCAAGGCGGCGATAACGGCACAAAGGGTAAGTCGCCCAAGTCGCCCAAGACTCCCAAAAAGCCGAAATCGGACGGCAGGGACAAAAAGGTCAAGCCCGACCCCAAGAGCAGCACGCGTGAGATTCCCTAATTGTGAACAAATTATTAAATTTTGATGTGGGTATTGCATTTGACAAACCAATGTGGTAATATCTACTTTAGCCGCCGTGAGGTTTTATGTCCTTAGGCGCTTAAGAAACGGTATATATTGAAAGGAATTATAATCATGATCAGCACTTTGGAATACATCATCGGCGCAGTACTTCTCGTGCTCGCTATCGGACTTATCTGGCTCATCGGTCTGCAGCAGGGTAAGCGTCGCGGTCTCGGCACCTCTATCGCAGGTCAGGGCGCGTCCGAATCCTATCTCGCTAAGAACAACATCGGCGGTAAGGAAAAGTCTTATCAGAAGATCACCCTCATCGTTGCGATCGTTTTCGTAGTACTTATTCTCGCTCTCTACATCATCGGCACTATCGATCCTGCTGAAAACAAGGACACCTCGGGCACCGAATCCTCTGTTACCGAATCCTCCGCAGCAGCATCCTCCGATGCAGACTCCTCTGCAGAATCCTCCGCGGCATCCTCTGAGGCGGTATCGTCCGAGGCAGCTTCCTCTGAAGCGGTTGAATCCTCCGACGCAGCTGACTCCTCCGCTGCAGATTCTTCCGTAGAAGGCTAAAAGGTTAAATCAAGACCGAGGCTGATGCCTCGGTTTTTGTTTTTTGTGCGCTTTTAAAATCAACAAAATCGGCCGGCGATTATTGTGCCTTTTGCCGATTGCTTAAAGTCCTTCCGAATGGTAATATATTAGGGATAAAAGCTTTTAAGGAGATTGCTATGAAAAAAATGCTCGCGGCTGTTATCGCCGCATTGATGCTCACGTCGCTTCTTTGCGTTTTCGCTTCCGCGGACGCGACCTTTGACGACGGAGACACTGTATTTACGCTTATCCCCGCCGACAGAGTCGGCTTCGAAAACAACTCCACCTCCACCGCAAGCGCGCATCCCCGCGGAAAGAGCACCATTGAGTGCCTTATCGACGGCGACGCAGCTTTGGACGTAGGTGCGCACAACGAGGACGGAATCGTGCTCGTCTGCAACGATTACATCAAGCCCAAGTACGAGGAAAATATGAAGGATACAAGCCTTTCGAGCTTTATGGTCGAGCAGGCACCCGAGGATATCCCCACCTATTCCTTCGTGCTTGAATACAATGAAAAGGTCACCTTCGACGCTATCTACGTTGCACTTTTTCACGAAACCAACGCCTGCGTTGCCATCCCCGGCAACAACGCCGTTACCGTTGAATATTCCAACAACGGCAAGAGCTGGGATAAGGTCGGCGGCGACCACTATTTCCGCACGGTCGAGCTTGATGAATACAAGCTTGACGATACCTCCCATAACTGCGACGTTGTAGAGAGAATGATCCCGCTTTCCAAGGAGATCACCGCAAAGTGCGTACGCCTTACCTTTAACTTCGCAGAGATCCCCGAGGATAACGAATGGCGCTACTACTCCAACGTTTACGAATGGGTCGGCTTTACCGAGCTTTCTGTAGCCAAGTATACCTCAGGCGAGGAGCCCGAGGTTATGGACGAATACGAGGCGGCTGTTCCCGATGCGGACATTCAGGGCGAATGGATCGCAGAGATCGACACCGTCGTTGCAGTATATAAGTTCGACTCCGGCAAGTACGAAAGCCTTTTCTACTCCAAGGCAGAATACGACGTTGACCCTGTTAACACCGAGCCCGCAATGCGCGATTCGGGCGAATACCGTGTCGACGGCAACAAGGTAACGCTTATTTCCGAAAGCGAGGATATCGAAGCGGCAACGCTTGAGGCAAGCTTCGACGAGGATGGATATCTTGCACTCGACGACGGCACCGACAAGCTTGAATTCACCCCCTACGTTGCACCCGAGCCCGACGGCGACGAATCCTCCGAGGCTGAATCCTCTGAGGTGTCCGAGGATAAGTCGGAATCCTCCGAGGTGTCCGAGGAAAGCAAAAAGCCTGCAGGCACAAGCTCCTATGCTCCTTCGAACGAGAAGGAAAGCGACGGTCTTTCGGGCGGCATCATCGCGGCGATAGCCGGCGGCGCTGTCGTTATGATCGGCGTAATTGTGTTCGTTATAGTTAAGAAGAAAAAGTAAAAGAAAAAAACGGCAGGGACGGAAGGAATAATGCCTTCCGTCCTTTTTTGCGTTAGTGCCCAAGGGTTTTATCGGTTGACAAATAGGCTTAACGGGTGTATTATGTATTCGGTGATATTATGTTTAAAAAGTATGAAAAGCTGATTAAGGAAATGCTCCGCTATCTTGTCGCAGGCGGAAGTGCGTTCGTTTTCGACCTTATCACGAAGACACTGCTGCACTCCTTCGTTTTGCCCGAGAATATGGGCGTGTTTTCGATCTTCGGCTTCGAGAACGAGGTCCGCGTCACTCTCGCCACCGCGGCGGGCTTTACCGTCGGACTGATAGTCAATTATATAATCTCGATATTCTTCGTCTTTACAGAGGAGGGGCAGAAGGAAAAGGGAAAGGGACTCAAGCCCTTCCTTATCTACCTTGCCGTTTCGCTGGTGGGACTGCTTATCAACATTGCCATTACACAGCTCGGCTGTAATTTGTTCTCAGTAGGCAAAGAGGATACCTTTATGTTTATGTTCATAAGCTGCTTCGCGGCAGGTGTCGTGCTTATCTGGAACTACGTCGGACGCAAGCTCCTTATTTACAAGGGAGAATGAGTATGGCAAAAACCGCAATCGTCATCGGCGCGGGACCTGCGGGTCTTACCGCGGCGTACGAGCTTTTGAAGCAAAGCGATGAATACGAGGTTACCGTGCTCGAGGAAAGCGGCGATATCGGCGGCATTTCAAAGACCGTCAACTACAAGGGCAACCGTATGGATATGGGCGGTCATCGCTTCTTTTCCAAGATACCCGAGGTCAACGCCTGGTGGGAAAGCCTGCTTCCGATGCAGGGCGCACCGTCGTACGACGATATCCTGCTCGGACGTGACGTGACCCTTTCGGATAACGGTCCCGACCCCGAGCGTGAGGATCGAGTGATGCTGACGCGCGGAAGGGTCTCGCGCATTTACTTCGATAAAAAGTTCTTTGATTACCCGATATCGCTCAAATGGGAGACCTTTATGAATATGGGTCTTAAGAACGATATCGTTGTCGTGTTTTCCTATCTCAAGTCTGTCGTTTTCAAGCGCGAGGAAAGATCGCTCGAGGACTTTTATATAAACCGATTCGGCAAAAAGCTTTACTCGATGTTTTTCGAGCACTACACCGAAAATCTTTGGGGCAGGCACCCGCGTGAGATAGACGCCTCCTGGGGCGCACAGCGCGTGAAGGGGCTTTCTGTCGTGGCGATAATTCGCGATATGCTCTCGAAGCTTTTTCCGAATAAGAAGAACCGCAGGGTCGAGACCTCGCTTATAGAGGAGTTCAAGTACCCTAAGCTCGGCCCGGGTCAGCTTTGGGAGACAGCCGCATGCGAGATTTTGAAAATGGGCGGCAGGATACTCAAAAACAGCAGGGTCGTAAGGATACACAAGAACGAGCACGACGCAGTTACAGGCGTGACCTATGAAAGCGACGGAGTCGAGCATACGCTCGAATGCGACGTTTTGCTTTCGTCTATGCCGATAAAGGACCTTGTCGAGGGCATGAACGACGTGCCCGAAAAGGAGCGTGAGATCGCGTCGGGCTTACCCTATCGCGACTATATCACGCTCGGCGTGCTGGTCAAGCGGCTTGCGCTTACGAACAAGACCAAACGTAAAACGGTTTCGGGCATAATTCCCGATAACTGGGTCTACGTTCACGACAGAAGCGTCACGATGGGCAGGTTCCAGATATATAATAACTGGTCGCCTTACATGGTCAAGGATCTTGAGAATACCGTGTGGATCGGGCTTGAATATTTCGTTACCGAGGGCGACGAATACTGGAATATGAGTGAGGACGGATTCGCCGAGCTTGCAAAACGCGAAATGGTCGCGATCGGTCTTATCGAATCTGCGGACGACGTTATCGACTATCACCGTGAAAGAGTGAAAAAGGCGTACCCCGCTTATTTCGACAGCTATTCCGAAATGGACAAGCTCGTAAAATATCTGAGCGGGATCAAAAATCTGTACTGCATCGGCAGAAACGGTCAGCACAGATATAACAATCTCGATCATTCGATGTGCACCTCGTTCGAGGCTGTCAGGTGTATACTTTCGGGAAGCGACGATAAGTCGGGGATATGGAGCGTAAACACCGAAAAGGAATATCACGAAGCAAAAACCAAGGGCTGATCCACAGTCCTTTTGAATATGGGAAAGAGGGAAAGATATGGCAAAGCCGATAGATTCGGGCAATGCAAAGCGTCTTGCCGACCAGCATTCAACGCTTCTTAAAAATATGATAGACTCGGTCGTTGTGGCGGAGGGTTATAAAAAGGAGGTCGAGTCCGCGGCAAACGAAATGGTCGCGCTCGGCGCGATGAGGCTTTTGAAGAACGCTCCCGTCGAGGAGCTCAACCGCGACAAAAGGGGCATCAAAACCAAGCTCCTGCGCGATAACGGCTATAACACGCTCGCCGACGTTTACCGTGTCAAGGCAAGCCAGCTCTCGAAGATAAGCGGCATCAGCCCCGAATCTGCAAGGCTTATCAAAAAGGTCGTCAACGAATACGCGACGACTGCATCAAAGCAGGTAAAGATAACCATAAGCGCGGACAACCGAAATGCGCGAAGCGACAAGCTTGTGCTCGCGTTGTATAAATACAAATACAGCCTTGCGCCTATGAAGGCGTGCAAGAAGCGCATCGTCAACAACAAAGGTAATATCGAATCCGACTGCCTTGCTCTCGCTCCCGCTATGGGCGGACTCAAGTGGATGTTCTCCTCGCGTGAAAAGAAGGATAACGCCGTCGCCGCATACGGACGGCTCGAGGCATTGAGAAACGGCGAATATTTCTCTCAGAGCGAAGCCGACCTCAAGACGCTTGACGCGATAAGAAAAACCATTGCAAATCAGGCGTGGGAGGACTTTATTAAGGATCCGGTCAGCTATTCGACCGCGCTTGAAAGGATAAACCCCGTCTTCGTCGGCGGTGACGATACCGTCTACGGGCTTCCCGAGGACCTTGCGCACGAAATACAGCTCGAGCCGCTTCATCTTAACGGTCTTTCCTGCACGCTTAGACGCTATCAGGAATGGGGCGCGAAGTATATTCTTCATCAGAAGCAGGTGCTTTTGGGCGACGAAATGGGCTTAGGTAAAACGGTTCAGGCAATCGCGGCTATGGTCTCGCTCCGCAACGACGGCGGAACGCATTTTGCGGTCGTATGTCCCGCAAGCGTTATCACCAACTGGTGCCGCGAAATAAAGAAGCATTCCGACCTTCCCGTTATCAAGGTTCACGGCTCGGATAAGGAGGATGCTATCGAGGAATGGCGCGCAAACGGCGGCGTTGCCGTTACCACGTATGAAACCACAGGCTTTTTCAAGCTTGACGATAGATTCAAATATACGATGCTCGCAGTTGACGAGGCTCACTATATCAAAAATCCCGAGGCGAAGCGTACCGCCAACACCGTGCGGCTTGCCCGCCACGCCGAGCGAATGCTGTTTATGACGGGTACCGCGCTTGAAAACCGAGTCGAGGAAATGATCTCGCTCATCCGCGTGCTCCGCTCGGATATCGCGACGCAGGTCGAGGGTATGGCGTTTATGTCGTCGGCTCCTCAGTTCCGCGAAAACGTCGCACCCGTGTATTACAGAAGAAAGCGCGACGACGTGCTTACCGAGCTTCCCGAGCTTATCGAGAACCGCGAATGGTGCGCCCTGCTCCCCGAGGAGGAGGACATTTACGAGCAGGCGGTGCTCGACGGCGACTATACCGCGGTACGGCGTGTTTCCTGGAACGTTCCCGATCTCAATAACTCCTCGAAGGCATTGAGACTTAAGGAGATCGTCGAGGAGGCAGAGGAGGAGGGAAGAAAGATAATAGTCTTCTCCTTCTATCTCGAGACCATCCGCGTCATCCGCGAATTCTTGGGCGACCGCTGTCTTGAGCCGATAAACGGCTCTATCCCGCCTCAACGCCGTCAGGAGATAATAGATGAATTTGACAAAGCACCTGCGGGATCCGTGCTTGTTGCACAGATACAGTCGGGCGGCACGGGTCTTAATATCCAGTCGGCAAGCGTGGTTATTCTGTGCGAGCCGCAGTTCAAGCCCTCTATCGAGAATCAGGCGATATCGCGTGCCTACCGTATGGGTCAGGCGAGAAGCGTGCTTGTTTACAGACTTTTGGGCGATGAGACGGTCGACGAGCGCGTCACCGAGCTTCTTGAAAAGAAGCAGGCAATATTCAACGCCTTTGCCGATCAGTCGGTGGTCGGTCAGGAAAGCCTCGAGCTCGACCGCGACTCCTTCAGCGGCATCGTCGACAAGGAAAAGGAACGCATCGAAAAGAAACGCGGCATAAATACCGACAATTCCGAAAGCATTTCCGACGAAACGCATATCGTCTCATCCGAGGAGCTTGAAAAGGCGGTGATGCCCGAGACTCCCGAGACTCCCGAGGCTCCTGAGGCTCCTAAAGCGCCCGAAGCGCCCGAAGTACCCGAAACACCCGAAATTTCCGAAACACCCGAAACTTCCGAAGCGCCCGAAACACCCGAAGTGCCCGAGACATCTGTTGAACCCGAAGCACCAACCGAACCGAACGAACCCGAAATTCAACCCGAATAAACAAAAAACGCGGCAGTTAAACTGTCGCGTTTCTTTTGTTAAAACAAACAAAAATCCAAAAACAAATTCATATATTATGAAAATGGAATAGAGTACAGATTTATGTTAAAATAATAATCAAGGAGGTGTATAGTATGAAAATATACCGTAAAATTTCGGTTTTGATCTTGTTATGTATAGCTTTTTCTCTTTTGGTTTCTTGCAAGAGCAAGGACGTTCTTGAGCTTAATTCGGACGTTTTCACAAAGCTTGAGGCAAAAGAGATCGACGCGCAGTGGCTCGAGAACCGATTTATCGCCGACGCGACGGATTGCTATAATGGTCCTACTTTGTCTATATATGAGCGTGACGGCAAATTGTATCTTGAGGAATACGTGGAACCGCCGGTTCATTACATAAGGACCTATCGATATTCTTTGATAGGCTACGATGAGGGGGAATTTGCCGGCTTTACGTTGCTGGTGGATCAAGAAATTGAATATGTTGACGACGAACCCGTGATAAAAGATAAAACGACAATGATTAACGAAAAAAATTGCCGAGGCTTTTTGAATCGACATGTGTTTTATGATAAACTCGGTTTTTACGACACGGGGCCCGAAACGTATATTGTTACGGGATTGCCGTATTTGACGGATAACGGTGGTGAAATATACAAATTTTCCGATGCCGAGGAAGAGTATAAAATCGAGCTGTTTGCAGAATTAGATTCTGTTCCGATGGCATTTATGTGGGACGGAGATAATATTATAGTTGCAACCAACAAGGCGATATGCTCTGTTGATCCCAGCGGAAAGGTCACCGAGTTGTGTCAGCCTGACAGTATGTTCTATATAAGGCCAAACTCTATGGTAAAATTGAACGACAGCTATTATATCGGCGGTGCATCCGGCATTCTCAAATACGACTTGAACGACGGAAACGTGACTTGGTACCCATATTATAACATCGAAGACAAATAAACAAAAAACGCGGCAGTTAAACTGTCGCGTTTTTGTTTCAAGCCGTTTTTATTAGTCGTCAACCGAAACCGAAATGGTCTTGGTGTTTGCGTCGTAGGCAAGTCTGATATCGCTATCGTAGATCGAACGGGTATTGATATTCGAAATATCGTAATTGCTTACCTTGCCCTGCGAGAGCATATCGACGATGTCGTAGTTGGTTTCGCCGTGCGAGGTGATGGCAAAGCCGCCCTCGGGAATGACAATTTCAAAGAGATTGTAGCCGATTCCGCCCTCTGCCCAGTCGTTTGCATAGCCGTCGAGAAGCTTTATTGCGGGGTTCTTGGTGTAATCGCTGTAATAGCTGTCGCAGTAATATCCGCTGCCTGCGGGTCCGCCGTAGCCGCTGTTGGGCCATTGTACCGCATATGCGATCCTGCCCTCTGCGTCGACGACGACGTAATATCTCCAGCCGTTGCCGATCCAGGAGCTTTCGCCGGTCTGGGTGTTGGTGACCTCGCAGATCTTGGTGCCTGCCTTGGTCCAGAGCGCGATGGCGTCTGCGCCTGCGTCAAGGTTGAGCGTCTTTGCAACTATTGAGGTGGGTGCGTCGGGGTTCGCCTCGATCTCTGTCGAGGTGATATCGAGTGTTTTGGTGTCGGGGTCGTATACGAAGGTGAAGCTTCTCGGCTTGCCGTTGAATACGAGCTCGATATCGCTTGCGGGGTAAAGCTTGTCAGAGCCTGCGCTTGCCGCGTTTTCGGCAATTGCGCCGTTTAACGTGATATCTGCAAGCTTAAGTCTTGTACCGTTGAAGCCGAATACAATGTCGTTGCCGGCATTGAAGGTGAGCGTTGCCTTGTAGCTGCCGCTTGCCTCGTCATAGGTCGCCGCACCGTCGTAGGTGCCGCAGAAGGTGAGCCCGAGTCTATCGCCCGGCTCGGTTGCAACCTCGGTCGTGATGCCGAAGTCCTTATCTACGTTGTAAACGTAGGAGCGTCTCGGGAGGTCGTTGTTGGGGAAGAGGGTCGAAAATCCCGTCTGCGGGCCGAAGCCGAGAAGGATGCCGTCCATCTTCACCTGAAAATCAAAGGTGTGTGCGTGGCCTACAAGGAACGCCTTGGTGCTGCCCTTGCTTACCATAACGTCGTAAAGACCTGTGTTTTCAAGCGTGGGGCCGCCGCCCTTGATCTCGTTGATATCTGCGGTCGAAAGAGCCTGCTTGATCACGAATTCGGCACCGTCGCCCTTTTCTGCCTTGAGATAAGCCTCGTGAAATTCGGGAAGCTGGATGTGTGAGAACACGATGGTGGGAAGCATTTCGCCGTCGTAGCTCTTGTTTAGCAGGTCGAGCTCGCTTTCGTACCACGCGATCTGACCCTTGGTTATCGATTCGTAATCCGACTTGGAATAGGAATAGACACCTGCGTCAAAGAGCAGTATCGCGCCAAGAAGCTTAGTGCCGCTGTTGTTGAGCACCGAGATCGAGAAGTTGCCGTAGCGGTTGCTTGCCTCCTCGACGTAGTCCTCGCTGTAGAGAAGATAGGGCGAATCGCTTTCGGCAAGGAACTTGGAAAGCTCCTTCTTCGAAAATCCGCTTGCGTTCGATTCGGCGTCGTGGTTGCCGTAAACGAAGGTCCAGGGGGTCTCGAGGCTGTCCATAAGCTCTGCGAACTCCTCAAGCGCGTTTACGCCTGTCGACATTATGTTGTCACCCGAGCAGACGATAAGGTCGGGCTTGTGATTCTCGGCGATATACTTCATATACGCCTTTGTGCGCTCTTCCTTGTCGTTCTGGTAGGGCTTGCCCTCGGTACCGAAGTGCAGGTCTGCAAACTGCGCTATCTTAAGGGTGCCGCTTTCGGGCATTTTTATGTAAAGTCCGTTATCCACTTGTATGGGTTCACCCGATTCTTCTTCATTATTGTTGACGACCTTGATGCGAAGCACACCCTTGTCGTCCTTGGTTACCTTGACCGAATATTCGATTTCCTCGCCGTTCAAGGTGAAGCTTAATTTATCTGTTCCCTCGCTTTCCGACTTAAGGATCAGGGTGCGGTAGGAAACGTTTTGCTCGGTCGAGTCGGTTTCGTGGTAAACCGAAAGACAGGAAAGCGATTCTGTGGAGTACTCCCAGAGTCCTTCG